>NZ_NRDQ01000256.1 GCF_002878455.1 Janthinobacterium sp. AD80
GCTGGACGCAGCGGGCGCACGGGCGCCGCCGCCTTGCGCGGCTGGCCAGCGGACGCCACCTGCGCCACCTGCATGCCATCGAGCTTGAACACGCTGACCACCCCGCCAGCTGGCCCGATTGCTCCTGCAGCGATTCGGCCGCGGCGGCCGCCTCTTCCACCAGGGCCGCATTCTGCTGCGTCACCTGGTCCATCTGGCCGATGGCCTGGTTGATCTGGTCGATGCCCGAGCTTTGCTCCTGCGTGGCCAGGCTGATTTCGGCCATGATGTCCGTCACGCGCTGCACGCTGGAGACGATTTCCGCCATCGTGCTGCCCGCCTCGGCCACCAGCTTGCTGCCCGCGTCCACCGCCACCACGGAGTCGCCGATCAGGGTCTTGATCTCTTTCGCCGCGGCGGCCGAGCGCTGCGCCAGGTTGCGCACTTCCGTCGCCACGACGGCAAAGCCGCGTCCCTGTTCGCCCGCGCGCGCCGCTTCCACGGCCGCGTTCAAGGCGAGAATATTCGTCTGGAAGGCGATGCCGTCGATGACGGAAATAATGTCGACGATCTTGCGCGACGAGTCGTTGATGGCATCCATGGTCTCGACCACCTTGCCCACCACCTCGCCGCCCTTCACCGCCACGCCCGAAGCGCTCAGCGCCAGCTGGTTGGCCTGCTGGGCGTTGTCGGCATTCTGCCGCACGGTCGACGTCAGCTCTTCCATCGACGACGCCGTCTCTTCCAGCGAACTGGCTTGTTCTTCCGTGCGCGAGGACAGGTCCAGGTTGCCGCTGGCGATCTGCGACGACGCCGTGGCGATGGTTTCCGTGCCGCCGCGCACCCGGCCGACGATGTTCACCAGGCTGGAATTCATGTCTTTCAGCGCCTGCAGCAGCTGGCCCGTTTCTTCCGTCGTGTGCACCTCGATCTGGCTGGTCAGGTCGCCCGAGGCCACCGTTTGCGCCACTTTCACGGCCGAATTGATCGGCTGCGTGATGGCGCGCGTGATGTAGGCGGCGCAGGCGATGCCGATGGCCGACGCCAGCAGCGCCAGGATCACCATCAGGCTTTCCGAGCGCACCACGGCCGCGCCGCCCGCCTTAACGCTGGCCTCGGCCACGCCGTTATTGAGCTTGATGATCTCGTTCAGGCTCGCTTCGGCTTTGCTGAACAACGCGCGCGAATCCTGGTACTGCTTGTAGAAGTCCACGAACAGCGCTTTCTGGCGCTGCTCGTCGCGGTTGTCGGCCAGCTGGCGCAGGATGGCGCGCACTTTGTCGTCGTCCGCCTTCCAGGCCGTCCACTCGCCCTGGAAGCGCTGCCACAGCACGGCTTCCGCAGGGGTTTGCGGCAGCGGCTCGTACAGCTTGCGCCCCGCCTCGATATTGGTCCAGGCGCGCGTGCGCAGCTGCAGCGCTTCGGCAAATTTGTCCTGTGCCTGGTAATTGTTTTCATAGATGGCCGCCGTCAGGGTCGCGGCGGCGACGGCCGTCTGGCCTTCATTCATCATCAGCAAGCCCTGGATCGATGGCAGGCGCACCACGCCAATTTCATTGACGGCGTTGCCCACGGTGGCGATGCCCGTATAGCCGCTGATGCCGACCACCAGCAGGGCCGCCATCATCACGGCAACGAGGGTCGCCAACTTCCATTTGATCAGTAAATTCTTAAACATGGCTAGGTCCTTTATAAAGTCACGAAGATTGCTGGCGAAGTTGGGGCTGGCATGTTCGAGTAAAACAGCTGACACTTGTATAAAGGCGGCGGGGATGGGGCGTACGCTTCGTTACAATTGGCGAGATTCAATAATAGAAGCATAGTGGAAAATGCGCGCGCTGGCTGCTGCATACTTGATACAAATCAATATTTCTTTCCTGACTGTGGCGTGCCTTGCACAGTGGCATCGAAAAGGAGTCCGATGCCCTGCTTTGGTGCAACGATTCCTGCTCCGCGCCTATTGGCTGCGCAGTTAATAGTCGTATAAGATGGTCAGCAAGCAAACAACAGGGACACCATGGCTTATCCTATCGAACACAAACTGGTGATCGGCGTCGCTTCGAGCGCGCTGTTCGACTTGTCGGAATCGCACCAGGTCTACCTCGACAGCGGCCCGGAGGAATACCGCAAGTATCAGGAAACGCATATAGCCGAGGTGCTGCCGCGCGGCGTGGCCTTCCCTTTCATCCGCCGCTTCCTGAACATCAACAAACACTATCCGCGCCAGTCGCCCGTGGAAGTGGTGCTGTTTTCGCGCAATTCGCCGGAAACGGGCTTGCGCGTCATGCACTCGATCGCCCACTACGGCCTGGACATCTCGCGCGCCGCCTTCATGACGGGCAAGTCGCCCTACCCCTACCTGCCCGCCTTCAATGCGTCGCTGTTCCTCAGCGCGAATGAAGACGATGTGCGCAGCGCGCTGGCCTGCGAGTATCCGGCCGGCCTGGTGCTGCCGTCGCGCACGGAAGACGACGAGAGCGACGAGGAATTGCGCGTGGCCTTCGACTTCGATGGCGTGATCGCCGATGACGAGGCGGAAACCGTTTTCAAGCGCAACAATGACGTCGACGAATTCCACGCCCATGAAACCCTGAACGTGGGCACGCCGCACCGTCCCGGCCCGCTGGCCGACCTGTTCCAGAAGCTGGCCACCATGCAGCGCCTGGAAGAAAAAGCGCAGCGGCGCGATCCCGGCTACAAGAAGATCCTGCGCATCGCCATCATCACGGCGCGCAACGCGCCGTCGCACGAACGGGTCGTGACGACCCTGAAAAGCTGGGGCGTGGCGGCCGACGAGACGTTTTTCCTTGGCGGCATGGACAAGTCGCGCGTGCTGGGCGTGTTCAAGCCGCATATCTTCTTCGACGACCAGCTGAGCCACCTGAAATCGGTGGGCGGCACGATACCGATGGTGCATGTCCCCTTTGGCATCGCGAATGTGCGCGCAGGATAAAACCTGCTGCGCGGCGCGCTTTGCGGCCTGCGATGCTCACTGTACTCATGCACAGTTGCGCTTCCCGGCCACGAATCACTGTCGCTCGCGACGGTTTTCTCAAGCGCGGAGATATAGGTGATGGTCTATAATCTTGCCTGTCAGCGCCGTCACCGGCGGCGCTGCGCGTACCACTGCTGTTCCATTCAACTGCCTCTGCCACTAGCGTCGTCGCCTGCATGTCCTTAGACTTAACAAAATCCCTCCCCAAACCCGGCAGCCGCTTTGCGCTGCCCGCCCTGTATGGTTCATCCGACGCCTATGCCCTGGCGCTGGCCGCGCTGGAGTTGAAGTCGCGCGGGCAGATGCTGGCCGTGGTCGTGGCGCAGGCCAGCGATGGCCAGCGCCTGCTCGATGAAATACCGTGGTTTGGCGGCAAGGAGCTGCGCTGCCATTTGCTGCCGGACTGGGAAACCCTGCCCTACGACGCTTTTTCGCCGCACCAGGATCTGGTCTCCGAGCGCCTGGCCACCCTGCACGAAATCCAGAACCGCCAGTGCGACGTCTTGATCGTGCCGGCCACCACGGCGCTGGTGCGCCTGGCGCCGCCATCGTTCCTGGCGGCCTACACCTTCTTCTTCAAGAAGGGCGAACAGCTCGACGAGGCGCGTTTGAAGGCGCAGCTGACCCTGGCCGGCTACAGCCACGTCTCGCAAGTGATGTCGCCCGGCGAATATTCGGTGCGCGGCGGCCTGCTCGATTTGTTCCCCATGGGTTCGGCCCTGCCCTACCGGCTCGACCTGTTCGGCGACACCATCGAGACCATCCGCACGTTTGACGCCGACACCCAGCGCTCGCTGTATCCCGTGCACGAAGTGCGCCTGCTGCCGGGCCGCGAATTTCCCATGGATGAAGCGGCGCGCACCACCTTCCGCAACCGCTGGCGCGAACAGTTCGAGGGCGACCCGTCGCGCTCGGTGGTCTACAAGGACATCAGCAGCGGCATCGCCTCGGCCGGTATCGAATACTACCTGCCCCTGTTCTTCGAGCAGACCGCCACCCTGTTCGACTACCTGCCGCAAGACGCCACGCTGGCCCTGGTGGGCGACATCGACGCGGCCATCGGGCGCTTCTGGACGGATACGCAGTCGCGCTACCGCTTCCTGAAGGCGGACCGCGAGCGGCCGATCCTGCCGCCCGAATCGCTGTTCCTCTCCGACGAGCAGTTCTTCGGCCTGGCCAAGCCGTATCCGCGCCTGGCGATCAGCAAATCGAACGATGCGCTGGCGTCCGAGCTGTCGGCGCCCGTGCCGAACATCGCCGTCAACCGCCGCGCCGACGATCCGCTGGCGAACCTGCGCAGCTACCTGCTGCAGGCGGGCCGCCGCGTGATGATCTGTGCCGAATCGAACGGCCGCCGCGAAACCCTGCAGCAGTACTTCACCGAATACGACCTGCACCTCACGCCCGTCGAAGGCTGCGACGGCTTTTTGCAGTCCGATGCCAGGTTGATGCTGGGCGTGGCGCCGCTGCACGCCGGTTTCGAACTGTTCCGGCCCGAGGGCAACCTGGCCTTCGTCACGGAAACAGAGCTGTACGCCGGTTCCGGGCGCCGGGTCGGTACAAAAAAACAGGAAGGCGTGACGCAGGTCGAGTCGATGGTGCGCGACCTGTCGGAGCTGAAAATCGGCGACCCGGTGGTGCATATCAACCACGGCATCGGGCGCTATATGGGCCTGACCAGCATGGACCTGGGCGAAGGCGAGACGGAATTTTTGCACCTGGAGTACGCCAAGGACACGAAACTGTATGTGCCCGTGTCGCAGCTGCACGTCATTTCCCGCTATTCAGGCGCTTCGCCGGAAGACGCGCCGCTGCATTCGCTCGGTTCCGGGCAGTGGGAAAAAGCCAAAAAACGCGCGGCCGAACAGGTGCGCGACACGGCCGCCGAGCTGCTCAACCTGTACGCCCGCCGCGCGCTGCGCCAGGGCCATGCGTTTGAATTCTCCGCGCACGACTACCAGCGCTTCGCCGACAGCTTCGGCTTCGAGGAAACGCCGGACCAGGCCGAGGCCATCCACAACGTCATCAAGGACATGACCTCGGGCAAACCGATGGACCGCCTGGTGTGCGGCGACGTCGGCTTCGGCAAGACGGAAGTGGCGCTGCGCGCCGCGTTCATCGCCGTCATGGGCGGCAAGCAGGTGGCCATCCTGGCGCCCACCACCCTGCTGGCCGAACAGCACGCGCAAACCTTCGCCGACCGTTTCGCCGACTGGCCCGTGCGCATCGCCGAATTGTCGCGCTTCCGCACCGGCAAGGAGATCACGCAAGCGTTCAAGGGCATGGCCGACGGCACCATCGACATCGTCATCGGCACGCATAAACTGCTGTCCGACGACGTGAAGTTTACCCGCCTTGGTCTCGTCATCATCGACGAGGAACACAGGTTCGGCGTGCGCCAGAAGGAAGCGTTAAAGGCGCTGCGCGCGGAAGTGGACGTGCTGACCCTGACGGCCACGCCGATTCCCCGTACCCTGGGCATGGCGCTGGAAGGCTTGCGCGACTTTTCCATCATCGCCACGGCGCCGCAAAAGCGCCTGGCCATCAAGACGTTTGTCCGCAGCGAAGGCGAGGCGATCATCCGCGAAGCGTGCTTGCGCGAACTCAAGCGCGGCGGCCAGATCTACTTCCTGCACAATGAAGTGGAAACCATCCAGAACCGCCTGGCCATGCTGACGGAACTGCTGCCCGAGGCGCGCATCGCCGTGGCGCACGGCCAGATGCACGAGCGCGACCTGGAAAAGGTCATGCGCGATTTCGTCGCCCAGCGCTTCAATATCCTGCTGTGCACGACCATCATTGAAACCGGTATCGACGTGCCGACGGCGAACACCATCATCATGCACCGCGCCGACAAGTTCGGCCTGGCGCAGCTGCACCAGCTGCGCGGCAGGGTGGGACGCTCGCACCACCAGGCCTACGCCTATTTGCTGGTGCACGACGTGCAGGGCCTGTCCAAGCTGGCGCAGCGCCGCCTGGACGCCATCCAGCAGATGGAAGAACTGGGCAGCGGCTTCTACCTGGCCATGCACGACCTGGAAATCCGCGGCGCCGGCGAAGTGCTGGGCGAAAGCCAGTCCGGCGAGATGACGGAAATCGGCTTCCAGCTGTATTCGGACATGCTCAACGAAGCCGTGCGCTCGCTGAAAGCGGGCAAGGAGCCGGACCTGGCGGCGCCGCTGGCGTCGACCACGGAGATCAACCTGCACGTGCCGGCCCTGCTGCCGGCCGACTTCTGCGGCGATGTGCACGAGCGCCTGTCGATCTACAAGCGCCTGGCCAACTGCGCCACGCAGGAGAAGATCGACGATATCCAGGAGGAACTGATCGACCGCTTCGGCAAGCTGCCCGACGCGGTAAAAGCGCTGATCGAGACGCACCGTTTGCGCATCGCGGCGAAAACCGTGGGCATCGTCAAGATCGACGTGCATGGCGAGGCGGCCACCCTGCAATTCATGGCCAAGCCGCCGATCGATCCGATGCGCATCATCGACTTGATCCAGAAGAACCGCCATATCAAGCTGCATGGCCAGGACAAGCTGAAAATCACGGCCGCCATGCCGGACCTGGCCGCGCGCGTAACGCAGATCAAGACCACCATCAAGCAATTGACGCTTTAGACTATTTTCATCATTTATGCAGGGCTGACCCATGACCAATACCAAGACCATCACCATGAATCTGATCCTGCAAGGCCTGGACGGCGACAGCGCGCGCCTCGAACGCATCGCCGCGCTGGCCGCGCCGACGTCCATCACGCGCCTGGGCCCGAACGCCGTGCGCTGCGAGCAGATCGCCTACTCGCCCGCGCTGCGCCCGACCATCGAAGTGGCGGCGCAGGCGGCGCAACTGGACGCCACCTACATGATGGGCCAGCGCGAACTGAGCGAATTCAAACTGGTGGCGATGGACATGGATTCGACCCTGATCACCATCGAGTGCATCGATGAAATCGCCGACATGCAGGGCCTGAAACCGCAGGTGGCCGCCATCACGGAAGCGGCCATGCGCGGCGAACTTGATTTTGCCGCCAGCCTGAAACAGCGCGTGGCCCTGCTCGAAGGCCTCGACGCGTCGGCCCTGCAGCGTGTCTACGACGAGCGCTTGAAACTCTCGCTGGGCGCGGAAGCCATGCTGGCGGCCGTGCAAAAGGCCGGCCTGAAAACCCTGCTGGTGTCGGGCGGCTTCACCTTCTTCACCGAGCGCCTGAAAGCGCGCCTGGGCCTCGACTACACGCATGCGAATGAACTGGAAATCGTTGACGGCAAGCTGACGGGCCGGGTGTTGGGCGGTATCGTCGATGCGGAAGAAAAGCAGCGCACGGTGGAGCGCGTGTGCAAGGAGATGGGCATTGCGCCTTCCGAAGCCATCGTCATGGGCGACGGCGCCAACGACCTGAAAATGATGGGCATCGCCGGCCTGTCGGTGGCATTCCGCGCCAAGCCCGTGGTGCGCTCGCAGGCCGATGTGGCGCTCAACTTCGTCGGCCTCGATGGCTTGCTGAACGTGCTGGCCTGATGGCCTGAGCCGGCGGAACCTGGCGCCGGCGGGGGCGGTGCGCGCAGGGCGCGATATTTTTGCTATATTGTAAATTATTGAACAGCCTGCCTGCCCAACATGAAGGAAGCCTCCATGCCGCCGCCACTGCCGGAAGATATACAACGCCACCTGGAACTATTCGTCGCCGCCGCGCAAAGCGCCTTCGGCGCCGACCTGGCCGCCGCCGTGCTGTTTGGCTCGGCCGCCGACGGCCAGTTGCGCGCCACCTCCGACGTCAACCTGCTGTTGCTGCTCAAGCGCTTTACGCCGGCAGCGGCCGATGCGCTGCGCGGGCCATTGCGCCTGGCGCATGCCGCCATCGACCTGCAGGTGATGTTCCTGCAAGAAAACGAATTGGCGCCCGCCGCCGATGCCTTCGCCGTCAAGTTCGCCGACATCATCGCGCGCCACCAGGTGCTGCTGGGCAGTGACCCTTTCGCCAGCCTGCGCACCAGCCGCGACGCCGTGCTGCGCCGCCTGCGGCAAGTGCTGCTGAACCAGCAGCTGCGCATGCGCGAACGATATATGCTATTGAGCCTGAATGAAGAACAGCTGGCCGGCGCCATCGCCGACGCGGCCGGCCCGCTGCGCTCGGCGGCCGCCTCGCTGGCGCAGCTCGAG
>NZ_NRDQ01000257.1 GCF_002878455.1 Janthinobacterium sp. AD80
GACAGGGCTGTGCGCGCCTGGCGGCGCCACGCCGTCGAGCGCCGCCAGCAGGGCGCTGGCAGGCAGGCGCTGCGGTTCCGCGTAGATGGTCAGCATGGGTGCCGGCGCCGTCAGGATGGCATGCGGGCGCAGGCTGGCAACGAGCAGGCGCTGCGCCGTGTGCACGCTGCCGTCGAGCTCTGCCGTGAATGGTGCACCCGTGCTCAGCATCAACTGGTGCGCGTAATGGGCGTGCGTGGCCGTGACGCCCGCGGCGCCATGCAAGATGGCGAAATCGGCCGCCAGCCACAGTGTTCCCTGCCAGTGTTCCGGCGGCATGCACCGCTCCTTTCCCTTGCCGCGCATCTGCGCGTCGCTTGGTATTCCCGGCAACGAATTTTCCCGGGGAATACATAATTGCACATGTGAAATGTGTGATCTTTTTCATACAAAATACGTCATTGCAAGGCCGCCCGCTGTAACGTACTATCATTCTCATCGACTACCGTTGGTAGCCGTTCAGCCCGCTGCCAGCCGCATTCCTGGCCGGGAAGAGGATAGCGACCCGCTCAGATTTCCATCCCGTCATGCATACACGCGCGCCTTCGTCATGGTTTGCCAGGCCCGTCTCGGACTGGGTGGGGCCACGCCTGTTTGCCGTGCTGGTGCTGGCGCTGTGCCTGGGGCTGACGTATGGCGCCTGGCGCAATGTGCACGATGCCAGCGTGCAGCAAGTGCGCGCCGATTTTGATTTCCGTGTCCGCGAATTGCTCAACAGTATAGTCGGCCGCATGCAGACCTACATCCAGGTGCTGCATGGCGTGCAGGGCCTGTATGCCAGTTCGCAGGATGTCACGCGCGGCGAATTTCGCGCCTACCTGGCGGCGCAGCAGGTCGACCGGCATTTCCCCGGCATCCACGGCATCGGCTATCTGCCGCTGCTGCCCGGCACGGCGCGTGCGCAGCACGAAGCGCAGGTGCGCGCGGAAGGCTATCCCGGCTATGCCATCCGTCCGCCGGGGCAGCGCCCGTGGCATGCACCGATCGCCTACCTGGAACCGCTGAACGAGAGCAATGCGCTGGCGTTTGGCTACGATATCCTGTCCGAGCCCGTGCGCCGCGCCGCGCTGGAGCAGGCGCGCGATACGGGGCAGGCCGCCATGACGGGCAAGATCCGCCTGGTGCAGGACGGCAGCAGCGGCGATGCCTATGGTTTCCTGGTGGTCTTGCCCGTGTATGACAATGGCTTGCCGCGCGCCAGCGTGGCGCAGCGCCGCGCGGCGCTGCGCGCCTGGGTCTTCGCGCCCTTCCGTATGGGCGACCTGATGCGCGGCGTGGGCGGCGAGGCGTCGCGCCAGCTGGACCTGGAAATCTATGACGGTACGCAGCTGACCGACGCCAGCCTGATGTACGACAGCATGCCGGGCACCGCGTCCGCTGATGCATCGCGCACGCTGGCCGCGCAGCAAGCCATCATCATCGCCGGCCATGCGTGGAGCATGCGCGTGCGCGCCATGCCCGGCTTCGATGGCGACGCCCTGTCGCGGCCGCGGGCGGTCGCCTGGATGGGTGTGCTGGTCAGCATGGCGCTGGCGCTGGCCGCC
>NZ_NRDQ01000258.1 GCF_002878455.1 Janthinobacterium sp. AD80
CCGCGCCCGGCGTGGAACTGCGGCGCGAGGCGCTGCTGGCCGCCTGCCGCGCGCGCCTGCCCGCCTACATGCTGCCCGTGTGGATCGATATCCGCTTCGACGCGCTGCCGCGCAATCCGAACGGCAAGATCGACCGCGTGCTGCTGGCGCGGGAACTTGCGCAAGCTGGCGCCGTCCAAACAGAAGGAGAGCAACCATGAGCGCGGCCGTGAGCGGTGCGGGCAGGCGTGGGGCGGGGCGGCGGCAGGGGGAAATTCCTGACGTGGCTCCCGGCACGGTGCCTGCGCTGGCACCTGTCGTGGCACCTGGCGTGGAAGCAGCGGCAACGGCGTCAGCAACGGCATCAGGATCAGTATCAGTATCAGGAGCAGCTTTGACGGCGGGTATTGCTCCTGCAGCAGCAGTGGACGTCATCACAGCCTTGCTTGCTGAAAAAATCGCGGGGCAGGCGGCTGCGTTGCCCATCGGCGTGGCGCGTATGTCGTCGGCCGAGTTGCCTTCGGCCGAGTTGTCGCCAGCCGCGTTGTCGCCAGCGCTGGCCCTGGCGCCTGAATCAGCGCCAGGAGTGACGGACAGGATGGCAGCGGACTCGGCAGCGGACTCGGCAGCCGGGCTGGAAGCTGGATTGGCGCCAGGGCTGGCAGTGAAGCTGGAAACAAGGCTGGCGCCTGGCTTGGTAGCTGAACTGGTGCCTGAACAGGCATCCGCTGGCGCACATGGGTTGCCGCTGCCACATTTGCCGCCACACTTGCCCTCGCATGCGGCCATGCGCCAGTTTGGCGTGACTGGCGACATGCTGGAACTGGGCGGCCTGTCCCTGCAGCGGCTGGCGCAGCGCGTGGGCAGCACGCCGTTCTATGCGTACGAACGCGCGCATATCACGCGCCGCGTGGCGGAATTGCGCGCCGCCTTGCCCGCTGGCGTGCATCTGCACTACGCCATGAAGGCCAATCCCATGCCGGCCGTGGTGCAGTGGCTGGCGGGACTGGTCGATGGCATCGACGTGGCCTCGGGCGGCGAACTGGCGACGGCGCTCGACACGCCCATGCCGGCGGCGCGCATCAGTTTTGCGGGGCCGGGCAAGACGGCGGGGGAACTGGCGCGTGCCGTGGCGGCGGGCGTGCTGATCAACGTGGAATCGCGGGCGCAGCTGGAAAAGGCGGCGCTGGCCAGTGAACGCTCGGGCGTGGCGGCCAGGGTGGCCGTGCGCGTGAATCCCGACTTTGCCTTGCGCCGGGCCGGCATGCGCATGGGGGGCGGGGCGCAGCCGTTTGGCGTCGATGCGGCGCAAGTGCCAGCCCTGCTGGCGCGCATAGGCGAGCTGGGCCTGGATTTTCACGGCTTTCATTTGTTTGCGGGCGCGCAAAACCTGTCGGCCACGGCCCTGGCCGAAGCCCAGGCGCGCAGCGTGCAGCTGGCCTTGCAGCTGGCCGACAGCGCGCCCGGTCCCCTGCGCACCTTGAATATCGGCGGCGGCTTTGGCGTGCCGTACTTTCCCGGCGACCAGGCACTGGACCTGGGACCCGTGGCCGAAGGCTTGCAGCTGCAGCTCGACACCTTGGCGCTGGCGGCACCGGGCGCACGCCTGAACCTGGAGCTGGGCCGCTATCTGGTGGCCGAGGCGGGTATCTATGTGTGCAAGGTGCTTGAGCGCAAGGTGTCGCACGGACAGGTCTTCCTCGTCACCGATGGCGGGCTGCACCACCATCTGGCCGCCTCGGGCAACTTTGGCCAGCTGATCCGCAAGAATTACCCGGTCGCCGTCGGCAACCGGCTGCAGGGCGGGCCGCGCGAAGTGGCGTCCGTCGTCGGACCGCTGTGCACGCCGCTGGACTTGCTGGCCGACCAGATGGAGATGGCGCGCGCGGACGAAGGCGACCTGGTGGTCGTGTTCCAGTCCGGTGCGTATGGCTTGACGGCCAGTCCCACGGCCTTTCTCGGCCACCCGCTGCCGGCCGAGGTGCTCGTATGAGCGGCCTGTGCGGCTGGCTGGTGGCCAGGGGCGGCGCAGGCGCGCGCGCTGCGTGCACGGCAGGCACGGCGGACGGGACTGAACCTGCTCGTGTGGATGGCGATCCGGCTGGCGACGTGGCTGGCGATGCGGCGACGCATGCGCGTGGCGACGGGCATGGCGCGCATGCGGCGGACTGCAGCGTCCAGCACGGCGGCCTCGGCAGCATGGGCGGTAGCGTTGCTACGGGCGGCACCGGCGAAGACACGCAGCCTTCCGGCGCCGCCCGCAGTGCCGGCATGGGTGTCGGCAATGCCGGCAGCGGCGCCAGCATTGGCAAGATGAACCACCTTGCCGCAGGCAGCGTCGTCGGTCGGGGCTGGGGCGCATCGCCTGCAAGCTCCACCGTTGACGCTGGCCATGCCGGCAGCGCCGGCATGGACGGGGGCGATCCGGCTGGCACTGACCGGCGCAGCGTCGCCAGGGGCGGCAAGGCCGGGGCGGTCAATATGGTTGAAATTGCTGGCCTGGGCGCTGTGGCGCGTGCAGCCGCGGCAACAACGCAAGACGCCACGGCCACGGCCACGCCAAAGACAACGGCAGCCGGTGCCACCTCCGCCGCGCTCCCCGGCGACGCCCACGGCAAGGCCAGTCTGGGCAGTGCGCAGGCGCGCCTGGCGCAGATGGCCTTGCCGTTGTCGCGCCTGGATGGCGCGCCTGTGCGCTCACATGTGGACTGGACGGGCGCCGTGGCCGTGGCGGCGGCCGCTGCCAGCGGCCAGCTGTATGAACAGGATGGCCTGGTCGTGGCCATCTGGGGCCGGCCTGCGCTCGACGGTTCGACGGACGAGGTGGCGCGCCGGCTGGCGTCATTGTGGCTGAGCCGTGGCGTGGCCGCCTGCGCTTGCCTGTCTGGGCCGTTCGCGCTGGCCCTGCTTGACGACTTTTCCGGCTCGGCCCTGCTGGCCGTGGACCGGGCCGGCATGCACACGCTCAGCTATACCAATAATGCGCACGGCCTGTTCTTTGCCTCGTCGCACGACGCCTTGCTGGCCCATCCGGCCGTGCGCGGCGCGCTCGATCCGCAAGCCTTGTATAACTATCTGTTCTTCCATATGGTGCCGGGCCCGGCCACGGCCTACGTGGGCCAGCAGCGTCTGCTGCCCGGCGAATACCTGCATGTGCGGGCCGGCCGGCAGTGCAAGGGCAGCTACTGGCAGCTGGCATTCCAGGAAAATACCTACGCGCGCACGCCCGACAGCTTTGCCGCCAAGCAGCAGCAATTCCTGCACACCTTGCGCGTGGCCGTGGAAAGCAGCCTGGGCGAGGATGCGCAGCGCACGGGCGCTTTTCTCAGCGGCGGCACGGACAGTTCCACCATCGCCGCCATCGTCGGGCAAGTGACGGGCCGGCCCGCACGCACGTATTCCATCGGTTTCGATGCACCCGGCTATGATGAAATGGCGTATGCGCGCCTGGCGGCCAGCCATGCGGGCAGCGTGCACCATGAACGCTATGTGACGGCCGCCGACGTGCTGGCCGCCATCCCCGCCATGGCGGCCGCCTTCGACCAGCCTTTCGGCAACGCCTCGGCCATTCCCGCCTTTTATTGCGCGCAGATGGCGCGTGCCGATGGCGTGACCCGCATGCTGGGCGGCGACGGCGGCGATGAGCTGTTTGGCGGCAATGAGCGCTATGCGCACCAGGCCATGCTGTCCGGCTATGAACGGCTGCCCGCCATGCTGCGCCAGGTGATCATCGAGCCGCTGCTGTTCCGCGAACGGGCGGGCAAGCCGTGGCGGCTGGCCGACAAGGCGCGCCGCTACATCGAGCAAGCCAGCATGCCGCTGCCGGCACGCCTGGAAAGCTACAATCTGCTGCTGCACCATGGCCACCGCACGGTACTGGAAGAAGGCTTTATCGATACCATCGATCCCGGCGTCGCGCCCGGCTGCCTGAACGGCGCGTACTGGCAGCGCCAGGGCGAAGGCCTGAGCCAGATCAACCAGCTGCTGGCGCTCGACATGCGCTTTACCCTGGCCGACAATGACCTGGTCAAGGTGCGCACGGCTTGCGAGCTGGCGGGCGTGGAGGCGGCCTTTCCCTTCCTGCATGACGAGATGGTGGCGTTTGCCGCCGGCCTGGCGCCGCGCGACAAGCTCGATGGGCGCCAGCTGCGGCCTTTTTTCAAGCGGGCGCTGGCCGGTATCTTGCCGCCGGCCATCGTGCGCAAGAAAAAGCATGGCTTCGGCTTGCCCTTCGGCCTGTGGCTGCACAGCCATGCGCCGCTACGCGAGTTTGCCTTTGATAATCTGACGCAGCTGCGCGGGCGCGGCATCGTGCGGCCCGCCTTCATCGACGATCTGCAGGGGCGGCTGCTGGCCGAGCATCCCGCCTATCACGGCACCATGGTGTGGCTGCTGCTGATGCTGGAGCAATGGCTCAGCCACCATCCTGCAGCGCTGGGTTCGCTTGACGGCGGTTTTGCCGCAAGCGCCATAGAAACGCCAGCCGTCCTCGATCCCACGGCGTAAAGCGGGGCAGCTGGAACAGGTCGAGGCCTTCGCCGGGGCGGGCCACGCCCCAGTCCGTTGCCACGGCGCCCGTAAAGCCCAGGCGCTTGACGATGTCCACGTGACGGGGGCCGTAATCGCGGCCCGCCTTGCCATTCGGATAGGCGAACAGGCTCACCGGCGCTTGCAGCAGGCTTTCCAGCTGCTGCTTGCCGTTGGCGATGTCAGCGTGCGCGGCCTGTTCCGCCAAGGTCGACAGGATGGGGTGGTTCACCGTATGGGCGCCGATGGCCATGCCGGCCCGTTGCAGCTGGCGCAGCTGTGGCGTGTCCAGCATGGGCGGCGCCATGGCGCTCACTCCCGCCTGGCGCGCGACCTGCGCGGCCAGCCGCTGGCGCTGGTCGAATGGCAGGTATTTGAGCTGGCCCAGCAAGGTATCGATGGCGGCGCGCCGCTGCGCCAGGCTGCCAATCTCCAGGCAAGCCAGGCCGTACTGGCGCAAGTCCAGCGTGGGGCCGGAAGCGCGGCGCAGCGCATCGATCAGCATGTCGTTCCACATGGCGCCGCCGTCCAGATAGCCGCTGGCGATAAAGAAAGTGGCATGCACGCCGTGGCGCCGCAGCAGCGGCAGCGCGACCTGGGCATTGTCCGCATAGCCGTCGTCAAAGGTGATGCAGGCGGCGCGCGGCGGCAGGCTGCCATCCTGCAGGCGCCGCAGGGCCTCGTCCAGCGGCAGCGGCATATGGAAGCGCCGCAGCAGGCGCAGCTGCATCTGGAACTGGCGCGCATCGACTTCGCCGGGAAACAGCGGGTCGGGCCGGGCCAGCACGCGGTGGTAGATGAGGATGGACAGCGACGGCGCGCTCATGGCAGCTCCGCCACGTCGGGCTTGGCGGCTTTCGCGGCGTGGATGCCGCGCGCGCGCGCATGGGGGCGCAGGCCGGGCGGGGCCGCCTGCAATTGCTGTTCCACCACGATGCGCGTGGCGATCAGCGCCGCCATCAAATAATACGGCATGTCGAAATACAGCAGGCTGAGGAAGGCGCCGCCCACGGCAAAGCCGATCACGCTGGCCTGGCTCATGGTGGCCAGGCCATGCGCCCAGCGCAGGTCGGCGTGGCCCCGCGTGCGGCGGATGATGACGGCCGCCGTATGCCAGGTGGCGACGCCCAGCGCCAGGTAAATGATGAGGCCGACGAAGCCATGCTCGCCCAGCGCCTGGAAATAGATGCTGTGCGCGGCGTGCACATCCATGGGATTCGGCGCATAACGGGCAAAGATGCTGGCATCGGACACGTCGAAGCCGCCGCCGAGGAAGCGGTCGCGCGCCAGGTTGTAGGCCATGCGCCAGGCATTCAGGCGGCCCAGCGCCGAAACGTCGTCCTGGTAGGTGTTGATGGTATCCATGCGCTCGCTCCAGCGTTCGGGCATGAAGGTCAGCAGCAAGGGCGCGATGGCGCACAGCAGCGCGCCCAGCATCAGCTTGCGTCCGCTTTTCAGCCACATGAACAGGCCCATGGCGGCAATCGCCAGCAGGCCGCCGCGCGAATACGAGCCCAGCGCGGCCAGGGCCGACAGCAGCATCGCGCCCGCCAGGCCCAGGCGCACCCAGCGCCGGTCCGTGTTTTGCTGCAGATAGTACATGAGGGGAATGGTGATGATGAGGGCCAGGGCCAGCGAATTATTGTCACCAATGAAGGTTTCTTCCGGCCCCCAGACCCGCTCCGTGCCGCCGCTGCGGATGGTAAAGATGCCGCC
Organism: Janthinobacterium sp. AD80; assembly: GCF_002878455.1. Lineage (GTDB taxonomy): Bacteria > Pseudomonadota > Gammaproteobacteria > Burkholderiales > Burkholderiaceae_D > Janthinobacterium. Next base: position 6,223 of record NZ_NRDQ01000258.1, read on the forward strand.
TTTCACGCCGTAATAGCCGATCGAGCCCACCAGCACCCACACCATGCGCACGATGTCGCGCCGCGTGCGTATCACCATCATCACCACAAAGCTCATCAGCATGATCTTCATGACCTTGTTCCATTGCTCCCACGAGGTGGAGGGCAGCAGCGCGAACGGCGCCGTGACATTCATCCACGCCGTAAACAGCAGCAGCAGCACGCTGATGGGCGTGAGCGGCAGGCTTTTCGGCGTGCGCGTGAAAAGCAGGCTGAGCATGGTGGTGATGGCGATGATGAAGGCGAACGGCAAGTGGGTGGCGAAACCCCAGCCCTGCGTGTGGGGATTCATCACGCTCACCCAGATCCACATCAGGCCGCCGATGGCCGGCGTTTTCAGGATGAAGGGCAGCGAGCCCAGGATGATGATGGTTATCAGTATGTCGCGCATGGCGGGTGGGCGCTCCTGGTGGTGCAGCACATGGCAGGGCAGGCAGCACAGCCTGGCATACGGCTTGTTGCTGCGTCCGGCCGGGTCTTGATGCGGGTCAACGGGCGTGTGGCAAGGCTCAGTACACTGGCCAGGTAGCCTGTTGCATCCCTGCATGTCATGGTAAGTCCAAGGAGGCCTGACCTTGTTGACCGTTCTCATGGCGACCTACAATGGCGCCGGCACCTTGCCCCAGGTATTGCGCGCCTACATGGGCTTGCGCGCGCCGCCCGGCGGCTGGCGCCTGGTGATCGCCGACAATGGCAGCAGCGACGCCACGGCGCAAGTGCTGGTCGCCTTCCGTACGCGCTTGCCCCTGCGTTCCATCGTCGTGCCCCGGCGCGGCCGCAGCCCGGCCCTGAATGGCGCTGTCGAATACGCCTTGCGGCAGGGCGGCGACGGCGGCGAGCTGTTCGTCTTTGGCGACGATGACGCCATGCCCGACGCCGACTGGCTGTGCCGCCTGCAGGCGTGCGCGCGCAGCCACCCCGGCTACGCCCTGTTTGGCGGCGCCATCGTGCCCGCCTGGCGCGAACGGCCGGCGGACTGGTTGCTGCAACTGACCCCGGCCGGCCTGACCTGGGGCATCACCAGCGCCGATTTGCGCGACGCGCCCGTGTATCCGGGCCTCGTGTGGGGCGCCAACATGGCCATTCGCCGCCGCATCTTCGAGGCGGGCGCCCGCTATGACGAGAGCATCGGTCCGCAAGGCGCCAGTTACGCCATGGGCAGCGAAACACGGCTGAACCTGGAGATGCACGCGGCCGGCCATCCCTCGTGGTTCTGTCCGCAGGCGAAAGTTGCGCATATCATCCGCCCGCAGCAGGTGCGGCGCGACTGGATATTGCGCCGCGCCATGCTGTTCGGGCGGGGACAATGCCGGCTGGCCACCCTGGCGCCCAGCGTCGAATGGCTGGGCGTGCCGCGCTGGATGCTGGGCCGCTATCTGCGCGATACCTTCGGCGCCGTGCGCGCCTGGCTGCGGCGCGACCAGGGCGAGCTGTTCCTGCGCCTGTGGGAACGGGCCTGGCTGCGGGGCTTCTTCCATGAAGCCTGGCGCGGCCGGCGCAAGCGGCTGCCGCGCATCGTCATCAGCAGTTATTCCGGCGAACTGGGCGGCATGGAGCTGCGCATGGCGCAAGAAGCGAGCCTGCTTGGCAACAATGGCTATGACAGCGTGCTGGCGCTGCGCCGCTTTCCCGGCTTTACGGCCTGGGCGCAGGACCTGCGCGCGCAGCGGCTGCAGGTGCAAGTGTATGAACCGCCGCTGTTTCTCGAACACTGGCCATGGCGGCGCTGGAACCTGCTGCACGCGAGGATCACGGGCGCCTGGCGGCTGCGGCGGCTGCGGCCCGACCTCGTCCACGTGGCGCTGTGCTGGACCGCGTATGGCGCTTCCATCCTGTGGCTGGCGCGGCAATGCGGCCTGCCGGCTGTTGTCAGCGTGCACAATGCGTTTCCCCTGGAAGCATTCAGCGAATGGCAGCGGCCCCGGCTGCAGGAAGCGTTCCGCTGCGTCAAAGGCGTGTATGCCGTGTCGCCCTCGGCCATGCGGCATTTCCTCGACCTCTACCGCGACATGCTGGCGCCGGGCACGCGCCTGGCCGTGATACCGAACGGCGTCGATACGCAGACCTTCATCGTCTCGCCGCAGCGGCGCGCCGCCGCCCGGCAGCAGCTGGGACTGCCCCCCGGGGCGCTGGTGCTCGGTTCGGTGGCGCGGCTGTCGCCGCAGAAGCGGCCGCAGGCGCTGCTGGACCTGTTCGCCCGCCTGGCGCCGCAGTTTCCCGCGCTGTATCTGGTGCTGGTGGGCACGGGCCCGCTGGACGCCATGCTGCGCCTGCAGGTGCAGCAGCTGGGACTGGCGCAGCGCGTGCTGTTCGCCGGTTTCCAGCAGCATGTCGAATTGCTGATGCCAGCCTTCGACCTGCATTTGCTGCTGAGTAAAAACGAGGGTTTCGGCATCGCCACCATCGAAGCGATGGCTTGCGGCGTGCCGGCCGTGGGTACGGACGTGCCCGGCACCCACGATATCCTGCACGACAGCGAAGGGGGGATGCTGCTGCCGCTCGAGGATGAAGAGGCGGCCTGCGCGGCCGTGGCGCAGCTGCTGCTGGACGCGCCACGGCGTGCCCGCATGGGACAGCTGGCGCGCGCGGAAACCGTGCAGCGCTATTCGCTGCCGCGCCTGGAACGCCAGCTGCGCCAGTTCTATGCGGGTCTGGTGTAGCCACGGGCGCGCGGCATGAGCGCCACCCGCCATTCCTTTTTCTTTTCGTTTGCCGAGAAATACACGGTGCTGCTGCTGGGCATAGGCGCCACCATGGTGCTGTCGCGCCTGCTCACGCCGGCCGAAGTGGGCGTGTATTCGCTGGGCGCCGTGCTGGTGGCGCTGGCCCAGGTGGTGCGCGATTTTGGCGTCGGCCAATATCTGATCCAGGAAAAGCAGCTTGACCAGGCAAAACTGCGGGCCGCGCTGGCCACCAGCCTGCTGGTCGCCTGGCTGCTGGCCGCGCTGGTGCTGCTGGCCAGTGCGCCGCTGGCCGCGTTTTATGGCGAGCCGCGGCTGGTGCTCGTGCTGCGTCTGCTGTCGCTCAATTTTCTCCTGATACCGTTCAGTGCGCTGACCTTGCCCGTGCTGCGCCGGCAATTGCGCTTTCGCGCCATCTATGCCATCAACGGCGCCAATAGCGTGGTCAACCTGCTGGTGGCCGTGACCCTGGCGCTGCTGGGCTACAGCTATATGAGCATGGTGTGGGCGGCGCTGGCCGGTTCCTGCGCCTCGCTGCTGGTCAGCCTGCTGCTGCGGCCGAAAGAGCTGCCATGGCTGCCCGGCTGGCGGGGCATGCGCGCCATCGCCGGGTTTGGCGCGTATGCGACGGGCGGCGGTCTTGTCGACGAGGCGGCTGTGGCGGCGCCGGACCTGATCATCGGCAAACTGCTGGGCATCGAAAGCATGGCCCTGTTCGGCAAGGCGCAAAGCGTGCTGAACATCTTCAATCAGCTCATCACCAGCGCCATTTCGCCCGTGGTGTTTCCCCTGTTCGCGGCGCGCGACCGCGAGCAGGGACCGCACGGGGAACCGGGCGGGCAGGGTGGGGCGGTACCCGTGTATTTACGCACGGTCAGCTACATGACGGCGCTGGCCTGGCCCTTCTTTCTCTTCCTTGCGTGCATGGCTTTGCCCTTGGTCAAGCTGTTGTACGGATCGCAATGGCTGGGCTGTGTGCCCTTGATCCGCATCATGTGTCTGTCGTCGGCCGTGTATAGCATGTTCAGTATGGCGCGCTACCTGTTCGTGGCGACGGGCCAGTTGCGGGCCCAGGTACGGCTCGATGCCTGGGCCGGCGGCATCAAGGTGGCGGCCCTGCTGCTGGCGGCGCCGCTGGGGCTGGTGGCGGTGGCGTGGGCCGTGGTGCTGAGCAATGTGCTGCGCAGCTGGCTCGTGTATGGCTGCCTGCGGCGCTTGAGCGGTATGGACTGGCGCATCCTGGCCCGTACCTTGCGCAAGAGTCTGCTGCTCTGCGGTGTCAGCGCCGCGCCGCCCCTGAGTACCTTGCTGTGGCTGCCCGCCGACTTGCCGTATGCCATGGCGCTGCTGGCGCTGGCGGGCACGGGGCTGGCGACTCTGCTGTGCTGGATCGGCGGCATCTTCCTCGTCAAACACGAGATCGCCGCCGAGTTTCTGTTATTGCAACGCAAGCTGGCACGCCGTTGGCAGCCAGTCAAATCACCGCACTGACTCCCGCCGCCGCAGCCGGTGACGGGAAACGAAAGGACGGCCATGCGTGTGGGTATCCTGTCTTATCCGATGCTGTTCCAGCGCGACGGCGGCTTGCAGATCCAGGTGCGCGAAACCCTGGCTGCGCTGAACCGCCTGCAAGACCATGCGCAGCGGCCGCTGGAGGTGCAGCTGGTCGACGCCAACCACGAGCGGCTGGCCGATTTCGACGTGCTGCACGTGTTTTCGTCCAGCAATGGCAATTACCGCATCGTCGAGACGGCGCGCGAACTGGGCGTGCCGGTGGTGCTGTCGCCGCTGCTGCCGCCCAGCTGGGACCGCGCCAGCGCCTGGCGCGCGCGGCTGGCCGACCGGCTGGCGGGGCGGCTGACGGAGTGGATGGTGCAGACCAGCTACGCGCAG
>NZ_NRDQ01000259.1 GCF_002878455.1 Janthinobacterium sp. AD80
CGTGTACCTGAAAGTGCTGGCCACCGACAAGGTGCTGCAGGGGCGCCAGCTGGCGCTGACGCAGCGCCAGGGCGCCAGCGACCTGGCTGAACATGTAACCGCCCGCGACGCGGCGGCAACGCTGCAGTACGGTCACGGGCGTTTTTCCGTGGAGCAGGTGGAAGCGGGCGGCTTCGGCAGCCTGGCCCTGCTGGGCGCCGCCTCCTTCGATGGCGATGTGTCGCTGCGGCTGCAGCAAAGCTTCCAGCTGTACGGCGCACCCGCGCTGACACCCGGCAGCAAGCCCGGCGCGCGCATCAGCATCGCGGCGCCGTATGTGCGCCTGGCCAGCATCAAGCCGGCCGGCAAGGATTTCTATGTCACGCCGGGCACGGCAGGGGAGTCGCCGATGGCTGGCCAGGTCAGCATCGCGGGCGACCTGATCGACGTGCGCGGCATCGTCTCCATCCTGGCCGACGACGTGCGCCTGAGCAGCCGCGGCGACTTGCGCTTCCTGCTGTCGCCGCTGGGTTGGGGCGGCGCGGCGGCGACGACAGTGCTGTCCTCGCCCGGCGACATGACCCTTGCCGCGGCCCAGCTGTACCCGGAAACGGGCGCCGGCGCCGCCTTGCGCGTCGGTTATGGCCGCGTCGATGACGTGCTGGGCTACGATCCGGCGCGCAGCCTGCGCATCGCGCGCACGACGGACAGCGTGCCGGCCATGCCGTATTCCGCCTTCGGCTCGCTGGAGCTGGAAGCGGCGCATATCGAGCAGGGCGGCGTGGTGCGCGCGCCGCTGGGTCGCCTGGCGATCGGCGCGGCCCGCTATGACAATGACAAGAGCTTGAGCGTCAATCTGCTGGCCAACAGCATCAGTTCCGTCAGCGGTGCCGGGCTGGTCATGCCATATGGCGGCACGATCGATGGCCAGAGCTGGAACGTGGACGGCAAGGCGGCCACTTTCATGGGCGTAGGCGGCTTCAACGCGCAGGGCGGCTTGCGCGTCGGCGTGGAGATGGCCGGCGTGGCCGTGAACGTGCAGCCGGGCGCGCTGCTCGACCTGGCGGGCGGCGGCGAACTGACGGGCGCCGGCTTCATCGCGGGCCGCGGCGGCTCCACCGATGCGCGCTATCATCCACTGGCGCAAGTGAACGCGAACGGCGGTTTTATCCTGCCGGGCCTGGCCACCAACCCCGTCTACGCCATCGTGCCGGGCGTGCAGGCGCCGCAAGCGCCTTCGGGCGGCGACAAGGCGGCCTCCGACTCTGCCATTGGCCGGCAAGTGACGATAGGCAGCGGCGTGCCGGGCTTGCCCACCGGCACCTACACCCTGATGCCGTCGACCTATGCCTTGCTGCCGGGCGCCTTCCGCGTGGAACTGAACGGCCTGGCGGGCCAGGGCGGTGCCGGTACGCTGGCGCAGCCGCTGCGCAACGGTTCCTGGGTCGCTCCCGGCACCTTGTCGATCGCCGGCACGGACATCCGCGCGCCGCTGGCCAGCCAGCTGATACTCACGCCGGCCAAGGTTGTGCGCACGTATTCCCAGTACAACGAAACCGGCTATGCCGCATTTGCCCTGGCCGATGCGCAAACGCGCGGCATTCCCCGCGCGATGCTGCCGTCCGATGCGAAAACGCTCAAGCTGACACTGGCGCCAGGCGGCGGCCTGGAGACGTTCCAGTTCCATGGCAGCGGCAGGTTCGCCGCGGCCGAAGGCGGCTATGGCGGCACCGTGGTGTTGATGTCGAGCGATAACTCGGCTGGCGAGATCGAGCTCCTCGCCGATGGCGCGCCGGCCAGCGGTGACGCGAAACAGGTCAGCATACGCGCTTCCAGCCTGAACAATATCGGCGCGGCCCGCATCGTGGTGGGCAACGCGCCCACGGTGGAATATGGCCAGGGCGGCAATTACGTGAACTTTGGCGTGCAGTCGGCGCGCGCCATCTACCTGCGCGCCGGCGCCGTCCTGTCGGCCCCCGAAGTGTTCCTCGTCGCCCAGGACCCGGGCAATTCTGAACTGGGCGATGGCGTGATCGATATCGCGCCCGGCGCCGGCATCAACACCCTGGGACGCGGCAAGGCCGCCTACGACGCCAACGATGGCTTCATCTACCAGAGCCGCCCGGACGTGCATGTGCTGGCCGCGTCGAACGGCTTGCTCAGCGTGGCGCCCGTCAGCGGCGCGACGCGCGGCGGCATCCGCATCGGCATGTGCGTCGACGCTTGCGCGGGCAGCGGCACGGCGAGCCTGTACTCGGAAGGCACCTTGCTGCTGGCGACCAGCGGCAGCTTCCAGCTCGACGACACGGCCCGCTACGGCACGCGCAACCTGAGCCTGGCCGTGGGCGCCATCAATATCGGCTCGAACGAGGCGCTGGCGGCGGCCCAGGCCAGCGGCACGCGTCCCGCCGGCCTGACCTTGAACCAGGGCTTGCTGGACCGTTTGCTGCGCGGCGACACCAGCACGGGCGCGCCAGCGCTGCAGGCGCTGATGCTGAACGCGGCCGACAGCGTCAACTTCTATGGCGACGTGGTGCTCGATACCTACGACAAAGTCAGCGGAAAATCGAACCTGGAACGCCTGGTGCTGACCACGCCGGCCATGTATGGCCAGGGCGGTGCCGATACCGTGGCGACCATCCGCACGGCTAACCTGATCTGGGGCGGCGCGCTGTCGGCGCCCGGCAATGTGATCGCGCATGGCGCCGGCACGGGCAGCGGCACCCTGAACCTGGAGACGCAGCGCATCGATTTCGGCTTCGGCCCCTTCACGCAGCCGGCCGGCGTCGCCTCGTTCGACCGCCTGGCGCTGGGTTTTGGCACCGTCAACCTGAAAGCGTCGGACCAGGTCACGGCCAACCACAAGGGCAGCCTGTCCGTCTACCAGGCGCAGGGCGCGTATGCGACGGGCAAGGGCTTCCAGTACAGCGGCGGCAATCTGAACATCAGCACGCCGCTGCTGACGGGCGACGCCGGCTCGTCGCACAGCTACACGGCGGGCGGCGCGCTGGCCGTGACGGC
>NZ_NRDQ01000026.1 GCF_002878455.1 Janthinobacterium sp. AD80
GTTTTCCGTTGGGCAGGCGCAGCGCGCAGTCGAGCTTCGCCTTGGCAACGTCGATTCCTAAATTAAACATGCTGTGGTCCTCTTGCGATCTACCTTGTGAATGCGGGCTAACCGGCATGCCGGTGCCAAAGATACTGTCCGATCTTGACATTGAGGATGGGTAACTGGTGCGAGATCTACGAAACTGGCTCGAAGCCTAAGGGCGGATACGGCATCCAGTTACCCGGTCTTGATATGCTTACCAAGATTTTGACAGCGGTCGATACCGTTCGCAATATCACGAACGGCATGAAAGGAATAATACAAGGTCGGATTAGGCCGCAGGCCGTAATCCGACAACATTGTTGGCCTCGTTCACTCCCGCCCAACACCGGCCACGTCCACACCATCCCCGCCCCAATCCGCGGCACACCATCCCAACGCCACGTACCGGTGAAAACTGGAATGCGGCCAATCCATGACCTTGCTCACAAGCCCATGCTTGACAGGGTTGTAATGGATGTAATCGACGTGCTTGGCAAAGTCGCGCTCGTCGCGCAAGACGTGTTCCCAATACCGCTGCTGCCAGATAGGTTTCAGATCGCTACGCTTGCTGAACCACGTCTTGATCAAGCGCCAGCGCGTCATGAAATCGGCATCGCCGTCGGGCAAGGTCCAGATGCAATGCAAGTGATCGGGCAGAATGACGATGGCGTCGATATCGAATGGCCGCTGCTGACGCACGGCGCGGAATGCATCCCGCAGCAAATCCACGGCAGTTGCCGACGCAAGGACAGGCCGGCGATGCGCCGTCACCACCGTGAAGAAAAAGCTGCCGCCTGGCTGGAATGCGCGTCGGTATCGCATGGGTTCAAGGTGTTGTCGGATTACGGCCTGCGGCCTGAGCCACATCGGCCTTGCCAATTTTCGGGCATTGTCGGATTACGGCCTGCGGCCTAATCCGACCTACGCAAAGATGCACACGCCAAGTCGGGTAGGTCGGATTAGCGCGTAGCGCGTAATCCGACTTCCAGCGTAATCCGACAAACCACCAGCACATTTGCGCCCGCACAGCCTACATGCACATCCAGAAGCGGTTCGCCAGGTCGAGCATGAAATCGGGGCGCAGATAGGCCAGGAAGACGATGGCCAGCAGCGCGGCGCCAGCCAGGCGCCACAGCCAGGTGCGCCAGCGGGCCATTACGCGGCCACCGCCGCGCGCTTGACGGCGCGCTCGTCGATGGGCAGGTTGATCAGCGCGGCCAGCAGGCCCAGGCCGATGGTGATCAGCCAGACAGCGTGATACGAGCCTTGATGCTCGTACAGGTAGCCGCCCAGCCAGGCACCGAGAAAACTGCCCACCTGGTGCGAGAAGAATACCATCCCGGCCAGCATCGACAGATGCTTGACGCCGAAGATGCCGGCGATGATGCCGTTCGTCAGCGGCACCGTCGACAGCCACAGCACACCCATGCCGGCGGCGAACAAATACACGGACCATGCGGACAAGGGCGCCAGCAGGAACAAGGTGATGACCACCGCGCGCGCCACGTAGATGGCCGACAGCAGATAGCGCTTGGCGATCTTGCCACCGAGTTTGCCCGCGTAGTAGGAGCCGACGATGTTGAACAGGCCGATCAGCGCCAGCGCCGTGACGGCGATATTCGGATTCATCAAGCCCTGGTCCTTCAGGTAGGCGGGCAAGTGCACGCCGATGAAGACCAGCTGGAAACCGCAGACGAAATACCCGGCCAGCAGCAGCCAGAAGGAACGGTTGGCGACGGCTTCGCTGAAGGCGGCGCCCACGCTTTGCTGCGGACCGCCGGCATGCGAAACGGGTGGTTCACGCAAGTAAAAGGCCATCGGAATCATGGCCAGCAGCACCAGCGCGGCCAGCACATAAAAGGCGTTTTGCCAGCCGACGGCGGAAATCAGCTGCTGCTCCACTGGCATCATGAGGAACTGGCCGAACGATCCGGCCGCCGATGAAATGCCGAAAGCCCACGAGCGCTGCTCGGGCGGCGCGCTGCGGCCGATGATGCCGCTGATGGCGCCAAACGCCGTGCAGGCCAGCGCCAGGCCGATGAAGATGCCCGAGCCGACGATGAACAGGGTAGGCTGCGTCACCAGCGCCATCCACACCAGGCCGGCCATATAGCTGATGGCGCCGATGATGACGACGCGCATGGTGCCGAAGCGGTCGGCGGCCATGCCGGCGAACGGGCCAAAGACGCCCCACATCAGGTTTTGCATGGCCAGCGCCAGCGAATAGGTTTCGCGTGTCCAGCCGTTGGCTTGCGAAATCGGCTGCATCCAGAAGCCCAGGCCATGGCGCACGCCCATCGCCAGGGTCAGCACCACCCCGCTGGCAATGAGGACGGTTTTCAGGCTGGGACGGGAAGAATGCGATGTCATGGGATTCCTGTTTACGCCTGGTCGGCGGTATAAACGAGGCCGATCTGGCCACGCATGGTATCAAGGTTGTGCATCAGCGCCACGCTGTCGGCATGCGGCATGACGGGGCTTTCCAGCAGGCCGGCGCGGATGCAGCGCATCGCCTCGAGCGCTTCATGCGTGTAGCCGTTGCCCAGGTAAGGCGCGTCCACGACGCGGCGCTCGCCATCCATCATCTCGACCACCAGGTGATCGGGTTTGTAGAAACGGCTGGGCAGGCGGATGCGTCCCAGGCTGCCGGAGATGAGCATTTCCGTCGGCGTTTGCGCGCGCAGGCTGCAGGCGCACGACGACGTGCCGCCGCCCTTGTGCAGCAGCGAAAACACCACCTGTTCATCGACGCCGGTGGCGCCCATCTCGGCCAGCGCCTGCACGGCGGAAACGGGACCGAGGAAGAAGGCCGCCATCGACAGCGGATAGATGCCCACGTCGAGCAGCGCGCCGCCGCCGAGGTCAGGATTGTACATGCGGTGCTCGGGCGGGAAGTTGGCGACAAAGCCGATATCGGCCTGCACCTGCTGCAACACGCCGATCTCGCCGCTGGCGATGATGCGTTGGGCTTCCTGCGCGGCTGGCAGGAAACGGCTCCACATGGCTTCCATCAGGAACAGCTTTTTTTCGCGCGCCAGGTCGACCACGGCCTGCGCTTCGCGCGCATTCATGGTGAACGGCTTTTCGCAGACGACATGCTTGCCGGCTGCCAGGCACATCAGGGCGTTTTCCGCATGCAGGGTATGCGGCGTGGCGATGTAGATGACGTCCACGCCGGCATCATCGGCCAGCGCCTGGTAGGAGCCATGGCAGTGTTCAACACCGAATTCGGCGCCGAAGGCGTGCGCGCCGGCGCTGCTGCGCGAGGCCACCGCCGCCAGTTGCGCACCGGGCGCGTCGCGCAAGCCGATGGCCATTGCGCGGGCGATTTTTCCAGTACCGAGTATGCCCCAGCGTATCACTTTTTCCATGTATCGTCCCTCTCGCAGTACCCGCGGCCTGCTGTCATTGTGGTGGCGCGGACGGCTGGCGTTTCGAGCGAAACACCGCCGCGTCGTTGTAGAAATCGTCGTCCTGGTTCTCGCTCCAGCCGGGCAGGCCCAGCACGGGTAGCGGCGTGAAATCGGCCGTGCTCAAGCCCTGCGTCACCAGGTCTTGCGCCACGCGCGCGTCAAGCCAGGCGCGCCGCGCGGCATCGTCCAGCGCAAAGTAGGCATCGTCCGCAAAAATGACGCGCGTATGCGCCGTGATGGCCTTGCGCGGGGCCACCAGTTTTTCCATCAGTGCGTGGCCGAACAGCCAGACTTCGGCGTCGCCTCCAGCGCCAAATTTCTCGCGCTGCGCAATAAATGCGCCGCGCCAGTCGTGCCCGCGCAAGGCCGCGTCCAGCGCGCGTCCGGCATCGCTGTCGCGCAGCACCAGCAGGGCGGAATTTTCGTCAAATATCGTCGCGCCATCGCGTGCCGGCCCGCGTGATTTTCCCACGCCCGACAGGGCGATCTGCGCCGCCTGCAAGGCGTTCAATTGCCGCTTGATGCGCGGGAAAGTCAGCCACACCAGCGCATTGAAAAAATCATGCAGGTTGTCGCGCGTGGGCACGCCGCCCGTCGCGCCTATGAACTCTTCGTACGCCACGCCTTCGGGCAGGTCGGCTTGCGGCACGAAGGCCAGCGGCAGGCCCGAAGGGTTGCGCAAGTCCAGCGCCCGCGCCCGCCCGTTCAGCGCGGCAATCACCGTGTCGCGCTGCAGGTCCAGCTGTTGCCGCGCCGGCAGCACCGTGGCAAACCAGGGGCGGGTCCAGTCTATCGATGGCAGCATGCGCTGATTACACCATTTTCCAGTTGATCTGCTCACCCGCGTTGAGCGGAATCACATGGCTGTCGCCCAGCGGCAGCGAGGCTGGCAAGGTCCAGCTTTCGCGGCGCAAGGTGATGGTGTCCGTGTTGCGCGGCACGCCGTAGAATGCCGGGCCGTGGAAGCTGGCAAACGCTTCCAGTTTATCCAGCGCGCCGGCGCGTTCAAACGCTTCGGCATACATTTCCATCGCATGCAGGGCCGTGTAGCAGCCGGCGCAGCCGCATGCCATTTCCTTGGCGCCCTGCGCGTGCGGCGCGGAGTCCGTGCCGAGGAAGAAACGCTCGTCGCCGCTGGCCGCCGCCGTCATCAGCGCCAGGCGGTGTTCTTCGCGCTTGAGGATAGGCAGGCAGTAGTAATGCGGACGGATGCCGCCCTTGAAAATCTCGTTGCGGTTGTACAGCAGGTGATGCGCCGTGATGGTGGCGGCGATCGGGCCTTCCGCTTCGGCCACGTACTGTGCCGCGTCCTTGGTGGTGATGTGCTCGAACACCACCGACAGAGCGGGGAACGCGCTGCGCAGCGGGCGCATCACGCGCTCGATGAAGACGGCTTCGCGGTCGAAAATATCGATTTCAGGATCCGTCACTTCGCCGTGCACGAGGAAGGGCATGCCCACTTCCTGCATCACTTCGAGCACCTTGTAGCAGTTCTTCAGGTCCGTCACGCCCAGGTCGGAGTTGGTGGTGGCGCCGGCCGGATACAGTTTCACGGCTTGCACGATGCCGCTGTCCTGCGCGCGGCGGATTTCGTCGGGCGAGGTGTTGTTGGTCAGGTACAGCACCATCAATGGATCGAAGTTAACGCCCTCCGGCACGGCGGCCAGGATGCGCTCGCGGTAGGCGCTCGCATCGGCTGTGGTGGTGACAGGCGGCTTCAGGTTCGGCATGACGATGGCGCGGCCAAACTGGCGCGCGCTGTGCGGCAGCACGCTGGCCATGACGGCGCCATCGCGCAGGTGCAAATGCCAGTCGTCGGGACGCGTGATGGTGATGGAGGATGGAACGGCGGGCGGTGTGTGATCGAGTGTGGACATGGCGGCTGCTCTCAGGCGGTCATTGCGAATAGCGCCATTTTACCAGCCGCGGGGCCACAGCACAGGCCGGGGAAGCCTGCGCTTGCTGCGCGCCTGACAACAAAACGGCCGGTATCACCCGGCCGCTTTTTCCATGAGGGAGACGAAAATCAGGACTTGGCGGGCGCCGCCTCTTGCTTGGCCACCCAGGCGCGGATATCGGCCAGCATTTGATCGAGCTTGGCGCGGTCATACACGGTGCCGCGGCTGACCACCAGGCGGATCTGGCGCGTGGCGCCGATGTCCTGCAGCGGATTGGCGTCGAGCACCAGCAGGTCGGCCGCCTTGCCTGCGGCTACGCTGCCATAGCGGTCCAGCTTGCCCAGGAAGCGCGGGCCGTTGATGACGGCCGACTGCAAGGCTTGCTGGGGCGTCAGGCCGTACTGCACGTACAGGCCGATTTCGTCATGCAGGGCCTGGCCCGGATAGTCGAAGGAATTGAGGAAACCCGCATCCGTGCCGGCGATGATGCTCACGCCCTGCTGCTGCAGGATCGGCAGCAGCTTGGCCGACTGCTCGAACTGCGCGTGGCGCTGGGCGATCGCTTCCGGGCCATCCTTGGCGGCGCGCTGCACGCGCCAGTCGTAGGTGGCGCGCAAGCCCTTGCCGATGTATTGCAGGGCCGGATCGTGCGTGTGGTCTTCGCGGTCCAGGTACGCCGTCACGCGCGAACCCCACAGGGTCGGCACGATGGCCGTGCCACGCGCGGCCAGATAGCTGAAAGCCTTGCGCGCCGTCGGCTCGTCGTAGCTTTGCACGCTGGCCTGCATGGCTTCCTTGCCCGTCATCGTGCCGGCGGCCACCTTGGCCGTCAGTTCCTGTTCGCGCGGCGTGGCGGCGCGCAGCAGATACGACTGATGCTCGATCGTGCCCAGGCCGGCATCGGCCATCTGCCCCAGGGTCAGCTGCACGGGGATATGGCCCGAGGTGCGCATGCCCCGTTCGCGCGCCTGGCGCAAGGCTTCCAGGTACAGCTCCGGCTTCAGGGTATTTTCCGTGATCTTCACGAAGTCCACTTGCTGCGCCTGCAGGCCATCCAGGGCACGCGTGACTTCCTGCGGCGTGCCCACTTCGATGGTGCCCTTCCACAGCGGCTTAATGCCTTCCAGCTTGGCGCCGGACGTAAAGATCGTCGGGCCTTGCAGCTGGCCAGCGTTGATCTGCTGGCGCCATGCCAGCACCGTGTCGGGCAAGTCGCCCGAGCAGTCACGCACCGTGGTGATGCCGTGCGCCAGGTACAGCGGCAGCAGCTGCTTGTTCTCGTCGATCAGTTCAGGGCCGCCGCCAAAATGCACGTGCGTATCCCACAGGCCCGGCATCAGGTATTTACCGGGCAGGCGGATGGTTTGCTTGGGCGCATAGTCGCGCAGCTGTGCCTCGTTGACGACAGCGACGATGCTGTCGCCCTTGAGCAGCACGGTTTGGCCCGTGACGGCGCGGCCAGCGGCGACGTCGATCAGGGTGGCGTCGCTCAGGGCGATGTCGACGGCGATCTTGTCAGCCGCATGCGCATGCGCGAGCATGCCCAGCGCCAGCATCGTGCCAGCCATTTTTTTCAGTACAGGCAGCATTTTCACGTTCAATTTCAATGTCAATCCAGTTCGGCAAGAGATAAATTTAATGAATGATCTTGGCAAGGAAGTCGCGCGCACGGTCCGAGCGCGTAGTGTTGAAGAAGTCATCCTTGCTGCAATCTTCGATGATCTTACCCTGGTCCATGAAGACGATGCGGTTGGCGACGCGTTTCGCAAAGCCCATTTCATGGGTGACGACCATCATCGTCATGCCTTCCTGCGCCAGGCCCACCATCACGTCGAGCACTTCGTTGATCATCTCCGGGTCGAGCGCCGATGTCGGCTCGTCGAACAGCATGGCGATCGGGTCCATCGACAGCGCGCGGGCGATCGCGACCCTTTGCTGCTGGCCGCCCGACAGCTGGCCGGGAAATTTATCCTGCTGCGACAGCAGACCGACGCGGTCCAGGTATTTCAGGCCCTTGGCATTGGCTTCGTCGGCGCTGCGTCCCAGCACCTTGATCTGGCCAATGGTGAGGTTTTCGCGGATCGACAGATGCGGGAACAGCTCGAAATTCTGGAACACCATGCCGATGCGCGCGCGCAGTTTCGACAGATTCGTTTTCGGATCGTTGACGCTGATGCCGTCGACGATGATCTGCCCCTGCTGTATCGGTTCGAGGCCGTTGACGGTCTTGATCAGGGTCGACTTGCCGGAGCCGGACGGGCCGCAAATGACCATCACGTCGCCCTTGGCGACCTTGGTGGTGCAATCGGTCAGTACCTGGAACTGGCCATACCATTTGCTGACGTTATTCAGTTCGATCATCTTGTTCTTTCTTTTACGGTTAGCGAATGATGGCGACGCGTTTCTGCAGGCGTTTGACGAGGAACGACAAGGCATAGCACAGCACGAAGTACACGACGGCGACAAACACGTACATCTCGACCAGGCGGCCATCGCGCTGGGCGATTTTCGAGGCGGCGCCGACGAAATCGGGGATCGACAGCACGTACACGAGCGACACGTCCTGGAACAGCACGATGGTCTGCGTCAGCAGCACGGGGATCATGTTGCGGAACGCCTGCGGCAGCACGATGCTGGCCATGGTCTGCCGGTAGTTCATGCCCAGCGCCTGCCCGGCCCATACCTGGCCGCGGGGAATCGACTGTATGCCGCTGCGCATGATCTCGCAATAGTAGGCCGCCTCGAACATGATGAAGGTGATCAGCGCGGAGGAAAACGCGCCCACTTTCACGGGTTCGCTGGCGCCGATGATCCAGGCGGCGATGTACGGCACCAGGAAGTAGAACCAGAAGATCACCAGCACCAGCGGAATCGAGCGTATCAGGTTGACGTAGCTCGACGCCACGCCGGAGACAATGCGGTTGCCGGACAAGCGCATCAGCGCCAGCACGGTGCCCAGCACGATGCCGCCCACCATGGCCAGCGCCGTCAGTTTCAGGGTAAATACCATGCCGGTCTGGAACAGGTAGACCCATGAGCGGGAGATGACATCAAAGTCGAAATTGCCCAACATATCAATGTCCTCCCGTCTTGGCGCCGGCGACGATGAAGCCCGGGATGGCGACCTTTTTCTCGATCAAATGCATCAGCACCACCACCAGCAGATTGACGAAGATGTAGATGATGGTGGCGGCCGAAAACGCCTCGAACACCTGGAACGAGAATTCCTGGATGGCGCGCGCGCTGGCCGTCAGTTCGATCAGGCCGATGGTCAGCGCCACGGAACTGTTCTTGATGATGTTCAAGAACTCGCTGGTCAGCGGCGGCATGATGACGCGCGCGGCCATCGGCAGCAGGATATAACGGTAGGTTTGCGGCAGGGTCAGGCCCAGCGCCGTGCCGGCCAGTTTCTGCCCGCGCGGCAGCGCCTCGATGCCGGTCGTGACCTGCACGGCCACGCGCGAGGAGGTGAAAAATCCCAGGCACAGCACCGCCGTGACGAACGGCGCATTCGGCAGCGACTTGACCCAGGCGCCCATGTCCGTGGGCAGCAGTTCCGGCATGACGAAATACCACAGGAACATCTGCACCAGCAGCGGCACGTTGCGGAACAATTCGACGTAGGCATTGGCCACACCGACCAGCCATTTATTCGGCAGGGTACGGATGGTGCCGATCACCAGGCCCAGGATCAGGGCCATGATCCATGCCGTGCCGGCCGTGGCCAGGGTCCAGATCAAACCGGACCACAGGGTGTCCATATACGTGCCGACACCATCGGGCGACATCTCCCAGAAGATGTTCCAGTTCCAGTTGTAATTCATGATCATCCTTCCCGTGCAGCCTGGGGACAGCGGCCAGCCAAGCGCCCGCCCCGCAATTGAAACGGGAGGCTTTCGCCCCCCGGTTTTGATGAAGCCTTGTTATTTTTTCCGCTTGTCCGATGTCTTCTGCGCTTCCGGCACGGCCGCATAGGCGGCTGGATCACCGGAGTCGGTCGGGTTCATGAACACCGCTTTCAGTTGCGGCGGCATGGGGAATTTCAGGTTGATGTTTTTCGGCGGGATCGGCGAGGTAAACCACTTCGCGTAGATGCGGTTGATGTCTTCGCTCTTGTACAGGCGGATCAGGGCATCGTCGACGACCTTCTTGAAGGCAGGGTCGCCCTTGCGCAGCATGATGCCGTACGGCTCGACGGACAGCGCTTCCTTGGTGATTTCGTAGTCGTTCGGATTTTTCGAATTGGCCACTTGCGAAGCCAGCAGGATATCGTCATTGGCTTCGGCCACCGCGCGGCCCGTTTCCAGCATCAGGAACGATTCAGGATGATCCTTGCCGACGGCGATGGTCATGCCCAGGTTTTTTTCCTTGTTCAGGATGGTCATCTGCTTGATGGTCGACGTGCCGGCCGTGGCGACCAAAGTCTTGCCGCGCAAGTCTTCCAGCGTCTTGATGTTCGAGGATTTTTTCGACAGCACGCGGTTGCCGATGACGAACATGGTGGGCGCGAACGCCACCTGCTGCTGGCGCTCCAGGTTGTTCGTGGTGGAGCCGCATTCGAGGTCGATGGTGCCGTTGGCCATCAGCGGGATACGGTTGGCCGAGGTGACGGGGCTCATCACCACTTTCAGTTCGGTCAGGCCCAGATGTTTTTGCAGGGCCGTGACGACTTTCATGCACAGGTCGATCGAATAACCCTGGTATTGCTGCTTGTCATCGAGGTAGGAGAAGGGTACGGAGCCATCGCGCACGCCGAGGGTGACGGAACCGGCTTTCTTGATCTTGGCCAATGTGCCTGTCAATTCCTGGGCCTGGACGGGCGCCATGCTGCTGATGACGCCGACGCTGAGCAGTGTGGCGATGATTTTGGTCAATTTCATAAATTCTCCTGGGCGGACAAACCGGATAGATTCCGAACGAAACAACTGTGGTGCAAACGCCACCAATGGAATTAATTTTATTTCATTTTCAGCGCCGGACCAGCCGTTTTCTGCGATTGCCCGCAAATAGGCGCTATACGCGCGCCTGAATCAGCGCGCCTGTAGCATTTTTCCTACTGATTTCCCATTCCCGATTTATTTTGCTGGCGCCAGCCCCTGCAAGGCGTCCTCTTCCACCTCATCGTCCATGTTCGCCTGCTGGCGTTGCCACATCTGCGCATACAGGCCATCCATGGCCAGCAATTGCGGATGCGTGCCACGCTCGACGATGCGGCCGTGGTCGAGCACCAGGATTTGCTGGGCGTCGGCCACCGTCGACAGCCGGTGCGCGATCACCAGGGTGGTGCGGTTCCTGGCGATCTCCTTGAGCTGCGACTGGATCGCCTGCTCGGCCTTGGAGTCGAGCGCCGAGGTCGCTTCATCGAAGATCAGTATCGCCGGATCTTTCAGCAAGGTGCGGGCGATGGCCACGCGCTGCTTTTCACCACCCGACAGCTTCAAGCCCCGCTCGCCCACCATGGAGTTATAACCATCCGGCAAGCTTTCAATAAAGTCATGGATTGACGCCGCTTTCGCCGCCGCCACGATGGCGTCCTTGCTGGCACCCGGTTTGCCGTAGGCGATGTTGTATTCGATGCTGTCGTTGAACAGCACGGTATCCTGCGGCACGATGCCGATGGCCGCGCGCAGGGAATCCTGCGTGACGGTGCGCAAGTCCTGGCCATCGATGGTAATGCCGCCGCCATCGACTTCATAGAAGCGGAACAGCAAGCGCGACAGGGTCGACTTGCCCGAGCCGCTGTGGCCCACCACGGCCGTGGTGGTGCCGGCCGGGATCTCGAAATCCACGTCGAAGAGGATTTGCCGCTTGGCTTCATAGCTGAAATCGACGTGCGCGAAACGCACGGCCGCGCCCCGCGTGACGAGCGGCCGGGCTTGCGGTGTATCGGCGATTTCGCGGTTCTCGTTCAACAAGGAAAACAGGCGCTCCATGTCGGCCAGGCTTTGCTTGATTTCGCGGTAGATGACGCCCAGGAAATTGAGGGGAATGTACAGCTGGATCATGAAGGCGTTCACCAGCACCAGGTCGCCCAGGGTCATGCTGCCGTTGATGACGCCCACCGTGGCGCGCCACAAAATCAGGGTGACGGCCGTAGCGATGATCAGGGACTGGCCCGTATTGAGCAGGGACAGGGACGTCTGCGATTTCACGGCCGCCGACTCATAGCGCTGCAGGCCTTCATCGTAGCGCTGCGCTTCGTAATCCTCGTTGCCGAAATATTTCACGGTTTCGTAGTTGATCAGCGAATCGATGGCCTTGGTATTGGCTTTTGAATCGAGGTCGTTCATGGTGCGGCGGAAATGCGTGCGCCAGTTCGTCACCAGCACGGTAAACGCGATGTAGGACACCAGCGCCACCGCCGTGATCACGGTAAACCAGATGTCGTAGTGCAAGACCAGGTAACCGAGCACCAGGGTGATTTCCACCAGGGTCGGCAGGATATTGAACAGGGTGTAGGAAATGAGCGAGCCGACGCTGCGCGTGCCCCGCTCGATATCGCGCGTCATGCCGCCCGTCTGCCGGTTCAAATGGAAACGCAGGGACAGCGCATGCAGGTGGCGGAACACTTGCAGGGCGATGGTGCGCACGGCGCGCTGCGTGACCCTGGCAAACAGGAATTCGCGCAGCTCCGTAAACAAGGTGGTCGACAGGCGCAGCAAGCCATACGCCACCAGCAAGCCGACGGGCAGCACCAGCAGCGCTTGCGGGTGCGCGGCCGTGATGGTCATGGCGTCGACGAGTTTTTTCAGGATCAGCGGCACGCCGACGTTGGCCAGCTTGGCCCCCACCAGGCAGAGCAGCGCCAGCAGCACCCGCCATTTGTAGACCCACAGATACGGCAGCAAGGTCTTGATGGTGGCGAAATCGCTGTGGCTGGCGGAAGCGGGCGAGCGAGGGGGAGGGGTAGTCTGGGAACGGCGCATGGCGAAGGTCGGCTTTTTATGGTTCAATCGGGGCAATTGTAGCCTTTCATGAGAATAAAAGATGAGCACCTCCCCCGACCGCCCTGATAACTGCCTCGCCTCCGGCCTGCCCGCCGGCAAAATGCCGGAATTGCGCATGATGCCCGCCCCGTCGGACGCCAATGTGTACGGCGACGTCTTCGGCGGCTGGATCATGGCGCAAGTCGATATCGCCGGCTCGCTGCCCGCCACGCGGCGCGCCAACGGCCGCGTGGCCACCATTGCCGTCAATTCCTTTGTCTTCAAAAATCCTGTCTTCGTCGGCGATCTGCTGTCGTTCTACGCCGATATCGTCAAGGTTGGCAATACCTCTATCACTGTCAATGTGGAAGTGTATGCCGAGCGCAACCGCCTGCAGGCGTGCATCGTGAAAGTCACGGAAGCCACCCTGATCTATGTCGCCACGGACTCCGACCGCAAGCCGCGCAAGGTGCCGCCGATCGAGACCCTGCTGTCGCCTTAATTCCACATTTGCCCACAGCGCCATGGATAGCCAGCGCCGCATCTTCCTGCAGAGTGCGGCACGCATCGGCGCACTGGCCGCGGCCGGCAGCGTGCTGTCCGGTTCCAGCGCGGGTGCCGCCACGCGCCTGAATGGCACCGGCTATCCATTCGCGCTGGGCGTCGCTTCCGGCTCGCCGCTAGCCGATGCGGTGGTGCTGTGGACGCGCATCTGCTACGACCCGCTGCAGGCAAGCGCCACGCCCGCCATCGCCCTGACCGTGCGCTGGGAAGTGGCCGATGACGAAGGTTTCAGACGCGTCGTCGCCAAGGGGCAAGCCACGGCCACGCCCGAGCTTGCCCACAGCGTGCATATCGACGTGGGCGGCCTGGCGCCCGGACGCTGGTACTGGTACCGCTTCATATTCGGCGATGCCGTCAGCCCCGTGGGCCGCACGCGCACGGCGCCCGCCGCCGATTCCTTGCCGGCCTCGCTGAAACTGGCCGTGGCTTCGTGCCAGCACTGGGAATTTGGCGCCTACGCGGCGCACCGGCATATCGCCGCGGCCGCGCCCGATCTGGTGGCGTTTCTTGGCGACTACATTTACGAGTGGGGCCCCTACCAGTTGCAGCATCCGAACCGGGCCGTGCGCACGCATGAAAGTTTTACGCTGGACGACTACCGCGCCCGCTATGCGCAGTACAAGAGCGACCGGGACTTGCAGGGGGCGCACCTGGCCGCGCCGTGGATCGTCACGTGGGACGACCATGAAGTGGCCAACGATTATGCCAACGACCGCGACGAACTGCTCACGCCCACCTTTCTCGCACGCCGCGCGGCCGCCTATCAGGCGTTTTATGAACACATGCCGCTGCGTTTGCTGCCGCTGGGACGGCGGGGCTTCGTCGACATGCGCATCTACCAGCGCTATGACTGGGGCCGGCTGGCCCGCTTCCACGTGCTGGACGACCGCCAATACCGCGCCCACCATGCGTGTGCCAGGCCGGGCCGTGGCGGCTCGAATTCCGTCACCACGCGCAACTGCCCCGACCTGCGCAAACCACAGCGCACGATGCTGGGCGAGGAGCAGCAGCGCTGGCTGCAAGCCGGCCTCGATGATTCTCCCGCGCGCTGGAATATCCTGACGCAGCAAACCCTGATGGCGCAATCGAGCCAGGTGCCCATCGCGCGCCCCGGCGATGAGCGCATCTGGACCGATGGCTGGGATGGCTATCCAATGGCGCGCCAGCACCTGCTCGACGCCCTGCGCAGCAGCAAGGCCAGCAACCCGCTGGTGCTGTCGGGCGACGTGCATACTTTCTATGCGTCCGAGCTGAGCCGCAATGCCATGCGCCCCGCCGGCAAGGACAATCCCGTGCTGGCCACGGAATTTTGCGGTACCTCGATCACCTCCAGCTCACGCCCGCAGGCGCGCACGGACCAGTACGTGGCGATGAACCCGCACATCCGCTATGGCCGCAGCGACAAGCGCGGCTACATGTTGATGGAGATCACGCCAGAAAAAACCACGACCCTGTTCCAGGGCCTGGGCAATGTGCGCGACAGCGCCTCCCCCATCGCGACGCTGGCCCGCTTTACCGTGCAGAACGGCAAGGCTGGCGTGCAAGCCGCCTAGCACATGTTTTTCAAGGCATCGCGGTAGCGCCGGCTGACGGGCACCTCGCCACCGGTGGACAGCATGGCGCGCGCGTCGCCGGATTCCAGCGGCACGATGCTCTGCACGAATGCAAGATTGACGATGTAGCTGCGGTGCACTCGCACAAAACGTTTGCCGTCCAGGCGGCGCTCGATGGCCGCCATGGTCGAGCGCAGCGGGTAATCATGGCCACGCACGTGCAGATTCACATAATTGCCCCAGGCCTGTATCCATTCGATGTCGCCGGCGGGCAAGAGAAAATCCTTGCCCAGCTTGCGCACCAGGAACCGCTCGGGCTGCTGCACCGGCTCGACGGCCGGCCCTTCGTCCGGTTCGCCCAGCAGGGTTGCCTCGCCTTGCCAGCGCATCAGCAGCAACTGGTAGAAACCCACGGCCAGCAAGACCAGGAAGTAAGTGCGCACATCTTTTACGTATTCATACGGCAGCTCGCGCCACCAGGCGCCGAAATCGTAGTGGCCGCCCTGGCTCCAGTACGCCAGCTTGCGCAAGGCCACCATGGCCGCCACATGCACCAGGCTGTACACCACCGAGGCGGCCAGGTGCCAGCGCAGGTTTTGCCGCTGGAACACCAGGTGCAGGGGCCGGTACTGGCCCGCCAGGATGACCACGGGCACCAGCGCCAGCAAGACCAGATTGCTGCTCCATTCCCATACGGCCACTTCCCAGAACGGCGTATGGACGCCGGTACGCCGCAGGTCGCGCCACACCAGCCAGCTGTTCACGCTGGCCTGCAGCAGCGTGAGCATGATCCAGAATCCCGGTTCGGCCACGCGGCGCCAGCGTTGATAACGTTGCAACAGATCGGTGGAAGAAACGTGCATGGATTCAAAGAGTGAAGTAGTTGCACGATTGTAACGTCCCACACCCGTCCCAGGCCGGCGACTCGTCCCAGCCAGCCGTCCGCTGATCCCATTTTACTGGCTGCCAGCCCCGCCGCTGCCTATGCTGGGGCTTCCGTCACCCGACCTCCACCGACCATGAGCATTGATTCCCGCCGTCACGATATCGACGCCTTGCGCTTTCTCGTCTTCAGCTTGCTGATTGTCTATCACACTGCCCTGCTGTACATGGATGGCTGGAACTTTCACATGCACAGCAGCTACGCCACCGATGCCCTGAACATGCCGCTGGTCTTTCTCAACCGCTGGCGCATGGAAATCGTCTTCCTCGTTTCCGGCGTCTCGTGCGCCATGATGACGCAGCACCAGCGCGGCGCTTTCCTGTGGCGCAGGGTCAGGCGCTTGCTGCTGCCGCTGCTGTTCGGCATGGCCGTCATCATCCCCATCCAGCCGTATTGCGAAGGCGTCAGCAAGGGCCTGGTCGCGCCTGGCTATGGACAGTTCCTGCTGCATTACTTTGGCGGCTATGCGTGGCCAGCGGGCGCCTTCGATGGCTGGCAATATGGTTTTACCTGGAACCATCTGTGGTACCTCGTGTACTTGCTGCTGTACACCATCGTGCTGGTGGCATTGCAGCCGCTGCTGGCGGCGCTGCGTCCGCTGTTCCTGCGCTTGCGCGGCTGGAAGTTACTCGTCCTGCCGGCCCTGCCCGCCTTGGCGGCCATGGTCTTCCTGAAAATGCGCTATCCGGAAACCCATGCTGTGGTGCATGACTGGTATGCGCACGCCATGTATTTCACGCTGTTCGTGTATGGCTGGTGGCTGGGCAATGACAAGGGACTATGGGCGGAACTGGCGCGCCTGCGCTGGCATACGCTGTGGCTGGGCCTGGCCGCGTTTGCCGTGTACATGGTTTTTGATCAGATTTATTCGGAGAACTTGCTGACGTGGGCCTCGATCGGTTCCTGGCCCATGCGCAAGCTGTATATGTGGCTGGCCATCTGCACCATCCTGGGCTGGTCGCATACGCTGCTGAACCGCCCCTTTAACTGGCTGCCATGGGCGCGACAAGCCGTCTTTCCCTGGTACATATTGCACCAGAGCGCGATCATCGTGCTGGCCTACTGGCTCGTGCCCCTGAAGCTGGGGCCCGTGGTGGAACCGCTGCTGATACTCGCTGGCACGGTGGCCATCTGCTGGATGGGGACGTCGCTACTGATCAGCAAGGTGCAGTGGCTGCGTCCCTGCTTCGGCTTGCCCGCCCAGCCAGGACGGAACCTGGCGGCGGGCACAAGCCTGGCTGCGAACTAGGCAACCTTCTTTTCGTCGCGCAATTGACGGCGCAAGATCTTGCCGACGTTGGTCTTCGGCAATTCATCGCGGAACTCGATGTATTTCGGCTTCTTGTACGCCGTCAATTCATGCTTGCAGTGCTCGCGGATCTGTTCCACCGTCAGGTTCGGATCCTTGCGCACGACAAACACTTTCACGGCTTCGCCCGAGTTGGCATCCGGCACGCCGATGCACGCGCACTCTAGTACGCCCGGGCAGGAAGCGACCACGTCTTCCACTTCGTTTGGATACACATTGAAGCCGGAAACGATGATCATGTCTTTCTTGCGATCCACGATCTTCACATAGCCGCGCTCGTCCATGACGCCCACGTCGCCCGTCTTGAAGAAGCCGTCCGCCGTCATCGACTTGGCCGTTTCATCCGGACGCTGCCAGTATCCCGCCATCACCTGCGGGCCGCGCACGGCGATTTCACCCGGTTCGCCCAGCGGCACTTCCACGCCGTCGTCGTTGAGGATCGTCACTTCCGTCGACGGGAACGGCAAGCCGATGGTGCCCGTAAATTCCGTGATATCGACGCGGTTGCCCGTCACCACGGGCGACGTTTCCGACATGCCATAGCCTTCGATCAGCGGGCAGCCCGTCAGTTTCAGCCAGCGTTCCGCCACGTTGCGCTGCAAGGCCATGCCGCCGCCATTGCACACTTTGTAGCTGGAGAAATCGAGCTTGGCGAAGTCCGCATTGTTCAGCAGGGCGTTATACAGGGTATTGACGGCCGGGAAGACGACGATCTTGTGCTTGGCCAGCTCCTTGACGAAGCCGGGAATGTCGCGCGGGTTCGGGATCAGCACGTTCAAGCCACCTACGCGCATGCCCATCAGGGCGCTGACCGTCAGCGAATAGATGTGGTACAGGGGCAAGGCGCACATGAAACCCATCGAGGTGGCACGCATTTCCTTGGTCATCACGGGCGAAATCCACGCCTCGTTTTGCAGCACGTTGGCAATCACGTTACGGTGCAGCAGCATGGCGCCTTTCGACACGCCCGTCGTGCCGCCCGTGTATTGCAGGAAGACGATATCGTCATGGCCCTGCTGCACGGGCGTCAGGGTCAAGCGCGCGCCTTCGGCCAGCATGTTGTTGAAGCTGATGGCGTTCGGCAAGGAAAACGCCGGCACCATTTTCTTGATCTTGCGCACGACAAAATTGACGATCGTTCCCTTCAAGCCGCCCAGCATGTCGCCCATGGTGGCGACGATCACGTGCTTGACCTGCGTGTGCGGCAACACTTGCTCGACCGTCGTGGCAAAGTTTTCCAGCACGATGATCGCTTCGCTGCCCGAGTCGATCAATTGGTGCTGCAATTCGCGCGGCGTGTACAGCGGATTGACGTTGACCACGGTGTAGCCGGCACGCAAGATTGCCGCCATCGCCACCGGATACTGCAGCACGTTCGGCAGCATGATCGCCACGCGCGCGCCCGTCTTCAGGCCCTTGCTTTGCAGCCAGGCGCCCATCTGCAGCGACAGCTTGTCGAGTTCGCGGTAGGTGAGGAATTTATCCATGCACACGAAGGCGTTGCGGTCCGCGTATTTCTGGAACGACTCTTCCAGCAAATGGGTCACGGAGCGGTATTGCGTGCAGTCAATCTCAGCGGGAACGCTGTCCGGGTACGACTTCAACCAAATCTTGTCCATCTATGCCTCATCTTTATCTGTATGAAAGGGTGTGCCGCCTGAATGCGCACACCCTGCACTGTTTATGCTGCTATCTTCGTTTCGTCACGCAGGGCGCGACGCAAAATCTTGCCGACGTTGGTCTTCGGCAGTTCATCGCGGAACTCGATGTATTTCGGCCGCTTGTAGCCGGTAAACTGTTCCTTGCAATACGCGGCCAGCACGGCCTGGGTCAGGTTCGGGTCCTTGCGCACCACAAACACTTTCACGGCCTCGCCCGAATGCTCATCGGGCACGCCCACGCAGGCGCACTCGAGCACGCCCGGGTGGGCTGCGATAACGGCCTCGACTTCGTTCGGATACACATTGAAGCCGGAGACAAGAATCATGTCTTTCTTGCGGTCGACAATCTTCACGTAGCCGCGCTCGTCCATGATGCCCACGTCGCCGGACTTGAAGTAGCCGTCGGGTGTCATGACTTTCGCCGTTTCATCGGGACGGTTCCAGTAGCCGCTCATCACCTGCGGACCGCGGATGGCGATCTCGCCCGTCTGGCCCAGCGGCACTTCCTTGCCGTCGTCATCGAGGATGGCGATGTCGGTCGACGGAATCGGCAAGCCGATGGTGCCGGAAAACGCCGTGCTGTCGGCGCGGTTGCAGGTGGCGACGGGCGACGTTTCCGACAGGCCATAGCCTTCGATGATGGACACGCCCGTCACCTGCAGCCACTTGTCGTTGACGGCTTGCTGCACCGCCATGCCGCCGCCATTGGCGATCTTCAAGCCCGAGAAATCGAGCTTGGCAAAGTCAGGATGATTGACCAGCGCGTTATACAGGGTATTGACCGCCGGCAACAGATTAAATTTGTATTTGCCCAGTTCCTTGATCAGGCCCGGGATATCGCGCGGATTCGGAACCAGGATATTCAGTGCGCCCACGCGCGTGCCCCACATCGCGCACGCCGTCAGGGCGAAGATATGGTACAGCGGCAAGGCGCAGACAATGATCAGCTGCTCCTGGCTGTTCTGGTCGAGTGCCGCGCCCGACCACGCTTCGCTTTGCAGCACGTTGGCGATCACATTGCGGTGGCTCAGGGTCGCGCCTTTCGACACGCCCGTGGTGCCGCCCGTGTATTGCAGGAAAGCGGGATCGGTGATGCTCAGCTCGACTGGCGTGAGCTTCATGCGGCCCCCCAGCGACAGCGCCTGCTTGAAGCGCATGGCATTCGGCAGGGAATACGCGGGCACCATCTTCTTGATGTTGCGCACGACAAAATTGACGATCGCGCCCTTCAAGCCGCCCAGCATTTCGCCCATGCTGGCAACGATGATGTGCTTGACGGCCGTCCTGCTCAGCACTTGCTCCAGGGTATGGGCAAAATTTTCCAGCACGATGATGGCTTCGCTGCCCGAATCGTTGAGCTGATGCTCGAGTTCGCGCGGCGTGTACAGCGGATTGACGTTGACCACCGTATAGCCGGCGCGCAGCACGGCGGCGATGGCCACCGGATACTGCAGCACATTGGGCATCATCAGGGCGACGCGCGCGCCTTTCTTCAGGCCACGGCTTTGCAGCCAGGCGCCCAGCTGGCGCGAATAGGCATCGAGTTCGGCATAGGTGAGAAATTTGTCCATGCAGACATACGCGTTGCGGTCCGCATATTTTTGAAACGCTTCTTCCAGTACGTGCACCAGCGAACGATATTGATCAGGATTGATGTCGGCGGGGACGCCGGGAGGATACGACTTCAGCCAAATTTTTTCCATCCTGTGCCTCTTGTCTCGAATAATCGTGGGGGAGCCGACGCACCTTGCCGGCGCGGATCATTGCTGCGGATTCTGTCGTCCTGCAGTCAGTTTGAGCATTCTGACGAGCAATTGCTCTATGCTACTAACGCGATGCTATCGGTCGCCGCGCTTCCATGCAAGCGCTTTCAACAGTATTCGAGCGGCAATTTTAATGGTGTTTTATGCTGCAATGCAGCATGATAAATACGCTGTTGCAGGATCGCTCGCCTCGGTGCACGGAACAATCTTTACGGGTCACGGGCTGGACAATTGTTCCAGCGCACGCCTGCGCTCAGGCTTCTTGATCTGGGCCATTGTGTGCACTGCAGCATAAAAAGCACGAAAGTTCTTTTTTTCTTCCAGCAATTTTTTGAAGGCAGGCAAAAATTCATTGTAGGTGGACACGGCCGCCAGGTGCGCGTTACTCAATGGCTGCTCGAACCAGCGGTCATAACCGGCAAATCCCCCCCAGTTTTGCTTCAGGACCTGATACGCCTGTTTCAGCTCCGCAAACAGCTGCGCCTTGCGCGCGCGCTTCTCCGCATCGCTGGCGTCGCTGGCATACACGGCTTCCAGCTCGCCCCGGTAATGCAGCAGCAGGGCCAGAAAATCCTGGCGCCGCGCCGTGTATTGCGCATACGCCGCGCGCAGCGCATCATTGCCTTCGCGCGCCAGCCAGCGCTGCACGCCGGCCTCTTCCACGGCGCTGGCAAACGATTCATTGAAGGCCGAATCCCCGGGCACGTAGACGACCTGGTGCGCCAGTTCATGAAACACCAGGCGCGCCAGTTCCGCATCGTTGTAGTGGATAAAGGTGGACAGCAAAGGGTCGTCGAACCAGCCCAGGGTGGAATACGCGGGCACGCCGCCCACCTGCACGTCGTAGTGCTGGGCCCGCAGTTCGGCGGCATACGCCAGCGCCTCGTCCTTGCTGTAATAGCCGCGATAGCTGACGCAGCCGGCGATGGGGAAACACCATTGCAGCGGCTGCAGCGACAGTTCCGGCGTGGCCACCACGTTCCACAGCACGAAGGGCCGCTGCAGGGCGGCGTAATGCTTGTAGCTGCCATTGTCTGGCAAGTCCAGCTCGCTGACGGCAAAGCGGCGGATCTCCTGCGCCTTGGCCAGGCGCGCCTTCAGGCGTGGCTCCGTGGCAGGGTCGCTGAGCCAGTCATCGATGGGACGCGCGCCCGACCACAGCGCATATTGCCCTTGCGCCGCCTGCGTGTAGTAGCGCAGCTGCGTGCAACCGCCCAGCAGCAGGCACACGGTGCCGACAAGCAAGTGGGCTGGCCAGCGCGCCCGTGCCATGCTCAGGCCGCCTTTTCCACTTCGACCAGCGTGTCGTAGAAGGTCGGCGCGCGGCCCATGTCCGTCAGGCGCTGGCTCGTCACTTCATTCGCATTCTTGCCGTCGCTGGCGAGCTTTTTCCACCACACGGACAGGCCCACCACCAGGCCTTTTCTCGCCTTGTCGGTGACCCTGGCCTTGGCCATAAAACTGCCGCGGTCGTTGAAGATGCGCACCATGTCGCCCGCCACGATGCCGCGCGTGGCGCAATCGTCGGGATGGATATCGAGGTGCGGCTCGCCTTCGGCGGCGCGCAGGCTTTTCACGTTGACGAAGGTGGAATTCAAAAAATTGCGCGCCGGCGGCGAAATCATGGCCAGGGGGAAGCGGGCCGCCAGCGCGGGATTGCTGGCCTGGGATTCATATGGCGCGATATACGTGGGCAAGGGATCGAGTCCCGCCTGGGCCATGGCGCTTGAATACAACTCGCACTTGCCCGATGGCGTCGGAAAACCGCCCGTGGCAAACGGCGCCTCCGGCATGGCCAGCTTTTGCCAGCCGCTCTGCTTCAACGACTCCCAGTCGAAATGCACGGCGCGCGCATCCGTGTTGTCGAATGCCTTGGCCGCCAGCGCATCGTCGCTTTCCTGGAAGCACGGGTCATCAAAGCCCATGTGCCGCGCCAGCAGGCGGAAGATTTCCGTATTCGCCTTCGCTTCGCCCAGCGGCGCCACGGCCGCGTTGTTCGCCATCATGTACAAGTGGCCATAGGTGGAATGCGCATCGACGTGTTCCAGCTGCGTGGTGGCGGGCAGCACGATGTCGGCGTAATCGACGGTGTCTGTCTGGAAGTGCTCGAGCACGACCGTAAATAAATCTTCGCGGGCAAAACCCTGCGCCACTTTCGAGGAATCGGGCGCCACCGCCAGCGGGTTCGAGTTGTAGACGATCACGGCGTCGACTTGCGGGCCGAACTCGGCGGAACTTTCTTTCAATAAATCGTCGCCAATGGTGCTCATGTTGATGGTGCGCGGCGTACCCTTCAGCAAATCGGGGCGCTGCAGGGCCTTGCGGTTGACGGGGAAGGAACCCGAACTCGACAGCTGCATGCCTCCGGCCGCATGGCGCCAGGCGCCCGTTAATGCGGGCAGGCAAGCGATATTGCGCACCGCCATGCCGCCGCCATGCACGCGCTGCACGCCGTAATTGGCGCGGATGGCCGCGCCCTCGCCATTGCGACAGGTCTGGCCGTACAGGCGCGCCAGGTTCACCACTTCCGCGGCCGTGATGCCGCACACCTCGGCCACGCGCTCGGGCGTCCATTCCAGTGCCCGCTGCTTCAGTTCAGCATAACCGATGGTGTACTGCGCAATATAGTCATGGTCGACCAGCTCTTCCGTGATCAGCACATGCATCAAGCCCAGCGCCAGGGCCGCATCGGTGCCTGGCAGCAAGGCGATGTGCTGGTGGCATTTCTCTGCCGTCAGCGAACGGTAGGGGTCGATGGCGATCAGGGTAGCGCCCTGGCGCTTGGCCTCTTGCGCGCGCATCCAGAAGTGCAGGTTCGAGGCGATCGGGTTGCCGCCCCAGATGATGATCAATTTGGCGTTCTGGAACTGTTCCAGGTCCGTGCCGATGCTGGCGCCCACCGTGTAGCGGTAGCCGGTGGCCCCGGCCGAGGCGCAGATGGTGCGGTCCAGCAGGGAAGCGCCGAGCTGGTTGAAAAAGCGCGAGGACATCGATTCGCCCTGCACCAGGCCCATGGTACCGCAGTAACTGTACGGCAAGATCGCCTGTGGATCGCGCGCGGCGATCGGTTTCAGACGCGCGGCGATGGTCGCCAGCGCCTCTTCCCAGCTGATGCGCTCGAACTTGCCTTCGCCTTTCTTGCCCACGCGGCGCAGCGGGTATAACAAGCGGTCCGCATGGTAGGTGCGCTCCGTGAAGCGCGACACCTTGGTGCACAGCACGCCCGCCGTGGTCGGATGGTCGGGATCGCCCTTGACGCTGGTTGCCACCCCATCGGTCACCGTGACCAGCAAGGCACATGTATCGGGGCAGTCGAGCGGGCAGGCGGCGCGCACTTGGGTGGTGGTCATGGGGCAATCCAAAAAGCGTTGGCGGAAGGCGATACTGTAAACCATTCCGCGTGCTTGCTGTTGGCGCCAAAGCAAGCTCCGCCGTGCGCTGGATTTACCCGGCAAACAAGGGCTACAATGCACCATTAGCCGCGTCTGTTTTTGATCAAACAGCTGCGGTCCGGCGCGCCCTACATGGCTGCGTGCCAGCATCCACAGGAGAGTCCGATGAAACTAGTTGATCCCATCTTGGCGTTTCAATCCGAGCTGCAAGGTATCCGCCGCGACCTGCACGCGCATCCCGAGCTGTGCTACGAAGAACAGCGCACCTCGGACGTCGTTGCCGCCAAACTGACGGAATGGGGCATTCCCGTGGTACGCGGCCTGGGCCGCACCGGCGTGGTCGGCATCATCCAGAACGGCACCTCGCAGCGCGCCATCGGCCTGCGCGCCGACATGGATGCCTTGCCGATGCAGGAAATGAATACCTTCGAGCACGCCTCGCGCCATCCCGGCAAGATGCACGCCTGCGGCCATGACGGCCATACGGCCATGCTGCTGGGCGCCGCCCATTACCTGGCGCAGCACCGCCATTTCGACGGCACCGTGTACCTGGTGTTCCAGCCGGCCGAAGAAGGCGGCGCGGGCGCACGTGAAATGATCGAGGATGGCTTGTTTACCCGCTTTCCCATGGATGCCATTTACGGCATGCACAACTGGCCAGGCGCCGAAACGGGTACCCTGAGCGTGGTGGAAGGTCCGATGATGGCCTCCAGCAATGAATTCCACGTCACCGTCAAAGGCAAGGGCGCGCATGCTGCCCAGCCCCACAAGGGTATCGATCCTGTGATGGTGGCCGTGCAGATCGCGCAAAGCTGGCAAACCGTCATCACCCGTAACAAGAGCCCGCTCGATACGGCCGTGCTGTCGATCACGCAAATCCACGCCGGCAGCGCCACCAATGTAATTCCCGACGATGCCAGCCTGGTCGGCACCGTGCGCACGTTTACGACGCCCGTGCTGGACTTGATCGAGGAGCGCATGCGCGACATCGCCGTGCACACGGCCGCCGCCTTTGGCGCGGAAGTCGATTTCCACTTCAAGCGCAACTATCCGCCGCTGGTCAACCACGCGAAAGAAACGGCGTTTGCCGTCGACGTCATGAAAAGCGTGGTGGGCGCGGACAAGGTCAACGCCAATGTCGAGCCCACCATGGGGGCGGAGGATTTCGCTTTCTTCCTGCAAGAAAAAGCCGGCTGCTACATTTTCATCGGCAACGGTGATGGCGAGCACCGCGATGGCGGCCACGGCCTGGGGCCGTGCGTCTTGCACAACGGCAGCTACGATTTCAACGATAACTTGCTGCCGATCGGTGCCAGCTTCTGGGTCAAGCTGGTCGAAGCGAGCCTGCCCGTCGCGTAATTCAGCTCAGTTGATCGGGACCGCTGCCCAGGCGCTGGTCCGGATTCAGCGCTTCCAGGGCCAGCAGGGCGGCCGCGTGATCGGCCGTCGGGTGCGTGGCGGCCAGGGTTTCATAGCGCTGCGTCACCAATTGCGTCACCGGCAAGGTGACGTGGGCCGCTTCGGCCGCCGCCAGGATGTTGTGCATATCCTTGATCTGGCTTTTCACCTGGCCACCGGCCACAAAGTTCCGCTCCAGCATGCGCTGGCCATGCACCTCTAAAATCTTGCTCTCGGCAAAACCGCCACGGATGGCGGCGCGCACGGCGGCCGCATCTGCTCCCGCAGCCTGGGCCAGCAGCAAGGCTTCGGCGACGATATTCAAGGTCGCGCCGACGATCAACTGGTTGCACAGCTTGGCCACCTGGCCACTACCGGGCGGCCCCACCAGAGTCGGGCTGCCCATGGCCGCCAGAATCGCTTCGACACGGGCGTAATCGCCGGCACTGGCGCCGGCCATGATGGCCAGGGTACCCGCCTGCGCCCCGCCAACCCCGCCGGACACGGGCGCATCGACGAAAGCATGGCCGGCAGCCTGCAAGATGGCATGAAATTGCTGGGCTTCCGATTGCCTGGTGGAGCTCATGTCGATCCAGACAGCTCCTGGGCGCAAGGCCGGCAACGCGTCCTGCAGCACCTGCGCCACGATGGGGCCGGCTTCCAGCATCGAGATGACCACGTCGGCACCATTGACGGCCTGCGCGATGGAAATGGCTGGCTGCGCCCCTGCCGCACGCAGTAATTGGGCCTTGCTGTGCGTGCGATTCCAAATTGTGACAGAATATCCAGCGCGCAGCAGGCACCGGACCATCGGCCCTCCCATTAGGCCTATACCGAGAAATGCGATTTTTGTAGAAAATGTCAATTGAACCTCTGAGATCAAACAGGTGGCGGGAGCGATGTGCAAGACTAGGTGTCTGCGCAAACAAGACAAGCCTGACGGCCAATTTTACGATGAAAGCCTCTATGTCCTTCAAGAAGAATATCCTTAAATCCATCGCTGCCCTTACCGCGCTGATGGCAGCCAATGCCGGCTTTGCCGCCGACGACAAACTGATCGACTCCGTCTACGGCGAGTATGCCAAGGGCGTCAAAGTACAGATGGTGCGTGCCGGCGTAACCTCGAACTGGGATAAAGCCTGGTTCGTATCGAATGGCACGCAACTGAGCGGTTACTGGGATGCCAGCATCGGCGGCTGGGATGCCAAGAGCTATCAGAATGTCCCTGGCCAGCATCAAAAGCTGTGGGACCTGGGCTTTACCCCCGTGTTCCGTTTTGAAAATACGAACAAGCTGGGTTTTTATGCTGAAGCCGGCATCGGCGTGCACATGCTGTCGAAACTGTACAACAACGACGATGACCGCCTGTCGACCCACTTCCAGTTCGGCGACCACATCGGCGTTGGCTATATCTTCAATAACAAATGGGAAGTCGCTGCGAAAATCCAGCATTTCTCGAACGGCGGCTACAAGAAACCAAATAGCGGCGTCAATTACATGAACATCAAAGTCGCTTACCATTTTTAATCAATGGTGATAAGTGACAAAAGCAGCGCGTAGCGCTGCTTTTTTTTCGTCTTTTTTATGCTTTGGCTACCCTGGCCGGCTGGCGTGGTTGTCGGATTACGCGCGGCCTTGCCGCGCTAATCCGACCTACCCGACCCGGCCGGCGGTAAATCGACGTAGGTCGGCTTAGCGCGCAGCGCGTAAGCCGACAAGCACCCGCAGCGTATCACGCAAAAAAAACCACCAGACGAAAAAAAACCCCACCATTGCTGGCGGGGTTTTCTCTTACTGCGAATAACAAGCCTGACGATAACCTACTTTCACACTGGTTGCAGCACTATCATCGGCGCAAAGTTGTTTCACGGTCCTGTTCGGGATGGGAAGGGGTGGGACCAACTTGCTATGGTCATCAGGCATAACTTGTACTGACACTTGTCTCCTGTAGGACGACAAGGCCATGAATCTGGAAGAAGCAAAGATTAGGGTAATGACTGGTTGTATCAACACACACGCAACGTTGTACCGTCTTATCCTCTGTACCTGCTAATGTTATAGGGACAAGCCGTACGGGCAATTAGTACTGGTTAGCTTAATGCATTACTGCACTTCCACACCCAGCCTATCAACGTCCTGGTCTCGAACGACCCTTCAAAGAGCTCAAGGCTCTGGGAAATCTCATCTCAAGGCAAGTTTCCCGCTTAGATGCTTTCAGCGGTTATCTCTTCCGAACTTAGCTACCCGGCAATGCCACTGGCGTGACAACCGGTACACCAGAGGTTCGTCCACTCCGGTCCTCTCGTACTAGGAGCAGCCCCCTTCAAATTTCCAACGCCCACGGCAGATAGGGACCAAAC
>NZ_NRDQ01000260.1 GCF_002878455.1 Janthinobacterium sp. AD80
CTGCTGCGCGCGGCGCGGCCCGTTGGCACGGACGAGTCCGAGACGCCGGGCGCCGGGGGCAATGGCGAAGGCGAAGTACGCCTGCTGCTGGAATTTACCGTCGACGACATCATGGACTGGCTGTGGGAAACCTTGAAACTGCCCCACCTCAAGCCACGCCATCTCGGTGCGATCGACGAGGTGCAACTGGTGCGTGCCGGCCTGGACCGCCATGGCGCCCGCGCCCGTCTCGACAGGCGGCGCACGGTCAAGGAGGCCATCAAGCGGCGCGCGCTGCAGCAGAACCCCGTGGCATTCACCAACGACGACCTGCGCTACCGGCAAGTGCTGGCCCGGCCGCGGCCCAGCGCGCAAGCCGTCGTGCTGTTCGTCATGGATGTCTCGGCCAGCATGGCGCAAGCCGAGCGCAAGCTGGCCAAATCCTTCTTTTTCTTTGCCTTGCAAGGTTTGCGCCGCAGCTATGCACGCGTGGAAACGCGCTTTATCGCCCATACGACCCGTGCCTGGGAGTTCTCCGAGAGCGAGTTCTTCCAGGTCAACGGCATGGGCGGCACCATGGCATCGAGCGCATTCCAGTTGAGCCGCACAATTTTGCAGGAACGCTACGCCAGCGGCCAGTACAACGGCTACCTGTTCTATGCCTCCGATGGCGAAAACTTCAGCGAAGACCGCCAGGCGGCCAGCCTGGCCCTGGGCCACCTGGCAGGCATGCTCAACTATGTGGGCTACGTGGAAACGGTGCCGGGCGTGCCGCGCAGCCTGGAAACCGAAATGCACCGCCTGTGCGCCGAACACGCGCGCCATGGTTTGCCGCTGCACAGCAGCATCCTGGCCAGGCCGGACGACGTGTGGGCGGCCATCCGCACCTTTTTCCAGCACGAGGCGGCCAGCCAGGAGGAGACGGCATGAATGCTGGCAGTATCAAGGACATGGATGGTGACTTGGCTAGTGTGGCGGACCGTGGCGGGAGTGCTGCCCATGGCGGTGGCATCGGCGGCTGCTTGAATGCTTGCATACATGGCTGCATGGGCGGCTGCACGTGCGGTTGCACGAGTAGTTGCATGAGCTCTTGCATGCGCTGGGGAGGCTGCCACGGTGATGATCGCGGCACCGGTGATGCGGCGCCGGGCGAGGCAGCGCGTGCAACGCCTGGCGCTACCGAGGCTGCGGCGGCGCAGCAAATACCCGCAAGCGATGGCGCTCCGCTGCCAGGCACAAGCGGTGCAGCGGCCGGCACCCTGGCCAGCCATGCGGCGCGCATCGAGACGCTGGCGCTGGAACTGGGCCTGGAATTCTCCCCTGTCGACTTTGAACTCGTACCCAACAGTTTCATGGCGGAGATCGCCATTTACGGCTTGCCAGTGCGCATGCGCCACTGGTCGTTTGGCGTGCGCTACATTCATCAGCTCGTGCACCAGAAGATGGGCCATTCGCATATTTTTGAGGTCATGTTCCCAGGCGACCCCTGCCATGCCTACATGGCGGAAGACAACTCGGTGGCGGAAAACACCCTGGTGACAGCCCATGTGCTGGGCCATGCGGACTTTGCACGGCGTAATGCGCTGTTCGTGCGCTTCGGCGCCATGGCCGGCCAGCACATCCTGGAACAAAGCGCGGCGCGTGCGCAGCGCATCGAAGCGGCGCTGTTGCGCCATGGCCAGGACAAGGTGGAAGCCGTGCTCGACGCGGCCCTTGCGCTGGAACAGCACGTGGACGTGCAGATGGCGCTGCACCGTCCCGCGTATCCTGCCCAGGCCGTGGCCAGCGCTGACGAT
>NZ_NRDQ01000261.1 GCF_002878455.1 Janthinobacterium sp. AD80
CTGCGCACGCGGCCCGCCGGCGCGCCAGACAGGGCAACGAACGGCAGGCGCCGGCCCAGGTCGCGGTTGTAGACTTCCGCGAAGCGCTCCCACTCGCCCTGGTAATGGCTGGCCGACAGTTCGCGGCAGCGCGCCAGCAAGCCGCTTTGCAAGCCGTGCAGGCGTTCGGCGAAGACATCGCTGCCGCGCCGCTGCGCCATGCGCGCGCCCAGCTTGTCGGCGCAGTTGCCCAGGTCGATGTCGGCGCTGCCATTGAGGATGAACTGCTCCACCGCCAGCAGCGAACTGCCGGGGCTTTTCAGGCGGTAGCGGCGCAAGTCGGCCAGGATGGCCTGCCAGCGCGCCACCAGCGGCTGGCCCGCCGCCGGTCCGGACAGCTGCGTCAGCACGCCCTCGACCTGCTTGCCGAGGATCTCGATGAATTCCTGCTGCTGCGCCAGATACGCGTTCAGGCCGGCGCTGTCGCCGGCCGCGAAGGCTTCGATCAGGGCGCCCTTGTCTCCCTTCCAGCCCTGGAAGGCGCGGTCGCGCGGCAGGAACACCTCGGCCGCCGTGAATACCTCGTCCATGCGGCGCAGGCGCGACATGGCGTCGCGCGCCAGCGCCGTATCGAGTTCGGCCACGGCCTGGCGCGCGCCCAGTTCCTCGAGCCGGGTGCGCAAGCGCAGCACCGCCGCATATTCGCCATCGCTGGCGGCGCTGGGCAGTTCCGCCGCCGAAAAGCTCAGCGCCTGCGCCAGCGCGGCGTGCACGCTGCCGGCCAGCGCCTGGTCGACCAGGGTGCCGGCCGGCTGCTGCAAGCGGCCCGGCAGGCGCGTGTACGGCCCCGCCAGGAAAGCCTTGCGCGCCTCGGCCAGGCTGGCGGCCCGCTCCAGCTGTCCCTTGTCCCAGTGGATGGTGGCGCCGGACGGCACCTCGGGCAGGCGCACGGGCGTCTCGGCCCGCATATACGACGGTGCCAGCATGGCCGCCACGGCCTCGTGCAGCACCTTGCGCTCGGGCGTGAAAGCCCAACTGGCGGCGCTGCCGGCACCGCTCCAGACCAGGCCCGCCCCGCCCGCATCGAGGGGATTGGGCGCGGCCAGGGTGGTGTCCCATGCCATGATGAAGCGGCCGAAACCCTGCGTGGCCAGCTGCCGGCTGTCGTCCTGGGCCGCCCTGCCCAGCAGCGAATTGGCGCCGATGCGCTCAAGCATGGCTTCGTGCCCCGCGCCCAGGTTCATGCTGCTCTGATGCATCCAGGCGCCCTTGCCTGCCATCAGCTGGCCCTGCTGTGCGTCGAGCGCCGTGCGCAAGGTCTGCCACAGGCGCAGCTGGCCGTCGAGGTCGCCGCCGCGCGGCCCG
This sequence comes from Janthinobacterium sp. AD80, assembly GCF_002878455.1. GTDB lineage: Bacteria > Pseudomonadota > Gammaproteobacteria > Burkholderiales > Burkholderiaceae_D > Janthinobacterium. The sequence continues at coordinate 1,345 of NZ_NRDQ01000261.1, forward strand.
CCTTCGAGCAGCGCGCCCGTGCTGGCGGCCACCGCCTGTTCCGCGCGCAGCAAGCCATTGTCGTCGAACAGGCGGCGATACATGGCGCCGCTGGCCAGGTGCAGCGAGCAGCGCGCCGCTTCCTGCATCGGTTCGATGGCCAGCGAGGGCACGCTTTGCGCCACGGCGCGGAACAGCGCGGCCGTGCGGGCCGGCGTACCGTTCAGTTCCGTGCCCAGCAGCACGCGCACCACCAGCGCCAGGTCGTCGCCCGAAGCCGGCACGGAACTTGGTCCCTTCAGGCGCAGCATGGCGCTGATGACGCGGTCCAGTTCATCCATGCGCGCCAGGTATTGCAGCATCGCCTGGTAGTGCGGCAGGTCTTCCAGGTTCAGCGCATTGGGCGCCGGCACGCCCGCCAGCTCATGCCAGCGCGCCGGCAGGGTGCACTGGGCGCCCGCGATCAGGCTGCCCGTGGCCGGATCGTGCGGCACGCCCGTCAGCCGGCCCAGCTGCGCGAAGGCCGAGCGGCGCAGCGCTTCGAAGGCGTTGTCGGCGAAGCCCTGCTCCAGGCGCTGCTGCACGCGGTCGTGCAAGTCGTCGAAGATGGCCCAGGAGCCGGGCATGAAGACGGAGCTGAAATGCGCCTCGCCCAGCTGTTCGATATTCAGCAGGGCATCGACGGCGCGCTGCTGGCTGCGCTGGCCATTGCCCGTGCCGGCGGCGCCTGCAGCCACCCAGCCGGCCGCCGCGCGGCCGCTTTGCAGGCTGGCACGCGCGTCGCCGTTCAGCGCTTCCAGGTACACCACCATTTCGCCTGCCAGGCGGTGCAGCTGGAAGCTCGACACCACCAGTCCCAGCGCCCACAGGACGGGCAGCAGCAGCGCCGACCAGTACGCGAGGCGGTTGACGGCCGGGCGCCGCATGCGCTGCGACGAGGCCTGCACCAGGCCCACTTCGGCAAAGATCTTGCGCTCGAAAATATCGCGCAGGAAGACGGGCATGCCGTCCTGCGCCGCCAGGGCCGCCTCGTCCTGCGCGCCGGCGCTGGCCAGCGCCAGCTGCGTATGCTCCTTCTCGTTCGCCAGGGCCGGCTGCGGCGCCAGGCTGGCCGTGGCGGCCAGCAGCGCGGCCGCGTCGCTGCAGTCGCCCGTCAGATAGATGCCGCGCAGCAGGAAAGGCTCGTGGTAGGCGCTGGGGCGCATCAGCTCTTCGCAAAACACTTTCAGGCCCGCGCGCAGGCGTTCGACCTCGCTGGGCAGGAGGAAATACGCGCGGCTGTCGGCATTGGCCTGCTCCAGCGCGCACAGTTCGGCGCAGCTGTCGGCCACCGCACCGACGATCTGGTCCATTGCCGCGTCGACCCACTGCAGGCGGAACGGCGCCACCAGTTCATACGGCGACGCCCAGCCCAGGATGGAGCGGCGCATCGGCTCGGGCAAGGCCGTGCCGAAGGTGGAAAAGCCGGGCAGCACTTCGCATTCCGTCACCACCAGGTGGATGGGGAAACGCAGCGCCAGGCGGTTCTGCGCCAGCCACAGCCGGCGGTGGATGGCCTTGGCGCGCGCCACCAGTTCCAGCTGGCCTTGCGGATCGCTGGCCAGCAGCGCCGTGCATGGCATGGCCAGTACGATGCCGTCGAAGGGGCGCAGCGGCCGGTAGGCGCGGCACAGGCCCAGGAAATCGTCCCAGATGCCGCTGCTGGCGGCGCTGTCGGGATCGGGCGATCCCAGATACTCGGACTGCAGCTGCACCACCACGCCCTTGTCGAAGAAGTTCCAGGTGATGCCTTGCGCGGCGGCCGTCAGGCTGCTGTCGGTGCTCAGCGCGCTGGGCAGGCCCGACTGCGCCAGCGACACGGCGCGGTTGCCGCTTTCATTGAGCAGCAAGGTCCACGACAGGTTGTAGCGCTCGGCGCGCTCGGCCAGGTTGGCCTCGATCAGTTCGATGGCGCTGCGAAACGAGCGGCGCAGCGATTCGGAGCCCAGCAGGCGCAGCTTGCTGCCGCCGTTGGCGTTCGCGCCCTGCCCGCCGCTGCGCAGCGCGGCGCTGATGACGACGGCCAGCAGCACCAGCACCAGCAAGGTCACCACCAGCAGCACGGCGATGACGAGGTTGTCGGACAGGAAGTTCAGCATGGCGCCACCTCGCCGCGTGCGGCATGCCCGGGAATGACGGGCAGGTGCAGCGCCATCGGCGGCGCCACGCAGAAGTGCACGACGGCCGGCGCCACGGGCGCGCTCAGGGCCTTGCGCACGGACCACGACTGCCACAGCCACAGCACTTCCGACACGCCCAGCAGTATCAGCAGCACCAGCACCAGGATGGCGCCGCGCCGGCTCAGGCGCGAGAGGCGCCGCCCGCCGCCGTACGACAAGGTGCTCGCATACGGCTGCTCGGTAAGCACGGCGTCGCGCGCGCGCATGTCGGGCGCGCGCTGGTAGACGAACTGAAACAGCTCGCGCCGGTAGTCGGCGATCTGCGCCAGGCCCGCGCTGTCGCGGTAGCGGCCCTGGAAGCCCAGCGACAGCAGGTACAGATACAGGCGCGCCACGCCCCGGCGCGCCGGTTCGCGCTCGCGCAGCAGCTGGTCGATGTCGGCAAACACTTGCTGGCCGGCCTGGCCCGAATTGAACAGGGTCGCCTCCAGCAGCACGTGGCGCCAGTGCGTGCGCCCGGCCCAGTCCAGGTGCAGCAGCACTTCGTCGGCCAGGGCCGCCTTCAGGAAACGTCCCTGCAATTCCGCCTCGGCGCCCGCCTTGCCGCCCTGGCGCCCCGCCTCCAGGGTTTGCAGCTCGATCAGCTGGCTCAGCTTGCGGCTCAGCGCTTCCGCGCCCGCGCGGCCATCCGCCTCGCCCAGGGCCGCGCCATCGGCCACGGACTGGTTCAGCAACGCCACGAAGGCGCGGAACTGGATGCTGGCAAGGTCGTTGCCGTCGCCGCCGAGATGGCGGGCGGCGCCTGCCGCCGCACCGCTGGCGCCGTGCGCGCCATGGACTTTATCCTGGAGTGTCATGCTTCATCCCTTGATGAACAAAACGACTTCCTGCGGGCGCTGCGCCAGCAGGTGTTCGTTGATGTTACTAATGAGCAAATCCTGGCCGGCCACGATGAACTGGTCGCTGACCTCGATGGCATACAGGCTGCAGCCCTGGCTGCCGCGCAAACCCAGTTCCGGCGCGCCGTCGATGGCACTGCGCGTGGCGCCCAGCACGCGGCGGTCGCCCAGCGACGCCGAGACGGTCCGCGAGCCGATCACGGCGCCCGCCATCCAGGCCGCCAGTTCGCGTTCGCCCTGGCCGCGCAGGCCCACCACCAGGCGCGCGCCCTGCCCGCCCAGCCATTCGGCCCGCAGCGGCAGCGAGAACACCTGGCCGTTGAGGTTGAAGGTGCAGGTCTTCCATTCCTGGCTCACTTCGCCCACCAGGTCCACCAAATTGTCCAGCACACTGTCGAACGCCGCCTGGCTGTCGCCATGCACATAGGCGGGCGGCGCCAGCGGCACGGCGCCGGGGCGCAAGGCGGACAAGGGACCCAGCTGTGCGCACAGGGCCAGGTACAGGGGCTGCGGCTGCACGGGACCCGCATTCAGCGCCGCTTCCAGCAGCGGCAGGTGCAGGGTCAGGCTGGACAGGCGGGCGCGCTGTTCCAGCATGGCCAGCCGGTCTTCCAGGCGCGACGAGCCGCCGGCCGTCTGGCGTCCCAGGAAAACGGCCTTGTTGCGCATCAGGGCGGCCAGCGCCTGCGCCCGCTGCAGCAGGGCCGAACCGGCCGGCACCTCGAGCTGGGCCGGCCAGAACGCGCAGCGGCGCACGCTCTCGTTTTCCTTGCGCAAGGTCATCAGGTGCAAATACACCCACGCCGGCCCCGGCACCTTGCCGGCCATCAGGCACAAGTTGGCCGCCATGCGCGGCACCTCGTCGGCCAGCGCTTCGGATACCTCATCCTCGACGAGCGGGCTGTCGACGCGGCGGAACATGGCCGGCTGCCCCGACAGGCGCAGCGAGCGCGCGGCGCCGACGGCCAGGTAGACGGGCAAGTCGCCCTGCTCCATCGCTTGCGCGTACGGCGCCAGGTCCAGTTCCAGCACGAAGTCCTGCGCCTGGCGGCCATCGTGCGCCACCGCCATGCCGTTGGGCAGGATGGCTTCGAGCGCCAGGATGCGCAGCTTGCCGCCGCTGAGCCGGGCCTCGTCGATGGCGAGCCGGCGCACGCCCCAGGCGGCCGGCTGGGCGGCCAGCGCCTGCCAGCCCACCAGGGCGTCCACGCGGGCGCTCTCCTGCTGGAAATGCTGCGGGGTCAGCAGCATGCCCTCATGCCACTGGATACGGTCATACAACATTGCTTCGGCCATGGCGGATAGATCCTCGGTTAGCGGGCGGCGCCCGTCTTCATGTCGCTGGCGGCAAAACCCTGCGCGTTCAGCTGCAGCACATACGCGCCGCTGCCAGGCAGCAGGCGCTCGCGGTGGTCGCCGGGATTGGCATAATTGGCAAAGGCAAAGGCGGCCCAGATGCGCTGGCCGGCGTAGCGTTGCGCATCGAGCTGCAGCGCCTGGCCCGGCGTGATTTCCACTGACAGCACCGTCAAGGCCTCGGGAAACGTGCGCTGCAAGTCGGCCCTGGCGGCAAAGTAGCGGGCGGCCGGCATGGCGGCCAGGGTGTCGAGCATGGCCTTGTCGCGCACCAGCACCACGTCCACCGCCAGTGCGCTGTTGCTGTTGGCGTCAGGCGCGGCCATCAGGGTCAGGCTTTGCCAGTCGGGCTTGACGGGCCGGGGATCGCCGCGCATCAGCGCCAGCGCGCCGCAGCCGGTCAGCAAGCTGGCCACCAGCAGGGCCAGTGCCGCCAGCAGCATCGCGCGGTGCGCGCCGGCCTGCGTCGATTCGGTCTTGAATGCCATGGAATATCCCTGTACGGTAAATAATGTGAACATCAGGACAGCACCAGCATCTTGCGCAGGCCCGCGCCGATGCCCGCGCCAAACACCAGCACCAGGGCGGCCGCCAGCAAGCCCGC
>NZ_NRDQ01000262.1 GCF_002878455.1 Janthinobacterium sp. AD80
GCCGGCTTGGCGTCGGACGTGCCGCCATCGGCGCGCAGCTCGGCCAGCGTGGCATCGGAGTAGGCGCGCTTCTCGCCGCGCGGGCCGGTTTTCTTCGGCACCACGGGGGCGGCGGCGCGCACTTCCGTTGACGGCGGCATGACGATGGCCGACGTTTGCGCGCCACCGGACTCGCCCGTCGGCGGCAGCACGCGCAGGATCTCGTCGACCTTGATGTCGTTCGGATTGCTCAAATCATTCCACGTCACCAGGTCGCGGTAGTTCTGGCCATGCTCGAGGGCGATGCGCAGCAGGGTGTCGCCGCGCTTGACCCGGTAAAAAGCGGGATCGCGGTCGCGCGGATCGCTGGCGGCGGCACTGGTGACCGACGGCTGGCGCTCCACCACCGGCGCCTGGACGCCCGTCGTGCCGCAACCGCTCAACAGGGCGGCCAGGGTGATGCTGCATAGAAGTACGTTACTTTTCTTAATCATTCGCATGTATTTGTAGGTCCTGCTTGCTATCTGATCCGGGGATCATATGGTGCCCGGGCGCAAAGGCACGAAATGGCAATCTTCCAGGGTCTGACTGGTCCATTCCATTTTCCCCACCCGGGTAATGAGTTGTAAATGCTGCAATTTCGCGCCCACTGGCGCAACCAGACGCCCGCCCACTGTCAGCTGTTCCAGCAGCGCTTGCGGGACTTCCAGGCCGGCGGCGGCAAGGATGATCCCGTCGAAGGGCGCCGCCTGCGGCAGGCCAAGCATACCATCTCCGTACTGCAAACGCAGATTTGACACGCGCAAGGGGCGCAAATTGGCCTTCGCCAGCTCGTGCAAAGGCCGGATGCGCTCGATCGAATACACCTCTTTCGCCACCAGCGACAGCACCGTGGCCTGGTAGCCGCAGCCCGTGCCGATTTCCAGCACGCGCTGCAGGCTGCCGCCATTGCGCATCACTTCGATCATGCGCGCCACGATGTATGGCTGCGAAATGGTCTGGTGGTGGCCGATGGGCAGCGAAGCGTCGATGTAGGCCTGCGACGCCAGCGCCTCGTCCATGAACATGTGGCGCGGCACGGCCTGCATGGCGTCGAGCACCACCTGGTCCTGCACGCCCTGCCTGGCGATGCGCGCCACCATGGCGCGCCGCACGGCATCCGAGACCAGCGGATTTTGCCGCGGCGCCGCCGCTACCGCTGGCTGCGCGCGCTCATTGGCGATGGCCTGGGCGCGCGACGGGGCAATGACCGCCGGCGCGCCATACACGTGCTGGCTGCCCCGGGCCGCGCTTTGCGCCGCATTCTGCGTGGCCGTCTGCGGCGTGGCGATCCTGGACTGCGCCAGCGACTGCCCCCCGCCCTGCCTGGCGGGCTTGCCGGCCAGCGAATCGAGGGACAGGGGGAAGGTGCGCGGCTTATCGGTCATGGTGAGCGGTCATCGTGAGCGTTCATGGAAGGCGGTCATGCCAGGCCTGTCGCCAGTGCATCGAGTTGGGCCGTATGCGTCAGGTCGATTTGCAGCGGCGTGATCGAGACTTGTCCTTGCGCAATCGCGTGGAAGTCCGTGCCGGGACCGCCGTCCTTGGTGGCGCCGGCAGGGCCGATCCAGAAAATTTCGCGGCCGCGCGGATCGAGCGCGCGGATTACCGGCTCGGCCGAATGGCGCTTGCCCAGGCGCGTGGCCACCACGCCCTGCAATTGCTCATAGGGAATCGCAGGAATGTTGACATTCAACAGATACGGCTTTTGCAAGGCATCAAAACGGCGCTCGACAATCTCGCGCGCCACGCGGGCGGCCGCATCGAGGTTGGCCCAGCCGAATTCGGACTGGGAAAAGGCGATGGCCGGAATGCCGAACAGAAAGCCTTCCGTGGCGGCGGCCACCGTGCCTGAATACAGGGTATCGTCGCCCATGTTCGGGCCATTGTTGATGCCCGACACCACCAGGTCGGGCCGCTCCATCAGCATGCCCGTCAGCGCCACGTGGACGCAGTCGGTGGGCGTGCCGTTGACGAAATAAAAGCCGTTGGCGGCCTTGTGCACGGACAAGGGCCGGTCCAGGGACAGGGAATTGGAAGCGCCCGAACGGTTGCTGTCCGGCGCCACTACCACGATCTCGGCAATGGGCGCGAGTGCATCGGCCAGTGCCGCCAGGCCGGGTGCGAGGTAGCCGTCGTCGTTACTGATAAGAATTCTCATAACGAGATTTTACCCGAAGCAACGTCAACACTGCGCATGCACGCGGCCATCGGCAGCAATTTTTATATCGGCGCACCGCCGGGGCCGCAATGCTCAGCGCGGCTCGATGCCCGCCTCGGACAAGGCCCCTTCCAGCGCCTGCACTTCGTCTTCCTGCAAGGCCAGCAAGGCATCGAGGTCGCCTTGCAATTTGTACATGCGCTTCAGCTGCGCCATGCCCCGCTTGCGCAGCTTGCCCGGCACGCCGGGGCGCAGCAGGCAAGCCCTCAAATGCTCGGCAAGTTCGCCCGCCTGCACATACTGCTCGCGCTCGATCATGCCTTGCAGCATGGCGATCATGCTGCCCAGCGTCTCGGGTTCGGTGGCATCGTGCCCGCCGGCGCGCCCCGCCAGGATGGTTTCCTGCAGATGCCGCGCGCCATCGAGCACGCTGTCGGCATGCGCGGCCACCTTGCCGGCCGCGCCACGCGCATTCAGCAGCCGGTCACTACCGCTGAGCACGGCATCTTCCAGCAGGCGCGCCGCCTCGCTGTCGCCCTGCTGCTGCAAGGTGCCGGCCAGCTGCTTCTTGCTGTGCAAGGTATCGAGATGGTCTTCGCCCAGCAATCGCGCGTGCACTTCCAGCACCTGCTCCTGGACGCTGCGGGCCGCATCGAGCTCGCCGCGCCGCAGCAGCGCCTCGGCCAGCTTGCGCTGGCTCATCAGGGTGTCCGGATGGTCGAGCCCCCGCGTGCGTTCGCGCGCCGCCACCTGGTCTTCATGCAGCTGGCGCGCGCCGGCCCAGTCGCCCTGCCCGGCCACAATATCGGCCAGCAGATCGCGCGTGGCCAGGGTGGCCGCATGGTCGCCGCCCAGGCGCCGCTGCTGCGCCTGCAGGACGGCGCCCAGCAGGTGGCGCGCGCCATCAAGCTCGCCCATCCGTCCCAGCGCCTGCGCCAGGGCCAGCTTGCTGCGCAGGGTATCGCCGTGCTCCGCGCCGAACAACCGCTCGCGCGCCGCCACCACCATGGCCAGCACTTGCCGCGCCTGCTCCAGCCGGCCCATGTGCAGCAGGGTCGTGGCACGGCCGTCCATCGCGCCCAGGGTCAGCGGGTGTTCTGGCCCCAACACGCGCGCATGGCTGGCCAGCACGGCATCCTGCAGCAGCAGCGCCGCCGCCAGTTCGCCCTGCTGCATCAAGGTTTGCGCCAGGCAAGCCTTGGCCGCCAGCGTGTCGGGATGCTCGTCGCCCAGCAACCGGCAACGCACGTCGACCACGTCCTCTTCCAGGAAGCGCGCCTCGTCCAGCTTGTCCACCTGGCGCAGCAAACGCGCCATGCCGCTCTTGCCGGCCAGGCTGTCCGGATGCTCTTCACCCAGCAGGCGCACGCGGATCTCGACGCTTTGCCGGAAGGCGTCGAGCGCCTGCGCGCTGCGCCCGTCTTTCCGGTACAACTCGCCAAGGCGGGCCAGGTCGCGCGCCAGCGGCAAGGCCACGGCGCGGCCCGGTTCCGCCTGCAGCGCCTGGCGCGCTTCGCCGATCGCCGCCAGCAAGGCGATTTCACGGCTCGACTGCCAGGGGAAATAGCCGCCCGTCAGCCAGTGCAGGAATGCTTCGAAGGTCCGCGTGAGGGAAAAGCGGTCGCCGCCCTGGTCGATGCGCACGGCCAGCTGCTCGCCATAGGCAAAGGTTTTCGTCTGCTGCAGCTGCACTTCGTCAAAGTAGCTGTCGAGGGCGATCTGCGGCAAGCCGTACGAGGTGCGCAGCAGGCGCTCGAACATCGGCTGGAAGCCGGCGATGCCCTTGTGCGCGTCGCCCCGGCGCCATTCGGCGCGCTGCGCGCCATCGCCCATTTCTATGCGCGACGGCAAGGGATACACCAGCAGCGGGCGCTGCTCGTCTTCATGGCTGCGCCGGTATTCGATGGCCCGCGTGACGAGCGCATCGACGCCTTCCAGGCTTTGCCGGTTGGGCGTGAAGACCACCACGAGCTTTTTCGGCAGCAAGGTGGTGCAGATGCCGGCGCTGTCCGTGCGCCCCGTGCGCGAATCGACCAGCACATAGCGGAAATGCCGCGCCAGGGTGTCGGCAAAGCAGCGGAACAGGGCCGGGCAGGCGTCGAACAGCTGGTCCCAGCGCATCTTCGCCAGGCGCTCGCTGTAGCTGGCGTCGAAACAGCCTGCGCGCATCAGGTACAGCGGGCTGCCCTGGTCAACGCGCACCACGTATTGCTGCCAGTCGATGGCGTCGAGCACGCGCTGCGCCAGCGCCACGTCGGCGCTGCCGGCGTCATGGCCATGCGCGCGCGGCACCGGCGCCTCCAGGCTGAAGCGCTCGAGCTGCTGGCGGCACGCTTCGAAGAATTCCAGCACGCCCGGGCGCTCCTCGTGCTGCTCGAAATAATGGTGCAGGCCGGGCGCTTCCATGTCCCAGTCCAGCATCAGCACGGGCACGCTGGCGTTTTCGCGCCGCGCCAGCAGCACGGCGATGTTCGACAAGGCCATGGTGCGGCCCGTGCCGCCCTTGTAGGAGTAGAAGGTGACGACTTCGCCAGGGGCGCTCAAAGGCGGTAGGGACAGGCGTTGGCATTCCATGACAGGACCTTTTACGTGGATTAACGTGGAAAGTGCGGCGGCGGGACGGCCCGCCACTCCGACGGAATGGCGGGCAGCACGAAGCGGCTGCAATCGTGGCCGGGCGGTGTCGAGCGCTTGAGCAAGTGGTAATGCATGGCGATACGCTGCACGATGCGTTCGATGTCGGGCAGGTATTGCGGGTTGGATTTGAGGTCGCCGCTGGCCAGCGTGTAGCCGGAAAAGTCCACGTACAGGCCGGACTCCGTGATTTGCGGGGGCAAGCCATCGGGATGGCGCGTCATGATGATGGGAATGATCAAATGGCTGGGCAAGTCGTACCAGGCGCGGCGCTCCTGCTCGATCAGCTGCATGGCTGCAAACTCGCGCCGGGTGTAGCCATGCGCTTCGTACTTGGGCGTGTACAGCACGATCATGCACACGCTCTGGCACATGGCGCGCGCCACGCGCCGGTCGATATCGTCGCCGCCGCCCAGCTGCTCGCTGTCGATGAACAGGACTTCCTCGCGGTCCAGGTGCGGCTCCAGGTAGCAGGCCAGCGCCTCGATGAGGTCATTCTTGAACTTGTTCATGAACGCATATTGGCCGTGCGCGTAGCTCAAGAAACAGCCGTAGCGGATATCCATGGCATCCCCCCGTTCCCCGTGCGCCCGTGCGGCCTGCCATCGCCGCGCCCTGATCCCACAAGGCATGCAGTCACTGTAAACCGCTGGGCAACGGCCTGTTTGCGCTGGCGCAAAGATGTGTCCGGCGTCCTGGACACCAGCAACAATGCCAGGATCTGGCACGATCACGCCGATTTTTGGCATGCCGGGCGCGCAGGCAGGCTGTGCGCGGCTGCGCCAGCGGCTTGATTCCAAAGGGAAATTTATAAACGGGGAATAGCCGGCGCGGGCGCGCCGGCCAGGACAGTTATTGCGCGCGCGGAGGCAGGTTGCGGAAGAACTCGACCACTTCAGCCGTGTCGCGCGTGCGCTTGAACGGCGGCAGGCTTTGCCAGATGCGCTTGCCGTACGGCTTGGAAATGAGGCGCGGATCGCAGATCATCAGCACGCCACGGTCGCCCTCGTCGCGGATCAAGCGGCCCGCGCCCTGCTTCAGGTTGATGATGGCTTCCGGCAGCGAGTGATGCATGAAGCCATTCTTGCCCTGCTTCTCCATCACTTCGATGCGCGCTGCCAGCACGGGGTCGTCGGGCGGCGCGAATGGCAGCTTGTCGATGATCACCAGCGACAGGGCATCGCCGCGCACGTCGACGCCTTCCCAGAAACTCTGGCTGCCGATCAGCACGCCATTGCCGGCGGCGCGGAACTGGTCCAGCAATTCCGTGCGGCCCCGGTCGCCCTGCACGAACAGGGGGAAGTTCAGGCCGCGCTGCTTGAATTCATCGGCCAGGCGCTCGGCCGCGCGTTTGACGGCGCGCAAGGTGGTGCACAGGAAGAAGGTGCGCCCGCCGGCCGCCTCGATGATGGGCAAGGCGCAGTCGATGACGGCGTCCGTGTAGCCCAGCGAGTTCGGCTGCGGCAGGTTTTGCGGCACGAACAGCAAGCCTTGCTGGCCATAGTCGAAGGGACTCGGCCACGTGTGCGACGGTTCGCCCGTCAAGCCCATCTGTTCAGAGAAATGCTTGAAGTCGTTTTTCACGGCCAGGGTGGCGGACGTGAAAATCCAGCTGCGCGGCGTGCCTTCGCGCTGGTTGTTGAAGATGGGCGCGATCGACAGCGGCGTCTTGTGCAGCTGCAGGGAGCTGGAAAACGCTTCCACCCAGAACACGGCTTCCTCGCCGGCCGCCACCTTGGCCTTGGGATCGAACTTCCAGCCGCTCAGCTGCTGCGCCAGTTCAACGCCGCGCACCCTGCACTGCTCCAGGGTTTCCGCCCGTTCCGCCTGGGTTTCCAGCACGGCCACCATGCCATCGAGCTCATCCTTGAGCGTGTCGAGCGCGGGGAAAAAGTCGCTCGACGGGGCGATTTGCGGCAGCGACAGGCGCACGATGTCCTGCGGGAAGGTCAGACGCAGGTCGCGCGCGGCCTTTTCCACCACCGTGACGGTTTTGGCCCAGTCGATGCCGCGCGCATGCGCCAGGCCCTCGGCCAGCACGTCGCGGCACAGCTCCAGGATTTGCGAGGTGGACACCGTATTGCCAAAGAATAAAGTGGCCGTATCGGGCAGCTGGTGCGCCTCATCGAAGATGATAGTGTTGGCCGAGGGCAGCAATTCGGCCACACCCGTGTCCTTCAAGGCCACGTCGGCAAAGAACAGGTGATGGTTGACCACCACCACGTCGGCCTGCTGGGCTTCCTTGCGGGCCTTCATCACAAAGCAATCCTGGTAATACTGGCACTCGGCGCCCATGCAAGTGTCGCGCGTGGACGTCACCAGGTTCCAGATCATGGCGTTTTCCGGCACCTTGGCCAGTTCCGCCTTGTCGCCGGAGCTGGTCATCTTGATGAAGCGCGAAATTTCGCGCAAATGCCCGACGTCGTCGCGCGACGTCATGCGCCCGTTCTGCAGGGTGCGTTCCAGGTGGTAATGGCAGACGTAGTTCGAGCGGCCCTTCAGCAGGGCCACGGAGACGGGCGCCTGCAGCGCCGCGCGCACGGTTGGAATGTCGCGCAGGAACAGCTGATCCTGCAAGTTCTTGGTGCCGGTGGACACGATGGTCTTGCCGCCCCACATCAGGGCCGGTACCAGGTAGGCAAAGGTCTTGCCGGTACCCGTGCCCGCCTCGGCGATCAGGGTCGTCTGGCTGTCGATGGCGCTGGCGATGGCCTTGGCCATTTCCGTTTGCGAACGGCGCGGCTTGTAGCTGCCCACGGCCGGGCCCAGCGGGCCGCCGGCGCCAAACAGGCGCTCGATGTCGGCGTCGTGCTTGCCCGGCGCGGCCTGGGGTTCGGCTGGCGCGTCGGAAATCTGGCCATCCGGGCTTGCGGGCAATAAATTGTGATCGGTCAAAATATACTTAAGTGAAAGCTGGGCCGGACGCTACTGGCGTCCCTCAGGCTGGAACATCGGGCACCAATTGCATTCTGAGCAATGTGATGTGATCTTTTAATTGCAATTTGCGCTTTTTCAGACGGCGCAGTTGCAGCTCGTCATGATGGCCATCGAGTATCAGCAGCTCGATAACGGTATCGAGGTCGCGATGTTCAACGTCGAGTTCAATCAGGCGCCGCTCTATTTGCTGTGCATCGCTCATGTGTGGCGTTCCAGGCAATGTTGGTCAACAGGCGTGCCTGGCGTACGCAAATACGCCAGCCGCCATCTGCGCCGGCTTTGCCGGCGAGTGCGTAGTTTAACCTGCCGCGCGGGATACGGCACGCCATTTCCGGCGCGCCGTCCCGGCGCCGGTCAATTCGCGGGAGGAACGGCCGGCGCTGGCGCGCTGGCCGCGGCGGCAGCCTTGGCGGCCTTGGCGGCG
>NZ_NRDQ01000263.1 GCF_002878455.1 Janthinobacterium sp. AD80
CTGCGGCGTGAGCCGCGCCAGGCGCGGGTCGTCGTGAATCGGGGATTGGCTCATGTGTTTTCCAGTGCGCCGCCCAGCAGCGCTTCGATGTTGTCGTCCGAAAGACCTTCAAGCTGGTCCAGCATGCTGGCCAGGTCGCCCGCATCCACGCTGTCGAGGCGGTTGCGCATCAGGGCCGCGCCGAAGGCCGCCACGGTGGGCGCCTCGAACAGCAGGCGCAGGCTGAGTTCGCCGCCAAACGCTTTTTGCGCGCGCATCACCAGCTGCGTGGCCAGCAGCGAGTGGCCGCCCAGCTTGAAGAAGTTGTCCTCGATGCCCACGCGTTCCAGGCCCAGCACCTCCTGCCACAGGCCACACAGGAGCTCCTCGTCGCCGTTGCGCGGCGCGACATAGCTGTCGCCGGGGGCCGCCTCAATGTCGGGCACGGGCAGGGCGTTGCGGTCGACCTTGCCGTTCGGCGTCATCGGCAAGTGCTCGAGCATCACGTAGGCCGAGGGCAGCATGTAGTCGGGCAGCTGCGGCGCGATGGCGTCGCGCAGGGCGGCTGCCTGCAGCAGCTGGTCCGCGTGCGACAGCAGGTAGGCCACCAGGCGCTTGTCGCCAGGGCGGTCTTCGCGGCAGATGACGACGGCCTGGCGCACGCCCGGCTGTTCGGCCAGCACGGATTCGATCTCGCCCAGTTCGATGCGGTAGCCGCGCAGCTTGACCTGGTTGTCGATGCGGCCCAGCACTTCCATGTTGCCGTCGCGGCTCCAGCGCGCCAGGTCGCCCGTACGGTACAGGCGCGCGCCCGGTTCCGGCGAATGCGGATCGGCGAGGAATTTTTCCGCCGTCAGCTCGGGCCGCGCATGGTAGCCCTGCGCCACGCCGGCGCCGCCGATCAGCAGTTCGCCCGGAATGCCGGGCGGCAGCGGCTGCAGGAAGGCGTCCGCCACATACAGGCGCGTATTGGCGATGGGGCGGCCGATGGCGATCGGCGCGCCGTCCGCGGCGATTTTTTCCACGCTGGACCAGATCGTCGTTTCCGTGGGGCCGTACATATTCCACAAGGTGCCGCCACCGGCCAGCAGGCGGTCGGCCAGTTCGCGGCTCAGCGCTTCGCCGCCGCACAGCATGGCCATGCCGGGACGGCTTTGCCAGCCGGCGTCGAGCAGCATGCGCCAGGTGGCGGGTGTCGCTTGCAGCATGCTGGCCTGCGAACTGTCGAGCAATCGCGCCAGCTCCATGCCGTCGGCCGCCGTGGCCGGGTCGGCGATCTCGATGCGCGCGCCCACGGCCAGCGGCAGCAGCAGTTCCAGCACGGCGATGTCGAACGACAGCGTGGTCACGGCGCACAGGCGGTCGGCGGCCGTGATGCCCGGCCGCTCCATCATCGCCAGCAGGAAGTTGACGACGGCACTGTGCGGCAGGCGCACGCCCTTGGGACGGCCGGTGGAGCCGGAGGTGTAGATCACGTAGGCCGTCTCGCCGGCCAGCACCTGCGCCGGCGGCGCCACTTCGTTCAGGCGCGCTTCTTCCAGCAGCACCAGGGCCGGGCCGCTGGCCGGCAGCAGCGGCGCCAGCGCGCGCTGCGTGACGACAAAGCGCGTCTGCGCATCGTCGAGCATGAAGGCGATGCGCTCGGCCGGGTAGATCGGGTCGAGCGGCACGTAGGCGGCGCCCGCCTTGAGAATGCCCAGCAGCGCCACCAGCATGTCGGGCGAGCGCTTGACGAACAGGCCCACCAGCTCGCCCGGCTGCACGCCGCGCGCCAGCAGGTGGCGCGCCAGCGCATCGGCGCGCTGGTCGAGTTCCGCATAACTGAGTTCGCGGCCCAGGTGCGACAGCGCGATGGCCTGCGGCGTGCGCGCCGCCTGCGCCTCGAACAGCGCGTGCGCCGTCAGCGGGCCGCCGGCAGGCAGCGCGCGCGCCGTGTCGTTCCAGTCATGCAGCACGCTGCGGCGCTCGGCGGGCGTGAGCAGTTCCAGTTCGGACAGGCGGCGGTCCGGGTCGCCCAGCGCGCTTTGCAGCAGCTGCTGCAGGTGGCCTGCCATGGCGGCGATGGTGGACGCGTCGAACAGGTCGGTCGCGTACTCGATGTACATGGCCAGGCCATTGTTTTCCTCGCTGGCGAACAGGGTCAGGTCGACGCGCGAGGTGCCGGACGAAATGACGCCGGGCTCGATCGGAGACAGCACCAGCCCTTGCAGGCGGATTTCCTCGGACGGGAAGTTCTGGAAGAACAGCATCACCTGGAACAGCGGCGAGTGGCTCAGCGAACGGTCGATCTTCAGCACGTCGAGCAGGCGTTCGACGGGCATGTCCTGGTGCGCGTACGCGCCCAGGGTGCCATCCTTGACGCGCGCCAGCAGCTCGCGGAAGGTGGGGTCGCCGCTCAGGTCCGTGCGCAGCGCCAGGGTATTGGCGAAAAAGCCCACCAGCGCTTCGAGTTCCTGGCGCGGCCGGTTGGCCACGCCCATGCCGATGATGAGGTCGAGCTGGCCCGTGTAGCGCGCCAGCAGCGCCTTGAAGGCGGTGGCAAACACCATGAACGGCGTCGCGCCTTCCTGGCGGCTCAGGCGTTTCAGGCCGTCGTACAGGGTCGGGTCGAGGCGGTGCACGGAGGCCGCGCCGCGCCGGCTTTGCTGCGCCGGGCGCGGGCGGTCGCCGGGCAGTTCCAGTACGGGCGGATGGCTGACCAGGCGCTGCTGCCAGTAGGCGAACTGCTTGCGCATGGTTTCGCCTTCGTCGTCAAGCAGGGCGTTTTGCCACAGTGTGTAGTCGGCGTACTGCAGCGGCACGTCCGCCAGCGGCGACGGCAAGCCCGCGTAATAGGCGTCGTACAGCTGGCACAGTTCCGTGTAGATGATGGTGTAGGACCAGCCGTCGAGCGCGATATGGTGGCCGTTCATGACGAACAGGTGCTGTTCCTCGTCCAGGCTGATGAGCACGGCGCGCAGCAGCGGCCCCGTGCTGAAATTGAACGGCGTGCCCGCCTCCTGCTGCGCCAGCGCGGCCGCTTCCTCGCGCCGCTGCGCGACCGGCAGGTGCTCCAGGCTGACGCGGCGCAGCGGCACGGGCGCCGGCGGCAGGATGTGCTGCTGCGGGCCGACGTCGTCGGTGACGATGGCCGTGCGCAGCACTTCATGGCGGCGCACGATTTCATCGAGGCTGCGCTGCAGGATGGCGCAGTCGGGCCGGCCGCGCATCCACATGGCCGACGGCACGTTGTAGGTGGCTGAATTCGGGTCCATCTGTTCCAGGAACCACAGGCGGTTCTGCGCATGCGAGACGGGAATGCGCGCGGGCCGTGGCTGGCGCGTGATTTCCTTGCGCGCGGCGGGCGCCGTCTGCTTGCTCAGCTGCTGCATCAGCAGCGCGCGTTTTTCCGGCGAAAGGCCGGCCAGGCGTTGGTTCAAATCGGTCATGTCATCATCCCAGGATAGGCGAGCTGCCGGCGGGCGCGGGCGCATGCTGCAATTGCGCGCTGGCCTGTTCGTCGCTCAGGTTGTCAAGTTGTTTGAGAAGTTCGTCGAGCGCGTCCGCATGCTGGCTGGCCAGCTGCAGCGCGACGGCATCGGCCATCTGCGCCAGCCGCGGCGAGTCGAATACGGCGCGCAGCGGAAAATCGATGGCGTAGTGCTGGCCGATGCGCGCCACCAGCCGCGTCGCCAGCAGCGAATTGCCGCCGATGTCGAAAAAGCTGTCGTCGGGCGCCACGCTGGCCAGGCGCAGCAGGGGACGCCACAGCTGCGCCAGCACCTCCTGCTCGGCCGACAGGGGCACGGCAGCTGTCACCGGCGCGGTCACGCCGGCCGGGTCGGGCAAGGCATGGCGGTCCACCTTGCCGTTGGCATTCAGCGGCCAGCGTTCCAGCACGACAAAGGCCGATGGCAGCATGTAGGCGGGCAGCTGGGTGCGCAGCGCTTCGCGCACGCCGGCCACGTCAAAACCGGCCACGTCGACGCCCGCGGCCAGCGTCAGGTAAGCCACCAGGCGCTTGTCGCCGGGGCTGTCCTCGCGCGCCAGCACCAGCGCTTCGCGCACGCCGGCGCAGGCGGCCAGCCGCGTCTCGATCTCGCCCGGCTCGATGCGGTAGCCGCGGATCTTCAGCTGGAAGTCGTTGCGCCCGGCAAATTCGATCGTGCCGTCGGCGCGCCACTTGCCCAGGTCGCCGCTGCGGTACAGGCGCGCGCCCGGCTGCAGGGAAAACGGGTCGGCGATGAAGCGCTCGGCGCTGTGTTGCGGCAGGTTCAGGTAGCCGCGCGCCACGCCGTCGCCGCCGATATGCAGTTCGCCCGGCACGCCCACCGGCACGGGCTGGCCCAGCGGATCGAGCAGGTACACCTGCGTGTTGCCGATCGGCCGGCCGATGGGAATGGCCCGCGCCTCGTGCGGCGCGCCCGTCACGGCATAGGTGGTGGCAAACGTCGTCGTCTCCGTCGGGCCATAGCCATTGAGCAGCTGGCGCGGCGGATGCGCCTTGCCCATCACCCGCGCCACCACCTGCGGATCGAGCACGTCGCCGCCGGCCAGCAGCCAGCGCAGGCCGCCGAACGCTTCTTCCAGCGCATCCGCGTATTCATGGAACAGGCCCGCCGTCAGCCACAGGGCCGTCACGCCGCCATCGACCAGCGCGCGGTTGAAGCGGGCGGGATCGAGCACGGTGTCGTGGTCGAGCACCAGCACCGAGGCGCCGTTCAGCAGCGGCGCCCACAGTTCCCAGGTGGCGGCGTCGAACGCGGGGTTGGCGCAATGGGCCACGCGGTCGCCGCTGGCCAGCGGCGCGAAACCGCTGTCGACGGCCAGGCGCACGATGTTGCGGTGTTCGACCATCACGCCCTTGGGCATGCCCGTCGAACCCGAGGTATACATCACGTAGGCCAGCGCTGCCGCATCGATGCCGCTGACGGCAGGCGCGGTATCGGGCAAGCCCTGCGCCAGTTCCCCGCCCGCTTCCACCAGCAGCAGCGGCGGGCCGCCGGCCGGGAGGCGCTGCGCCAGCGCGGTGCTGCTGACTACCAGCGCGGGCGCGGCGTCGGCAAGGATATGTGCCAGGCGCTGCGGCGGGCAATTCGCTTCCACCGGCACGTAGGCGGCACCGGCCTTGAGGATGGCCAGCAAGGTGGAGACCAGCGCATCGCTGCGTTCGAGCAGCACCAGCACGTGCTGGCCCGGCTGCACGCCGGCCGCCAGCAG
>NZ_NRDQ01000264.1 GCF_002878455.1 Janthinobacterium sp. AD80
CCCTGAACCTGCGCCAGCGCCAGTCGCGCCACCGGTGGTGGAAAAACCCGCCAAGCCCGTCAAGGCCGTGCCGCCTGCCGCGCCCGTCAACAAGTCTGCCGGGCTGGAAAGCGTGATCACGGACAGCCTGTCGGAAGCGAGCCATTGCATGAGCCAGCGCAAATACGACTGCGCCATTGCCAACGCGAATGCCGTGCTGCGCATGGACACGGGCAACCGTCATGCGCTCGACATCAAGCGCAAGGCGAAAGAAGCGCAGGATAAGGCGCTGTCGCAAATCCAGATCGAGTAAGCGGCGCTGCTTGCTTCCCATTCCTATTGTGTTCCTTCCGGAGAATAACGTGAAAAACTTGAAAAAATTGGCTACTCCCATGGTGGCGATGCTGATCGTGTCATCGATGCTGGCCGGCTGCGCCACGCAAGGCACCCCTGGCGCCACCGGCACCAACGGCAACACCACGGCAGGCGCGGACGCGGCCAGCGGTGAATGCAATACGGCCATGCTGGCCGGCATCGGCGCCGTTGTCGGCGGCTTGCTGGGCGGCGGCAACAACACCGTGCGCGGCGCGGCCCTGGGCGCCAGCCTGGGCGCGCTTGCCTGCGTGGCCCTGAATTACCAGAGCCAGCAAGTCAAGACGGCGCAGCAGGTGCAAACCGACTACAAAGTGGCCAACAAGGGCAAGCTGCCCGAGCAGTCGACCCTGGTGAAATACGAGACGGGCTTCACGCCGGCGTCCGTGCGTCCGGGCCAGAAGGCGCAGACCAATTCGTATATCGAAGTGGCAGCCGGCACGCGCGATCCGAACCCGCTGGTGGAAGAGGAACTGAGCCTGTTCAAGCCCAATGGCGACCTGATCAAGACCGTGCGCAAGGTGGTCAGCAGCAACAACGGCAGCGGTGCCTACAAGGGCGGCTTCTCGATTCCCATGCCGGAAGGCGTACCGCAGGGTATTTATCCCGTGCGCACGGCCCTGTACCTGAACAACAAGCGTGTCGGCGGCCAGGACGTCAAGCTGCAAATCGTCCAGCGCGCAGCGCCTGCGGCCGAGCTGCAGCTGGCCCGCGCCTACTGACATTGATTGCCACGGGGCGACCATGCCGGTCGTCCCGTTCCCCGATTTACCCCATCCAGGCTAGACATGACCATTTCCACTGAAGCACAAAAACCTCTTCCCTTTTCCTCCGCCGTAGGATCGCTGATCGAAGCGACCGACGCCATCAAGAACTTCCGCGCCATCGCGCTGCTGGCCCTGACCTTCATAGGCGCCGTGCTCGTCGGCGGCGTGCTGACGATGCTTGCCGGCAGCATGAGCAGCGTGCTGCTGGCCTTCCTGGGCGGCCTGATGGCCTTCCTCGTGATGTTCTACGGCTCCAACGCCGTGGGCATCCTGCTGATGCGTGATGTGCAAGGCCAGCCTGGCATGAGCCTGGCCGATGCCGTGCTCGTTTCGCTGTACACGAGCCACCGCCTGATCGCGGTCGTCTTCCTGGAATTCCTCATCGTGCTGGCGGCCATGATCGCCATCGCCATTATCTTGTTCGTCTGCAAGATCCCCGTGCTCGGCCCCGTGCTGTACACGCTGGTCTTCCCGCTGTCGGCCATCGTGCTGGGCGTGCTGGTGTTTGCGCTGTTCTACGTGATGCTGCCGCTGGCCGGCCCTGCCGCCTGGTCCGGTGCCAGCGTGTTCCAGATCATTGCCCGCCTGAACCAGATCGTGCGCACCAAGCTGGTGTCCGTGATCCTGCTGGAAGTGCTGCTGTTCCTGATCACCACGTTCGTGGCGCTGCTGATCTTTGGCGTACTGGGCACGGGCGTGTCGCTGACCAGCGGCATGTCGGCTGGCATCCTCAGCATGGGCGAAATGAATATGTATGCGCTGGCCTCGGGCCTGGGCGGTTCCGGTTCCGGCTACATCATCGCTGCCGGCCTGGGCGGCGGCCTGCTGATGGCGGCCGCGGCCGTCGTGCCTGGCCTGATTTTCACCAAGGGCGTGTGCATCATTTACCTGGACGCCACGCGCAACGTCGATTTCAGCGCTTCCGAAGCGAGCCTGAACGACGGCCTGGCCACGGTCAAGAAAAAAGCCGAGGAAGCGCGTGAACGCGCGCGCGCCCTGGCCGAACAGGCTGCGGCATCGGCCACCGCGCCGGCAGCGGCACCAGCCGCACCAGCCGCACCAGCCGCCGCGCCTGCGGACAGCCTGCACTGCCCAAGCTGCAAGGCCCCGGTCGCGTCCGACGACGCGTTCTGCGGCGAATGCGCGCATAAGCTCAAGTAAGGCGAATCATGGCGCAATTCTGTAAAAAGTGCGGCACCGCCCACACGCCCGACGCGCGCTTTTGCGATGAGTGCGGCAACGCCGTGAACGCCGCAGCGGCGCCAGCACCAGCGCCAGCGCCAGCACCAGCACCGGCGCAGGTACCGATGCAAGCGCCGGCGCTGTCCGGCGTGAAGCGGCGCCACGTCATCCTCGCCGGCGGCGTGCTGGCGGTGTTCATCGTGGCTGGCGGCGCCCTGGCGTGGCTGCTGGCGCCGGAAGCGGCGTCGGCCAGCAGTTTTGGCCGCGCCATCGACGCCCACCTGGCGGCGGACGAGGCGGCGCGCGACAAGTTGATCTGCCTCACCAACTTGCCGTACCAGAAGGAAGAAATCCGCGTGGCTTCGTACGATACATCGACCCGGCAGTGGCTCGATGCGCTGGTGCGTAGCGGCCTGTACACGGGCCCCGTCGAGCAGAGCAGCGGTGGCTGGATTGCGCAGTCGCAATTTGTCTACGCGCTGGCCGCCCCCGGCAAGGCGGCCTTGCGCGGCGACAAGCTGTGCCTGGCCAAGGGAGTGAAAGTGTCCAAGGTCAGCGGCTACGAGCAGGTACGCGAAATCGGCGGTCAGCCGGTGGCGATGGCGACAGCCACGCTGGTGTTGACGGACGAGGCGGCGTGGCTGGCCAAATCGGCGGACCGCGCAGTGATCCTGCAACGCTTGCCGCAAAGCGACCTGGAAGTGCGGTTGCCGCTGGCGCTGGTCGACAAGCAATGGCAAGTCACCGACCGTGCGCAGCTGAACCAGGCGGCCATGGCCATGGCGGGCGCCATGGGCAATGCGTCCGGCGCGCAGGGACCGGGCATGCTGGACAAGCTGAAAGGCCTGTTCAGCTTTGGCGGCCACCCGCTGGTGGGCAAATGGAAGAGCGCGACGGGCGAAGTGCTGGAATTTACCAAGGACACCATGATTGACGAGCATGGCAACGCAAGTCAGGCCACCTTTGCCTCCGAGGGCAATGTGGTGACGGTCGTCTCGGAAGAGCGTGGCGGCGTGGCCATGCAGATTAGCCTGAGCAACAGCAACAATACTGCCACGCTCTTGCTCGGCGGCATGCCGATCGCGGTGCTGCAGCGCGTGCGGGACTAAACAGCTCTCCCGGTGCGGCAGCTTGCTGCCGTGCGCAGTCCCGAGCCCGGCCATGCCGGGCTTTTTTACGTCCGCCCGCCACGGCGCGCCAGTCAATTTATCTTGACATCAAGATAGTTTGCGGCCACACTGGATTTTTATCTTGATGTCGAGATAGTTTATGCCTGCTTTCGCTGTTCGCCCCGCCTGGGGCGACATCCTGCTCACGGCGCTGGCGCCCCTGATCTGGGGTTCCACGTATATCGTCACGTCCGAACTGCTGCCGCCGGACCGGCCGTTCACGGCGGCCCTGATCCGCGTGCTGCCGGCCGGCTTGCTGTTGCTGCTCCTCATGCGGCGCCTGCCCGCGCGGCGCGACTGGTGCCGCGTGCTGATCTTGTCGGCGTTAAATATCGGCGTCTTCCAGGCGCTGCTGTTCGTGGCCGCCTACCGCTTGCCGGGCGGCCTGGCGGCCGTGGTGGGCGCCATCCAGCCGCTGCTGGTGATGGGGCTGGCCTGGGGCGTGGAAGGGCGCGTCCGGCGCGCCTGGC
>NZ_NRDQ01000265.1 GCF_002878455.1 Janthinobacterium sp. AD80
GTCGATCGGCGTCAGCACGCGCCGCGCCGGTTCGGCGGCGCCGGCGGCCACGCACGCCGTGGCGCCCGCGATCATGAGCAGCGAAGCGCCCAACGCTTGCATCGATGCCAGGCGCGCCATCTTAAAGGCTGCCCTGGTAGGCCAGCACGGTCTGCTTGAACGACTCGGGCACGGGCTGCGTGGCCTGCTTGTCATAGTCGTACATGACGTGCACGGAAATGGCCTTGGCCATCACCACGCCCTGCTCGTCGCCGATGTGCATGATGTGTTCCATTTCAAAGCTCTTGCCGCCGAACTTGGAGACATGGCTGAGCACCAGCACCTTGTCGCCGTACTTGGCCTGGGCGATGTATTCGCACGCGGTTTTCACCATGATGTGCGGCAGCTTTTCGCTCTTTGGAATTTCCAGGATGCGGTGCATGTATTCGAGGTAGGCCGTCTGCATGTACTCGTAGTACACGGGGCTGCTGACGTGGCCCATCGAGTCGGTGTCGCGGTAACGGATGTCGAGATTGGTCTTGAAAGAGCGGCGCATCATTGTGTCCTCATGTGGCGGTTATATCCGGTCATGCCGGCTTGGGTAGTGACATTTCGCCAATGATGCTAAGACCGATCGAGGGTGCCTCACAAGACGCAATATCTGAGGGCGGACGTCCAAATATCTGAGGAGCCGAATGGCGTTCGTTGCGCTACCATCGCTGCAGAAATATGCCGGCAACACGGACCTGGCGCATGGCGCCACGGCTGCGGCGCGCACTGGCGCGGCAGCATAGTTTTCCTCTACCCCACCCCATTTGAATGAAAGGCGCATCGATGAAAATCGCGATCCTGGCTGACCGCCTCGAGCTGTTGAACATCAAGAAAGATTCGACTTACGCGATGATGCAGGAAGCGGCCGCGCGCGGCCACGCACTGCACGTGTTCGAGCAGCAGCATCTGCACTACGAAGGCGGCGTGGTCAGCGCCAACGCGGCGCGCGTGCAGCTGGTCGACGAAGCGGGCACGTGGTTCCGCCGCGAGGCGGCGACAACGCTGCCGCTGGCGCAGTTCGACGCAGTTTTGGTGCGCAAGGATCCACCCTTCGACATGGAATACCTGTACAGCACGCACCTGCTGGACATGGCCGAGCGCCAGGGTGCGCGCGTCTTCAACCGGCCATCGGCCGTGCGCAAGCACAACGAGAAACTGGCGATCCTGGAATTTGCGCAATTCTGCGCGCCGACCCTCGTCAGCCGCGAGTCGTCGCGCCTGCGCGCCTTCCACGCCGAGCACGGCGACGTGATCTTCAAGCCGCTCGACGGCATGGGCGGCGCCGGCATTTTCCGCGTGCGCGAGGATGGCATGAACCTGGGCGCCACCGTGGAAATGCTGACGCGCGACGGCGCCGTCACCATCATGGCGCAGCGCTACATTCCCGCCATCAGCGAAGGCGACAAGCGCATCCTGCTGATCGGCGGCAAGCCCGTGCCGCATGCGCTGGCACGCATACCGCAGGCAGGCGAAGTGCGCGGCAACCTGGCGGCCGGCGGACGCGGCGAAGCGCGCGTGCTGACGGCGCGCGACCGCGATATCGCCGAGACCCTGGCGCCGCTGCTGGCGGCGCGCGGCCTGCTGCTGGTCGGGCTGGACGTGATCGGCGCGCACCTGACCGAAATCAATGTCACCAGTCCCACCTGCTTCCGCGAAATCATGCAGCAGACGGGTTTCGACGTGGCGGGCATGTTCATGGATGCGCTGGAAACGGCGGCATCACTCACGCAGACAAACGAGGAACAAGCATGAACAAGGTAAGCACACTGCAAAGCTGGATAGGCGGACGCTGGATGGGCAGCGAAGCGGGCCTGTCGCTGCACAGCGCCATCGACAATTCGCTGATCTATCACACGCATGCCGAGTCGGTCGACGCGCAGCAGGCGCTCGATTATGCGCGCCGCACCGGCGTGCCGGCCCTGATGGCCCTGGACTTCCAGCAGCGGGCGGCCTGCCTGCGGGCGCTGGCAACGCATATCCAGCAGCATCGCGAAGCGCTGTATACCATCGCCTACCAGAGCGGCGCCACGCGCGCAGACAGCAAGCAGGATATCTGCGCCGGCATCGGCGTGCTCAATTCCTACGCCGGCATCGCCGCCAGCGGCCTGCCTTCGGGCAATGTGCTGCATGAAGCGCCCGCCATGTCGCTGTGCCGGCGCGGCGGCGCGGCCGGCACGCACATCATGGTGCCGCGCGGCGGCGTGGCCCTGCATATCAACCCCTTTAACCTGCCCGTCTGGTCGCTGCTGGAAAAATTCGCCGCCAGCTTCCTGGCAGCCATGCCCTGTATCGTCAAGCCGGCCACCTGCACCAGCTACCTGGCCGAGGCGCTGGTGCGCCTGATCGACGCTTCCGGCCTGCTGCCGAAAGGCGCGCTGCAGCTGGCCATCGGCCCGGCCGACGCGCTGCTGGCACGGCTGCAGGACAACGACGCCGTCAGCTTCACCGGTTCGGACGCCACCGCCACGACCTTGCGCAACCACCCCAACCTGCTGGCGCGCTCGGTGCAGGTCAGCCTGGGCGCGGCGTCGCTCAATTGTGCCATCCTGGGACCGGACGTGCGCAACGGCGAGCCGGAATTCGAGCTGCTGGTCGACGCCATCGTGCGGTCGATGACGGTCAAGGCGGGCCAGGACGGCGCCGCCATCCGCCGCGTCATGGTGCCGCACGGGCAGATCGAGGCGCTGACGGCGCGCCTGCGCGAACGCCTGGCGGCCGTGGTGATCGGCGACCCGGCGCAGGCGGGCGTGCAAATGGG
>NZ_NRDQ01000266.1 GCF_002878455.1 Janthinobacterium sp. AD80
CCTGCGCGCCGCGCCAGCCGGCCTGGCCACTGCGAACGTGCGGCAGATGGCCTGCTACCCCCTGGTGCCGTACTCGAACCGCATCGGCGACGCCATGCTGCCGGCCGATGGCCACACGCATGCGCTGCGCGCCAACTTCCCGCCCGAGCCGCACAGCATCCACGGCTTTGGCTGGCAGCGCGCCTGGCAGGTGCTGGCGCGCGCGGACGACAGCGCCGAACTGGCGCTCATCCACGCACCGGACGCCGACTGGCCATACGCCTGCGAGGCGCGGCAAACCGTACTGCTCGATGCCGCCGGCCTGCGCCTGACGCTATCCGTGCGCAATGACGACACGCGCGCCATGCCCGCCGGCCTGGGTTTTCATCCCTACTTCCCGCTGGCGCCAGGCCTGCGCCTGCAGACGCAATGGGATGGCGTGTGGAGCATGGGCGATGACCACTTGCCGGCCGGCCTGGCACCCGTGTCGCAAGCGTCGCCGTTCGCCGCGCCGCAGCCGGTGGCCGGCTGGCACAGCGACCATTGCTACAGCGGCTGGACGGGTCGCGCCAGCCTCGATTACGGCGACTACGCGGTGCAGCTGTCGGCCAGCGACAATTGCCGCCACCTCGTGTGCTTCGCGCCCAACGATGAGCGAAACTTCATCGCCATCGAACCCGTCACGCACGCGAATAACGCGTTTGCGCTGGCCGCGCGCGGCGCGCACGACACGGGCATGCGCCTGCTGGCGCCAGGCGAAACACTGCACATCGCCATGCGCCTGGCAATCGAGGAGAAACAGCATGCGTGAATGGCAAGCCGAACTCGTGCTCGATGCGCGCGCCCAGCTGGGCGAATGCCCGCTGTGGAGCGTGGCCGAACAGTGCCTGTACTGGATCGACATCGCCGGACGCCGTGTGCACCGCTACGATCCGGCCACAAGCCTCGACCGCGTCTGGTGGGTACCGTGCGAGCCGGGCTGCATCGCCCTGGCGGAAAAGAGCGGCCTGGTGGCGGCCCTGCGCGACGGGTTCTACCGTTTTTATCCGCAGGAAGGCTTGCTCGACAAGCTGGCCGACGCGCCGTACGACAGCCGCGACATGCGTTTCAACGATGGCCGCTGCGACAGCGCCGGGCGTTTCTGGGCCGGCGCCATGTACGAACCGCGCACGGCGGAACTGGCCGCCATGTTTTGCCTGGAGCGGGGCGCCACGCGCCTGGGCTGGGGGCCGCAACAGAATCCGGAGCAACACTTCGGCGTAAAGGTCAGCAACGGCCTGGCCTTCGCGGAAGATGGCAAATCCCTGTTCCAGTCCGACACGCCGAACCACGTGATCTACCGTTTCGCGTTTGACGCGGCCAGCGGCCAGGTGGGCGAACGCCAGGTGTTCGCGCGCCTTCCCGCGAAGGGCGAAGCAGCCGTGTACGGCGGCCGCCCTGATGGCGCGGCCTTGGACGCCGAAGGCTGCTACTGGAGCGCGCAATACGAAGGCGGGCGGGTGCTGCGCTTTTCGCCGCAGGGCGAAATCATCGGCATCGTGCGCGTACCCGTCGCGCGCCCCACCATGGTCGCCTTTGGCGGCGCCGACCTGCGCACCCTGTACATCACCAGCGCGCGCGAAGGCGCAGGCGACGACGAACTGGCGCGCCAGCCGCAGGCCGGCGGCCTGTTTGCCGTGCGCCCGGACGTGGCAGGCCGCGCCGAACCACTTTACCGGGATTGATCCCCCACACAACCCTCCCGAGGACAGCATGAACGCCAACATCACTCTCTACCCCAGCCTGCAGGACCGCGTGGTCTTCGTCTCCGGCGGCGGCTCCGGCATCGGTGCTTCCATGGTCGAGCATTTCGCCCTGCAAGGCGCGCAAGTGGCTTTTTGCGACATCGACCGCGACGCCAGCGCCGCCCTGGCCGCGCGCCTGGCGCCCCTGTGCCGCCACGCGCCCTGTTTCGTGTACAGCGACATCCGCGACATCGCCGCCTACCAGGCCAGCCTGGCCGACGTCGAGGCGCGTTTCGGCGCCATCCGCGTGCTGCTCAATAACGCGGGCCGCGACGACCGCCATTCGCTGGCCGAACTGACGCCCGAGTACTGGGACAACTGCCTGGCCCTGAATCTGAAACACCACGTCTTCGCCATCCAGCAGGTGGCGCCCGGCATGGCGGCCGCCGGCGGCGGCTCCATCATCAACCTCGGCTCGATTTCATGGATGCGCGGGCGCCCCAACCTGGTCGGCTACACCACCTCCAAGGCGGGCATCGCGGGCCTGTCGCGCACCCTGGCGCGCGAGCTGGGCGAACAGAATATCCGCGTCAACGCCATCGCCCCGGGCGCCATCGCCACGGACCGCCAGGCCGCCCTGTGGCGCGACCCGGAAGAAGACCGCAAGTTCATCGAACTGCAATGCCTGAAATACCGGCTCGACGCGGGCCACGTAGCGCGCACGGCCCTGTTCCTGGCGGCCGACGATTCGGACGGCATCACGGGCCAGAACATCATCGTCGACGCGGGACTCGCGCAAGTCTCTGTCGCTGGCTAAGAACGCCAAAAAACCTGCTGCGCGTCGCGATTTGCGGCCTGCGATGCTCACTGTGCTAAAGCACAGCTGCGCTTCTCGGCCACAACTCGCTGCCGCTCGCTAGGGTTTTTTATGCGTTCTAACAATATCAATCTTCAAGGAGAACCCTCATGTTGAACCTGCAAGACGCAAGCCTGTTGAAACAGCAATGCCTGATCGATGGCGCCTGGTGCGACGCCGATGACGGCGCCACCATCGATGTCACGAATCCGGCCACGGGCGCAGTCATCGCCACCGTGCCGCGCATGGGCGCGACCGAGACGCGGCGCGCCATCGCCGCCTCGCATGCGGCCTTCCGCCTGTGGCGCAAGCAGACGGTAAAGGCGCGCGCCACGGTGCTGCGCGCATGGCATGCCTTGATCTTGCAGCACGCCGACGACCTGGCGCTGATCCTCACCAGCGAGCAAGGCAAGTCGCAGGCCGAAGCCAAGGGCGAGATCGTCTCGAACGCGGCCTACCTGGAATGGTTTGCCGAGGAAGGCAAGCGCGCATATGGCGACGTGATCGCGCCGCCGTCGAACGACAAGCGCATCGTCGTCATCAAGCAGCCGATCGGCGTGTGCGCGGCCATCACGCCGTGGAATTTCCCGAATGGCATGATCACGCGCAAGGCCGGCCCCGCCCTGGCGGCCGGCTGCGCGATGGTGCTGAAACCGGCGTCGCAAACGCCGCTGTCGGCCCTGGCCCTGGGCGAACTGGCGCTGCGCGCCGGCGTGCCGCCCGGCGTCTTCAATGTGGTGACGGGCGCGGCGCAAGCGATCGGCACGGAACTGTGCCACAACGACCTGGTGCGCAAGATCACGTTTACAGGATCGACGGAAGTGGGCGCCTGGCTGTCGCGCGAAGCGGCCGGCACCATCAAGAAGCTGTCGCTGGAACTGGGCGGCAACGCGCCCTTCATCGTCTTCGACGATGCCGACATCGACGCGGCCGTTGAAGGCGTGCTGATGTCGAAATACCGCAACAGCGGCCAGACCTGCGTGTGCGCCAACCGCATCTACGTGCAGGACAGCATCTACGATGACTTCGCCGCCCGCCTGGTGGCCAAGGTGGCCGAGCTGAAACTGGGCAATGGCCTGGACGCGGGCGTCACGCAAGGCCCGCTGATCGATGAAAACGCCGTGCGCAAGATCGAGCAGCATATCGCCGACGCGCTGGCCAAGGGCGGCAAGCTGGCCATCGGCGGCAAGCGCCATGCGCTGGGCGGCAGCTTTTTCGAGCCCAGCGTGGTACTGGAAGCGAACAGCGACATGCTGGTGGCCACCGAGGAAACCTTCGCCCCGCTGGCACCGCTGTTCCGCTTCGGCAGCGAAGACGAAGTCGTCGCCATGGCCAACGCCACGCAATTCGGCCTGGCCGGCTATTTCTACAGCCGCGACCTGGGCAGGGTCTGGCGCGTGGCCGAGGAACTGGAAGTGGGCATGGTCGGCATCAACACGGGCATGATCGCCAATGAAATGGCGCCGTTCGGCGGCGTCAAGCATTCGGGCATGGGCCGCGAAGGCTCGCATTACGGCATGGACGACTTCCTCGATATCAAATATCTGTGCATGGGAGGAATTTGATTATTTTAATGTAGCAAGACAGGCTGCCGTGCAAGTGCCAGGCAGCAGCCTGGCAGCACCGTAGCAAGCAGGGATCAGCAACGAATTCCATATAAAAAATACAGGAGACAAGATCATGCAGACGACATTACGCAAGACCACCGTGGCCGCGGCCATCACCGGCGCACTTTTCTCGGCGTCATTTGTTAGCGCTAACGCACGCGCCGATGAACTGAGCGACATGAAAGCCATGCTGGCCCAGCTGCAGGAAAGAGTGGCGCAGATGGAGGCGAAGGCGGCCCAGCCTGCACCAGCGGCAGCCGCCCCCACGGCAGCGATGGCGGCCGCACCAGCATCATCGGCGGCAGCCCCGATAAAGTCCGCCACTGGCTTCAACTGGAAGTTGTACGGCCGTGGCGACATCGGCTATACGGTCTCGCGCGGCAAGGATGCCAGCGGGCGCCAGCTGACGAACCACCGCCTGAACCAGGGCGAAATGGCCAGCCGCCTGGGCCTGACGGGCGCCTGGGTCTTCAGCGATGAATACAAGGCCATCTTCGGCGTCGAGACAGGTCTGAACCTGTTCAACGGCAATGCGGGCGGCGGCACGCAGAACAACACCACCTCGTCCGTGCTGTTCAACCGCGGCTCCACCGTCGGCTTTGCGTCGACCACCTGGGGCTCGGTCGAAGGCGGCACCATGTACATGGCGCCATTCTGGGTCTCGCTGGGCGCTGACCTGGCCTCGGCGCACAACTATGGCGCGAATGACTTCAGCGCCCTGTTCTCGCTCACGCGCCCCGAATCGCTGGGCCGCTATCTGAAGGACCCCGTGACGAATAACGCCAGCAAGACGACGAGTTTGGCGGGCAACAACTCGGGCACGGCCCTGTTTTATGGCAACGCCCTGCGCTACCGCAGCCCCACCTGGAACAATATCTCGGCGGAAGTGTCGTATTCGGCCGGCCAGCAGGCGTCTTCCGCCACCGACCTGGAAAACGATGGCCGCAGCTGGGCCGCCAACGTGCTGTACAAAAAGGGCGACCTGTTCCTCGGCTATGCGCACATGGATTACCAGCAGAGCAACGATATCAGCACGGCCGGTACGCCGAACTTCGTCAAGCGCAACCAGGTCACCGATATCGTCGGCGCGCGCTACAAGTGGCACGACTTTACCCTGGGCGGCTCCTACACCTCCTACCGCGTGTCGAACGCGGGCGGTTATGCGGCCGACGCCTTTGGCGTCTCGGGCGCGTATGACATCGGCAAGCACCGCATCGAAGGCAGCCTGGCGCACATCAGCTATGACGGCGCCAACGCCAGGGGCGCGTTCGGCACCAACACGGGCGATGGCGTGGGCAAGCCGAAATCGACGGCCTACTCGCTGGGCTACCTGTACAACTTCCAGCCTACCCTGTCGTTCTACGCCTACGCCACGCGCATCGCCAACAACAGCCATGCCAAGCTGGGCGTATTGCAGTTCCGGGGGGACAATAACTACTTCGGCTACAGCCCCGTCGAGCTGACCGCCGGCATGTTCCTCGTCTTTTAATTAGTGCAGTAACCCCGGCCCGCCACGCGCCACCCCGCGGGCGGCCGGTTTTCACAGGAGTTGATCGCCATGCAGTTCACACTACACCAGGAAAATGACAGCCTTGCCCTGCGCTGCGCCGGCCGCTTGCTGCTGCGCCACAGCGCCGCTGCGCCATGCGTGTTCGTCGGCCAGGGCCGCGAAAGCATGGAAATGTACCGGGGCAACTTCGAAATCGAGGATTACGTCGAAGAGCGCAGCGCCCTGCGCGCGCTGACCGTCACCGAGGCCGATGGCGCCACCACCCTGAGCTTTGCGCGCCATGCGGGAGACGCTGCGCAACTGGTGCTGGCCGTGCAGGCGACGCCGCATGGCCTGCACCTGGTGGTGCGCTACGCGGCGCCGGGCTGGAACCGTTTGTGGCTGCGCCTGCCGGCGGAACAGGACGAGCATGTGTGGGGCTGCGGCGAGCAGATGTCGTATTTCGACCTGCGCGGCCGCCACTTCCCCCTGTGGACGTCGGAGCCTGGCGTGGGCCGCGACAAGTCGACGCACCTGACGTGGCAGGCGGACGTGATGTCCAAGTCGGGCGGCGACTACTATCACACGAATTATCCGCAGCCGAGCTTCATCTCGTCGCAGCGCTATTGCCTGCATGCGGAAACGACGGCGTATGCGGACTTCGATTTCCGCCAGTCCGATTTCCACGAACTGCAGTTCTGGGCCATGCCCGAGCGCCTGGAATTCATGCTGGCCGAGACCTTCGCCGACCTGGTCGGCGTCGTCTCGCAGCGCTTCGGTCGCCAGCCGCAATTGCCCGCCTGGCTGCAAAATGGCGCCATGCTGGGCCTGAAAGGCGGCGAAGAGCACGCGCGCGCCATCCTCGCGCAGGCGCAGCAGCACGGCTTGCCCGTCAGCGCCCTGTGGTGCGAGGACTGGGTCGGCTTGCGCCAGACCTCGTTCGGCAAGCGTTTGTTCTGGGACTGGCGCTGGCAGCCGCAGCGCTACCCTGACCTGAGGAACTGGATCGCCGACCTGGGCAAGCAGGACATCCGCTTCCTCGGCTACGTCAACCCTTATCTGTGCAACGACGGCACCCTGTACCAGGAAGCGCTGCAACAGGGCTTCCTGGCGACAGCCATGGATGGCGGCGCCTACCTGGTGGACTTCGGCGAATTCGATTGCGGCGTCGTCGACTTCACCAATCCGGCCGCCGCGCTGTGGTTCGAGGAACGCATCCTGCGCCAGGAAATGCTCGATTTCGGCCTGTCCGGCTGGATGGCCGATTTCGGCGAGTACCTGCCGATCGACCTGCGCCTGCACAATGGCGCCGACGCGCGCCTGATGCACAACGCCTGGCCGACCCTGTGGGCCGAAGTCAATGCGCGCGCCATCGAGCGGGCCGGCAAGACGGGCGACGCCACCTTCTTCAT
This sequence comes from Janthinobacterium sp. AD80, assembly GCF_002878455.1. Taxonomy (GTDB): domain Bacteria; phylum Pseudomonadota; class Gammaproteobacteria; order Burkholderiales; family Burkholderiaceae_D; genus Janthinobacterium. Next base: position 7,068 of record NZ_NRDQ01000266.1, read on the forward strand.
GCGCGCCGGCTACACGGGCGTGCAGGCGCACTGCCCACTGCTGTGGGCGGGCGACCAGTCGGTCGACTTCAGCCGCCATGACGGTTTGCAAACGGTGATCTGCGGCGCCCTGTCGTCTGGCCTCCTGGGCAATGCCTACCACCACAGCGATATCGGCGGCTATACGAGCTTGTTCGGCAACCTGCGCACGGCCGAACTGTTCCAGCGCTGGACGGAAATGGCCGTCTTCACGTCGATGATGCGCACGCACGAAGGCAACCGCCCCGACGAAAACTTCCAGTTCTACCAGGATGAACAGGTGTTCCGCCACTTCGCCAGCATGACGCGGCTGCACGTGGCGCTGGCACCGACCATCCGCGCGCTGGCCGAAGAGGCCGTGGCGCGCGGCCTGCCGCTGCAGCGCCCGCTGTTCCTGCACTATGAACACGACCGCGCCACCTACGCCATCCAGGACCAGTACCTGTTCGGCCCCGACCTGCTGGTGGCGCCCGTGCATGCGGCCGGCGCCGCGCGCTGGAGCGCCTACCTGCCGCAGGGCGACGCCTGGATCCACCTGTGGAGCGGCGCCGCGTTCGAAGGCGCCCAGCGCGTGGAAGTCGATGCGCCGCTGGGCCAGCCGCCCGTCTTCGTGCGGCGCGGCTGCGCGCAGCAAGACTTTTTCCTGTCGCTGGCGAAATGAGCCTGGCATGAGCGTAGCGTCGCACCTGCTGTTCCTGGCCTGCGTGGCGCTGGCCAGCGTGGCACAGAACCTGACGGGCTTTGCCTTCGGGCTGATCCTGCTGGGACTGACGGCCGTGCTGCACCTGGCCAGCCTGGCCGATGTGGCCAACGTCGTCAGCGTGCTGGTGCTGGCCAATGCGGCCATCACGTTTGGCCGTTCGCGGCCGCAGCTGGCCTGGCCCGTGTTCGCGCCGTCGCTGGCCGCCAGCTTGCTGGGCGTGGCTGCGGGCGTGGTGCTGCTGGGCTGGTTCAGCGCGCAGCAAGTGACCCTGCTGCGCTTCCTGCTCGGCTGCGCCATTGTCGTCTGCGCCTTCATGCTGGTGCTGCGCGCCAGCGCGCGCGCGCGGCAGTCCAGCCTGCCCGCCTTCCTGTTCTTCAGCGGCGTGTCCGGCGTGATGGGCGGCCTGTTCGCCAGCGCCGGCCCGCCCATGGTCTACCACCTGTACCGCCAGCCGTGGGCGGCCGAGACGATACGCCATTTTCTCATCGTGCTGTTTGCGGCGAACGCCGTGCTGCGCCTGGCCCTGGTGCTGGCGCATGGCCAGTTCAGCATGACGGCCGTGTGGCTGACCGTGGAAGCCTTGCCGCTGGTGATGGGCCTGACGTGGCTGGCGCGCCGCCACCCTTCGCGCCTGCCCATCGAACAGGTGCGCCGCGCCGTCTTCGTGCTGCTGCTGATCGCCGGCCTGGCCCTGGTGCTGCCGCCCGTGCTGTCGCTGCTGGCCTGCGGCGGCGCCGTTTTTTAGCCTTTTTATACTTTTACCAGACGAGCCTTCCATGTCCGCTTCCCGCTTTTCTTCCCTGCCCCCCGACTGCGACCTGCTGGTCGTCGGCGGCGGCATCAATGGCGCCGGCATCGCGCGCGACGCGGCCGGCCGCGGCCTGCGCGTGGTGCTGTGCGAACAGCACGACCTGGCGCAGCACACCTCGTCCGCCTCCACCAAGCTGATACACGGCGGCCTGCGCTACCTCGAGTACTATGAATTCAAGCTGGTGCGCAAGGCGCTGCAGGAACGCGAAGTGCTGCTGCGCGCCGCGCCGCACATCATGTGGCCGATGCGCTTCGTCATGCCGCACGACGCCGCCCAGCGCCCCGCCTGGATGATACGCGCGGGCCTGTTCCTGTACGACCACCTGGCCAAACGGGCATTTCTGCCCGCCTCGCAAGGCATCGCCCTGGACAAACACCCGGCCGGCGCGCCCCTGAAAACGGGCTACCGCAAGGGCTTCGTGTATTCCGACGGCTGGGTCGACGACGCCCGCCTGGTGGTGCTGAACGCGCTCGACGCGCAGGAACACGGCGCGCACATCCTCACGCGCACGGCCTGCGTCGATGCGCGCCGCGATGGCGGCGCCTGGCAAGCCACCCTGCAAGCCGAGGATGGCCAGCGCAAGACCCTGCGCGCACGCGCCATCGTCAACGCGGCAGGACCGTGGACGGCGCAATTTGCCGGCGCGGCCGGCGGCGGCAAGACGCAGGGCCTGCGCCTGATCAAGGGCAGCCACATCATCGTGCCGCGCCTGTTCGAGCATCCGCATGCCTACATTTTCCAGAATCCCGACCAGCGCATCATCTTCGCCATCCCCTACCAGGACGACTTTACCCTGATCGGCACCACGGACGAGGAATACAAGGGGGAAGTGAGCCAGGTCAAAATCAGCCAGATGGAAATCGATTACCTGTGCCAGGCCGCGAACCGCTATTTCAAGCGCGAGATTTCTCCCGCAGACGTCGTGTGGACGTATTCGGGCGTGCGCCCGCTGCTCGACGACAGCGCGCAGAACGCCTCGGCCGTCACGCGCGACTACCTGCTGGAAGTGGCGCGCGGCGACACGGCGACGGGCGCGCCGCTGCTCAATATCTGGGGCGGCAAGATCACCACCTACCGCAAGCTGGCAGAGGAAGCACTGGGCTTGCTGGCGCCCCTGCTGGACAATGCCGCCGCGGCATGGACGGCCGAGGCGCCGCTGCCTGGCGGCGACCTGCAGCAGGCGAACCGACTGGTGGACAGCCATGATTTCGACGCCTTCCTCGCCCGCTTCCAGCGCGACCACGCGTGGCT
>NZ_NRDQ01000267.1 GCF_002878455.1 Janthinobacterium sp. AD80
AGAAAGCGCCAGCGCCGTGCTGGCGCGCTTCGGCGGGCGCCGCGATGCGGCCGCCAGCTACCTGGGCATCAGCCGCACGACCTTGTGGCGCCGCCTGCGCAGCGGCTGACTTTTTCCACCCTTGCGATCAACACCATGGACGATACGTTTCATTTGCACCAGTTGTGGCAGCGCTGCACGCAAGCCGGCACGGCGGCCAGCGGCCTGTCGCGCGACAACCGCGATATCCAGGCGCTGTACGCGCGCGGCATCTCGATGGAAGACGCGCTGCACTTCCTGTATCAGCAGCGGCCGACGCTGGACGCTTTTATCGCCTGGATCGCCGCGCGCACGCGCCTCCGTCCGCCGCATGCCGCCACCCCGCACGAGGACGTGCTGAGCGAGGCCGACCTGCGCTTCTGGGACGACAATGGCTACCTGGTGCTGCGCGGCGTGGTGCCGCGCGCGCAATGCGCGGCGGCCCGGCAAGCCATCTGGGACTACCTGGGCGCCAGCGCCGACGCGCCGGCCTCGTGGTACCAGCCGCACCCGGGCAAGCGGGGCTTGATGCTGCAGTTTTCCGACCATCCGGCGCTCGAGGAAAACCGCCACTGCGCGACCATCCGCCACGCCTACCAGCAGCTGTATGGCCACGGCACGCGCATCTATCCCAGCATCGACAAGGTCAGCTTCAATCCGCCGCAAACGCCGCAGCACGGTTTCGCCGGCAGCGCCCTGCACTGGGACGTCAGCCTGAAACAGCCGATCCCGTTCAAGCTGCAGGGCATGCTGTACCTGAGCGACTGCCCGGCGCGGCACGGCGCCTTCCACTGCGTGCCAGGCTTCCAGCACCGCATGGTCGACTGGCTGCGGGGCGTGCCGCAGGACCAGCCGCCGCGCGCATGGGCCACGGCGCAGCTGCAGGCGGTGCCCGTCGAAGGCCAGGCGGGCGACTTCATCATCTGGCACCAGGCCCTGCCCCACTGCGCCACGCCCAACCATGGCCCGGCGCCGCGCATGGTGCAGTACCTGACTTACCTGCCCGAGCTGTGCCCGGACCACGCGGAGTTTTTCTGAGCCGCTCATCCTTTCCTGCCGCCGTTCATCCCGTGGCGCTGGCGGCGTGCCGGCGCCGCCGCTAGCATGGTGGTCAAGGAGGAAACACCCATGAAACGCACATTGCACACATTCAGCCTATTTACCGCCCTGCTGCTGGCAGGCGCCAGCCAGGCCGCCGCGCCGACGGCATTCACGGTCGAGGTGACGGGCCAGGGCAGCCCCGTCATCCTGATCCCCGGCCTGGCATCGTCGGGCGCAGTCTGGCAATCGACGGTGGCGCGCCTGTGCGGGCCGCAGGCCGGCCGCCAGTGCCATGTGCTGACGCTGGCCGGCTTTGCCGGCGTGGCCCCCGTCGATGGCGACATGCTGGCGCAAGCCGAAGCACAGTTGGCCGGCTACATCGCGGCGCAAAAACTGCGCCAGCCGGCCATCATCGGGCATAGCCTGGGCGGCTTCCTGGCCCTGAAAATGGCCATCGACCATCCTGAACATACGGGCAAGCTGGTGATCGTCGACGCGCTGCCGGCGCTGGGCGCGACGCAGCTGCCGAGCATCACCAAAGAACAGCTGCAAGCCATGTCGCAGCAGATGCAAACGGCCATGCGGGCGCAGGACGCGGCGACGGCCAGCGCCAGCCAGCGCCGCAGCGTGGCCGGCATGGCCACCGCGCCAGCCGACGTGGAGCGCATCATCGGCTGGGGCCAGCGCTCCGACAAGGATACCGTGATCAATGCCATGGGCACCCTGATGGCCAGCGACCTGCGCCAGGACGTGGCGCGCATCGCCTCGCCCACCCTGGTACTGGGCACCTGGATCGCCTACAAGGATTTCGCGCCGCGTGCGGCCATCGAACAGACGTTCCGCAGCCAGTATGCGCAACTGCCGGGAGCGCGCGTGGAAATGGCCGACACGGCGCGCCACTTCATCATGTACGACCAGCCCGACTGGATGTTCGGGCGCATCGAACAGTTCCTGCGCTAGGCCATGCCCATGCCGCCCGAACGTCCGCCCCTGCTGGCTAGAATCCACTGGTACTGGACCTTCCAGCTGGCCGGCTGGAGCGCGATCGGCCTGCTGACCTTGCAAAGCCTCAGCTTCAACGGCATGAGCTGGGCCATCGCCGGCACCAGTTTCTGGGGCGCCGCCAGCGGCCTGGCGCTGTCCATCGCGTGGCGGCGCTGGCTGCGCCGCCACGGCTGGGTGGGCCGGCAGGCCGACTGGAAGCGCATCATCCCTGGCGTGCTGGCACTGGGCGCGCTGCAATCGGCCCTCGTGGCGCTCGGCTATTTTGTGCTGCGGCCCTTTGGCAGCATGCGCGGCGTCGACTGGCTGCCTTCGGCGCTGGCTTCGTGGACCGGCATCTTCCTCGTCTGGACCGTGCTGTACGCGATGGTGCAGTCGCTGCGCCGCGCCAACCGCTTCGAAGCGGAAGCGCTGCGCCTGGAAGTGCTCGCCAAGGATGCCCAGCTGCGCGCCCTGCAGGCGCAGGTCAATCCGCATTTTTTCTTCAACAGCCTCAATAGCGTGCGCGCGCTGATCTACGAAGACCGCGAAGCGGCCGCGCACATGATCGACCAGCTGGCGGAACTGATGCGCCACGCGCTGCAGGCGGGCACGCACGCGACGGTGCCGCTGGCGGCCGAACTCGATGCCGTGCGCGCCTACCTGTCCATCGAACAGAGCCGCTTCGAGGAGCGCCTGCGCGTCACCTACGCTATCGCCCCCGGCCTGGACCATCTGCGCGTGCCGCCCATGGCCTTGCAGACGCTGGTGGAAAACGCCGTCAAGTATGGCGCCGAAGCACATGCCGACGGCAGCGATATCCGCATCACCGTGCAACGGGAGCAGCAGGTGCAAGACGGCGGCGCGGCCATGCTGCACATCGATGTCGCCAATACGGGTGCCTTGCGCAGCGCTGCCGGCTCGACCTGCATCGGCCTGCGCAACGCGCGCCAGCGCTTGCGGCTGCTGGGCGGCGACAGCGCCAGCCTGGAACTGCGCGAACAGGCTGGCTGGGTGCATGCCACGATGCGGTTCCCGGAGCTGCCATGAGCGCGTGCCCCCTCACCGTGCTGCTGGTGGACGACGAGCGCCTGGCGCGCGCCGAGCTGCGGCGCCTGCTGGCCGCGCATCCGCAGGTGGAAATCGTCGGCGAAGCGGCCAGCGCGGCGGAAGCGATGTCGCAGATCGGCCGGCTGCGGCCCGACCTGCTGCTGCTCGACGTGCAGATGCCGGGCGCCTCCGGCTTCGATTTGCTGGCGGCCCTGGACGATGCGCCCGACGTGATCTTTTGCACGGCCTTCGACCAGTACGCGCTGCAGGCGTTCGAAGTGAGCGCCCTCGACTACCTGCAAAAACCCGTGCGGGCGGCGCGCCTGGCGACGGCGCTGGCGCGTGCCGGCGCGCGGGTGCG
>NZ_NRDQ01000268.1 GCF_002878455.1 Janthinobacterium sp. AD80
TTGCATTGTGGCGCCAGATGCGGCGTGCCGTCAGCGCGCGACACCGTGCGTGCCGGCGGCCAGCGGTGGCAGCGTGCCCGGCTGGTAGCGCACGCCATTCATGTAGCGCTCGCACGGGATGGTATCACCGATACCGTCAAAACGACTTGCACCGGCGTGGAAATGTTCCGCAAGCTGCTGGACCAAGGTCAAGCTGGCGACAACGTTGGTCTGCTGCTGCGCGGCACCAAGCGTGAAGACGTGCAACGTGGTCAAGTTCTGGCGAAGCCAGGCTCGATCAAGCCACACGCCCACTTCACCGGCGAGATCTATGTTCTGTCGAAAGACGAAGGCGGCCGTCATACGCCATTCTTCAACAACTACCGTCCACAGTTCTACTTCCGCACGACGGACGTGACTGGTTCGATCGAGTTGCCAGCAGACAAAGAAATGGTCATGCCAGGCGATAACGTGTCGATCACCGTCAAGCTGATCAACCCGATCGCGATGGAAGAAGGTCTGCGCTTCGCTATCCGCGAAGGCGGCCGTACCGTCGGCGCTGGTGTTGTTGCAAAAATCATTGCTTAATTATTAAGCAGATATAAAAGAAGACGCGTCGTCGCCCGGCGCCCTTCTTTTTATTCAACTGCCGGGGTTGGCAAGCATTTTGGTGCTATCATGTCGACCCTGACGGTTGTTGCGTCAGAAATTCCCGTATGACCTCATTGCCGTGCACACCGCGCGGTTCGTTCTTTTAAGGAAATATCATGTCGGCACCAAACCAAAAAATCCGTATCCGCCTGAAGGCTTTCGATTACAAGCTGATCGACCAGTCCGCTCTGGAAATCGTTGAAACCGCGAAGCGCACCGGCGCTGTCGTCAAAGGCCCAGTACCACTGCCTACCCGTATTCAGCGTTTCGACGTGCTGCGTTCCCCGCACGTCAACAAAACTTCGCGCGATCAGTTCGAGATCCGTACGCACCAACGCCTGATGGACATCGTTGACCCAACGGACAAAACCGTTGACGCGCTGATGAAGCTGGACCTGCCAGCTGGTGTTGATGTCGAAATCAAACTGCAGTAATCGTTTTTAACAGGCCGGCGGGGTGTCCCGCTGCCTGATGATGGGGCCGGGCCTGTTCGCAATCGCGAACGCGCCCGGCCCCATTGCTTTTGGTGCCCGCGTTCTGCGCGCGGCCTTGTCCGCTCCCTGTCTGCTGCGCGTTTCGTCCCCTGAGACCGCCCATGCGCGCCCGGCCGCCATCCCACTGCTACTGGCAAGCATACGCCTGCAATAGTGCTTTACAGTGCCGCGGCACGTCGATAAAGTTGCGGCATGCTCAATGCCCTCGATGCCCATCTGTTAAATGCCGCGCCGCGTAGCCGCTTGCGGGGCTGGCCGCGCTTTCTCACGGAATTTTTGTATTTCGGCATCAAGGAGGCGAGGGCGTGCCTGTTCGTTGGGCTGTTTTTTGCCGCCGTCTTCCTGGTGCCGCGCACCGGCCTGCTCGGCCTGCCGCGTTATGACGTGCTGCTGCTGGCGGCGCTGGCGATTCAGGGCGCCATGCTCTGGAGCGGGCTGGAAACGTGGGATGAATTGAAGGCCATCAGCCTGTTTCATGCGGTTGGCTTCGCGCTGGAGGTGTTCAAGGTGTCGGGTTCGATCCAGTCGTGGAGCTATCCCGACTTCGCCTACACCAAGGTGTTTGGCGTGCCCCTGTTTTCCGGCTTCATGTATGCGGCCGTCGGCAGCTACATCATCCAGACCTGGCGCCTGCTCGACATGCGCATCCGCCACCATCCGCCGTACTGGATGGCGGTGCTGATCGCGCTGCTGATCTACGCCAACTTCTTCACCCACCACTACATCGGCGACTACCGCTGGTACCTGGCGGCCTGCGCGCTGGGCTTGTACGCGCGCACCACCGTCGTGTTCCGCCCGCTCGACCGCGACCGCAGCATGCCCTTGCTGCTGGGTTTTGTGCTGGTCGGATTCTTTATCTGGCTGGCCGAAAACATCAGCACCTTCTGGGGCGTGTGGCGCTATCCGAACCAGCTTGGCGCCTGGTCGGCGGTGCACGTCAGCAAATGGAGTTCATGGTCGCTGCTGGTGGTCATGACCTTCACCATCGTCGCGCACCTCAAGCACATCAAGGCCAGCATCCACGTGGCCCGGCAATAAGCTGGGCCGCGTGGATGCCCCTGCGGCCGGGCGGCGGCGCAGGGGCGTCGTGGCCGCTTGCCGCCTTTACGGCAGGCCGGCGGCCACGGCCGCGAACCGCTGGCCCAGCGCCGCCTGCGGGCCGCCCTGCAGCTGTTTCGCATACTGCCGCAATACCTCGGCCGAATACGTGCGCGACGCTGGCGACAGTTTCGGCAGCAGGGGCAGGGCGCGTTCCAGGTAGCCGCTGCCCTCCTGCCACTTGCCTTGCGCCGACAGCGCCGAGGCCAGTTCCACCAGGCGCCGGCCGACGCGCGCATCGCTGCGCGGTTCTGCCGACTCCTCCGTGGCCAGCGCTTGCCGGTACAGCGCTTCGGCTTCCGTATTCTTGCCTTGCAGGCGCTTGATGCGGCCCAGGTTGTATTGGCGCTGCGAGAGGATTTCCGCGCTGGCGCCGGCCTTCTCGGCTGTGCGCAGCGCCTGCACGCATGCCAGTTCCGCTTCGCCCAGCTGGCCTTTCAGCTCGGCGGCGTTGCAGGCATCGTAATGTTCGTTGGAGGTGGTGGTGAGCGACACGGGCGTCGTGCAGGCGGCCAGCAGGCCGGCGATGCACAGCAAGGTGATGGCAGGGCTTTTCATGGTCTCCTCGATAGTCATTAAACAGGTATCTGTGTGGAGTCAAGCTGTCGCTCATCGTACATCAGTTTGCGCGCCCGCCTGGACTTTTTCTGCGGGTACTGAGCGCCGCGGCGGCTTGGGCCTTAGCGTGCCTGGGTGCCGGACTTGCCGTGCAGCTTGCCACGGCGCTGGCGTCGGATCACTGTGCCTAGCAGGCATATGCCCAAACCCAGCATGGCGTAGGTGTGCGGCTCAGGGACAGGCGCTGGCCACATTTGATACTGTTTCAGATTGACACCTTGGTATGCCATGAAACCGATGTCACTCAACCAGACGCTTCCCGTATTGCTGAAGGTGAGGGAGAAGTCCTGTTCCAGCGTCCAGCTATCCTTCCACGTGCCGAGCTTGCTGCCAAGGTGCTCGAAGCTGTCGGTGTATCCGGGGTAATCGCGTCCCAGGCGAATGCTGGTGGTGGCGGCTGCGTAGTCGCCGCTCAGCGGGTGGCCGAAGACGCCGCCATCGACATCGATGGAAAGCGATATATGCCCGGTGAAGGTGACTGAAGTGCGCGGCGCGAGCGAGAATGCGGTGTAGAACGAGGTACTGCTGAACGTGTCGCCCGGAACCCCGAGGAAGGCGGCCGAACTACCTCCTCCCAGGGTGCCGCCGGAGCGGTAGAATTGCGCTGTGCCCCTGTTCAGGTTGATGGCGTTCTCGGCACCGTCGAGGCCGGCGCTGTGCTGCGAAAACGCGCGATCCTCGATCTCGGGAAACTTTTCATAGGATGAGATGTGGCTCCGGCTGTCGGTATAGGTCTTCGACAGGTCGAGACGCAATTCCGGCGTAATGCCATCATTCGGTGCGAGATCCTTGAGTTTATATTCGATATTGCTGATCGAAGCAGTGGCGCTTTTGACGGTCGGGCTGACGGGGGTGGCCGCAGCCGTATTGGTGTTGAGAGCGGCCAGGAGAAACAAGACGGGCAGGTAAACTCGGAGTGGTGTGCGCATGGGAATCCTTGGGTGCCGTGTTGCTGGTCGGGGAAAAAGGCAGTCAGCGATGGTCATCGCTGAAATCCTGCCTGGGTAAGACGGCGGTTTTTTATCCGTCAATGTTATTTTACAGCCATAAATATCTTTTTAAGTACTCTTTTTTATAACTAATCTGATGACTATTGATTCCATTGGCCAGTGTGATTTGATCGAGGCAGCTGGCGTATGAGCAAGACCATCCTGCTGGTGGAAGATGAGCAGGCGATTGCCGACAGCATCGCCTATGCGCTGCGCACGGATGGCTTCACGCCGCAGCACGTGATGCTGGGCGAACAGGCGCTGGCCGCGCTGCGTGCCGGCCCTGGCGGCGCCGCAGCCATGCCTGTACTGGTGGTGCTGGACGTGGGCTTGCCCGACATGAGCGGCCTGGAGGTGTGCCGCCGCCTGCGCCAGTTTTCCGACGTGCCGGTGATTTTCCTGACGGCCCGCAGCGACGAGATCGACCGCATCGTGGGCCTGGAAATCGGCGCCGACGATTACGTCACGAAGCCGTTTTCACCGCGCGAGCTGGTGGCGCGCATCCGCGTCATTTTGCGCCGCGCGGGCGCCGCGCCAGCGCCGCGCGAGGCTGGCATGACGATAGCCGCCCCCGCCGAGCCAGCATCAACGCCGGCGCGCTTCGAGCTGCGCGCGCTGGAGGCGCGGGTGCTGTTCCACGGCCAGCCGCTCGAGCTGACCCGCTATGAATACCTGCTGCTGAAAACCCTGCTCGAGCATCCTGGCCACGTGCTGTCGCGCGCGCAGCTGATGCAGCGCGTGTGGAGCGGGGCGCCTGATACGCTCGACCGCACCGTCGATGCGCACGTGAAATCGCTGCGCGCCAAGCTGCGCGCCGTCGATGCGCAGACCGATCCCATTCATACCCACCGTGGCCTTGGCTACAGCCTGGCCGGCGCATGAAGATCGGCCTGCGTATCCTGCTCGGCTACTTCCTGATCGTCGGGCTGGCCGCCTGGTTCCTGCTGAATGTGTTCATGGAGCAGGTCAAGCCGGGCGTGCGCTCGACCCTGGAAGATACCCTGGTCGATACCTCGCAGCTGCTGGCCAACCTGGTGGCGCCCGACCTGCGCGCCGGCACGCTGGCCAATTCGGCGGTGCTGGCCCGCATGCAGGATTACGCGCGCCACGGCGTCGATATCAATATCAATGGCGTGCGCAAGCAGACCCTCGATTACCGCATCTATATTACGGACCGGCGCGGCATCGTGCTGTTCGATTCCAGCGGGCGCGACGTGGGGCGCGATTATTCGCGCTGGAACGACGTCTACCTGACCCTGCAGGGGAAATATGGCGCGCGCAGCACGCGCAGCGTGGCGGACGACGAGATGTCGACGGTCATGCACGTGGCCGCTCCCATCCGCGACGGCGGCGAGGTGATCGGCGTGCTGACGGTGGCCAAGCCGAATGCCAGCGTGCAAGCCTTCGTCGAACGCAGCCAGCGCAAGATCCTGCAGCGCGGCGCCGTGCTGCTGTTGCTGTCACTGCTGATCGGCCTGGGCTTTGCCTGGTGGTTGCACCACGCGCTGGGCAAGCTGATGCGCTATATCGGCGAGGTGGAGGCGGGGCGCAAGGTGGCATTGCCGGCGCTGGGCAGCAATGAGTTCGGCACGCTGGGGCGGGCGCTGGAAGCCATGCGCATCCGCCTCGAAGGCAAGGAGTATGTGGAGCAGCTGATGCATACCCTGGCGCATGAATTGAAAAGTCCGATCGCCGCCATCCAGGCCTCGGCCGAACTGCTGCAGGAAGACATGCCGCCGGCCGAACGGCGCCAGTTCCTCGCCAGCATCCTGGAGCAGAACGCGCGCCAGCGGCAGTTGATCGACAAGTTGCTGGCCCTGGTCCGCGTGGAAAAGCAGCAGCGCCTCGAGCATCCGGAACGCATCGCGCTGGCGCCGCTGCTGGCACAAGTGGCCGCAGGACGCGGCCGCCACCCTGGCGGCGCGCGGCGTGCGCGTGCAG
>NZ_NRDQ01000269.1 GCF_002878455.1 Janthinobacterium sp. AD80
GTATGCGGACGCCTGCGGCCTGGTGGTCGAGGCGCGCGACGCGCCCGTCGATCCGCGCGCCGGCCTGGTGCTGTGCGACATGCCGCTGAGCGTGGCCGTGACGGACCTGGGCGCCTGCCTGGGCATGTTCAGCCAGGAGCGCGTGCAGGCGGCGCGCTGGCTGGAAACGCATGGCCGCGCGAATGGCGCCACGGCGGCGCCCGGCGTGATCGCCCGCGTGGCCTTGCCCGGCGGCGACTATGCGCTGACTGGCACGCCCTTGTCGAGCGAACTGGGCAAGGATGGCCGCGTGGCCTACCGGCAATTACTGCGCCAGGGGCTGCAGCAATTGCAGATTACCGTGGCCACGCCGGCGAGCGATACCGTCGCGCCCGTGAAACCGGTGCAGGCGGCCAATGCAAACCGCTGGCTGAAGATCGTCACGGCCGTGGCCGCCAGCGTGATGGTGGTGCAGTCGGCCTGGCTGTTCCTGCCGAAAGAGCAGGCCGTGGTCGGCAATGCGGAATTCCGCAGCGGCGGCAGCGGCGTCGAGACGGGCGTGCGCCTGCGCGTGCTGTTCCGCGCCGATGCAACAGAGGCGGAGATCCGCACCTGGCTGCAGCGCGAGCAGCTGGAAATCGTTGCCGGACCGGACACCCTGGGTGCCTTCACCCTGCTGTCGCGCGACCGCCAGAAAGTCTTGCCGCCGCCAGGCCCGGGTAATCCGCTGGCCGTCGTCAATCCCTGAATTTAATAAGAGAAAGTTATCAAGCATGGCAACGTATAAAAATTTTGCATCCGCGCACTGGCGCAAGTGGATCGCTGGCGTGGCCGCCGGCGTCCTGTTGACGGGCTGCGCCATGACGCCGAATGGCCGTGGCGGCGTGATGGTGGGCCTGGATACGGCCGAGCTGTTCGGCACGCCGGTGTCCACCTTCCGCTTGCGCGACGGCACGGAAGGCACCTTGCGCAAGGATCCGAAAGGCAAGTATTCGATCAAGCTGTCGCAGGCGTTCCGTGTCGTGCCGCTGGACAAGGCTGTCACGGCCCGCGTGGCGCGCGTGGAAAACGTGGGCGAGCGCACCGTGGTGATCGTCGAAACGCAGGAGCGCGGCTGCGCCTACCGCTATGAAGTGCTGGCCTTCCAGGGCACGGACGTGCTGCAGTGGACTGTCGGTAACTGCAAGGACCGCCCCCGCGTGGAACTGGCGGCCGATGGCCGTTCGCTGAATATCGATTTCCCCAACTACAACCGGCTGTCGCGCATGGTCTACACGGACAGTCGTTTGCTCAACGCCAGCGTACCCGTGCCGCCGGGCGTCGATACGCGCGCGCAGCCGTTTGCCGACGACGCCTTGCGCGCCACCGGCCCCGTCATTGCCAACCTGCCCGGCAGCGAAGGCAACGGCGTGCGCGTGATTCCCGCGCCGCCAGCGGCCGC
>NZ_NRDQ01000027.1 GCF_002878455.1 Janthinobacterium sp. AD80
CGCCGTGCGGCGCGTGCCGGCGCCCTTCCCGCCCGCGGCGCAGTTGATGCACAGCCGCGGCAAGACGCTGGACTTCTCTGAGACCTTCCTGTTCAACGACCAGTATCGCTTCCAGCTGCGGACATTGTCCGGACCACAGTAACGCTGAGCACATCACACTCGATGCGGTCGCGGCCATTTTCCTTGGCCAGGTACAGGGCCGCATCGGCACGCGACAACAACTGGTCCAGCTCCTCCAGCACCGATGCCTGGCACGCCACGCCGATACTCACCGTACACGGCGGCAGCCCATGGCCGTTCGGCTCATGCAGCAGGGTGCGGATGCGCTCGGCCACGCCCAGCGCGTTGTGCGGCGCCATGTCCGGCATCAGCACGACGAATTCCTCGCCGCCGAAGCGGGCCACGCAATCGGTGTCGCGCAGCGCGCCGCCGATGATGCGCGCCACGTGCGCCAGTACCTTGTCGCCCATCGCGTGGCCATAACGGTCATTGATCGACTTGAAAAAATCGAGGTCGATGCTGAGCAAGGTCAAAGGCTGGCCCTTGCGGCGCAGATTCGCCTTTTCGCGTTCGTACACATCGCCGAAGCCGCGCCGGTTCAGCACCTGCGTCAGGGGATCGTGCGTGGAGCGGCGCTCGAGTATCGTCTGCAGGCGCCGCGTGGCCACCGTCATGAAGCCCACCGTCAGCAGCAACGCCATGAAATTGGCCACCGCCAGATAAATACTGGCTTGCGTGCCGGCCACCGTCAAGTCCACGCTGGCGCCGCCATGCCACAAGGCCATGCCGCCGCGCAGCAGCACCACGCAAGCCTGCAGCAGCATCAGCGCGCCAAAGAAGAAACTGGAAAAATGGCGCTCGCCGTGCGCAAACACCAGCTGCGCCTGGCGCGCATAGAAAAAAAACACGATGAAGGAAAAAACCGCCACGCGGCGTGAAAAATCGGGCGTCACCAGCAGCCACCAGGCGATGCCCGCCACGCCGAGACCGCAGGCCAGCGCATAGCAGCGCAGGCTGGGGCCCTGCCCATAGAATTTTTCCGTGCCCAGCATCGACAGGCCGATGCCCAGCATCAGGACCGTGTTCGCCCCCAGCAGCGCCACCGCATCGGGCCAGCTATCGCGCATATTGAACAGGAAGGATGCCAGCACCAGCAGCAGCAGGCCCGCCGACCAGTGGCCCAGTCCATGCACCTCGCGCCGGAAACTGCGGTAGACGGAAAACATGACGATGCTCATGGCCCCGCACATCAGGGTAGTCATCAACATGATGGTGCGGGGATCGAGGGTTTCCACTGGCGGAGGCGGCCTAAAAAATCATTACAGCAATTTTAGTTCAGTTATGGAAAATTTAGTTCAGTTAAGGCAAATATGCTGCGGCGCTTGCGGCGAAAGCAATGCGGGCGTGGCGACCTCGACACGGTTGCGTCCCAGCTGCTTGGCGCGGTACAGCGCCCTGTCCGAGCGCTGCAGCATGCTGTCGAGCGATTCGTCCTCCGCCGCCTGGCAGGCGATGCCGATGCTCAGCGTGTAGTGCGGCAAGCTTGCGTCCGGACGCGGCTGGCGCAGCGCCGCCTGGATGCGCTGCGCCAGCAGTTCGGCGCGTGCCTGCTGCGACTCGGGCAGCAGGACGACAAACTCCTCGCCGCCGAAACGCGCCACGGCATCGCTGTCGCGCAAGACGCCGCGGATCACGCTTGCCACGTCGACCAGTACGCGGTCGCCCATGGCATGGCCGTGCCGGTCATTGATGGCCTTGAAAAAATCCAGGTCGATGCTCATCACGGCCAAGGGCTGGCGCGCGCTATGCCGGGCGTGGAAGTCGGCAAAGCCGCGCCGGTTCAGCAGCGCTGTCAGCGGATCGCGGTTGGAGCGCTGCTCGAGCAAGGTCTGCAGGCGGCGCGTGGCCACCGTGATGAAGCCGACGGGCAGCAGCAAGGTCATGAAGGCGAGCAGCGCCAAGTACAGATTGTAATGGGGGCCGCCATGCATCATGTCGCTGCCGGCGCCGCCCAGCAAGGCGTTCACGCCACGGTGCAGCATCGCCAGCGCCTGCACCAGCATCAGCAGGCCAAAAAAACAGGTCGTGGCGTGGCGCTCGCCATGCCGCACGATGACGATAAATTGCGTCAGGTTCAGCGCCAGCATGAGAAAGGAAAACATGGCCACGCGCATGGCGAAGTCGGGCCACAGGTACAGCCAGCACAGCATCACCAGCAACCCAAGCAGCCATGCCCCGTGAAACAGGTGCCAGCTGGGCCGCACGCCATAGAACCGCTGCGTGCCCACCATCAGCAAGCCGACGCCCCACAGGAACATGGAATTGGCCAGTGGCAGCAAGACTTCAGGAATGACGATGCCGCGCAAGCCAAACAGGCCGCTGGCCAGCACCAGGCCCGCCATGCCGATGCCCCATTCGCGCAAGCCTTCCACGTTGCGCGGGAAACTGCGCTGCGCGGCAAACATGACCACGCACATGGCAACCGTCATCAGGGTTGACATCAGGATGATGGAAACAGGATCTAGGTTCACGGCAGAATCGGTACACGGGACAGTGGAGTGGCGCCGCACATGCTTGCCAGCGCCAGGGTTCGTGCGAGAGTGTAGCGTGAAAAACAGGCGGAGAATCGCCGGCAGGGAAAACTTGTGCATGGCACAAGCAGTCCCGCCGGCGGTATTGCTGGCGGTTCTACGCGCTTATTGCGCGCTAGGACGCTTCGGCCCCGTGGCCTTCTTGGGCGCCGGCAGCAGTGCCAGGCTGATGCCGGGAGCGCGGTCGCCCTGCAGTTCGGCCGTGAAGGTCATCAGCTCGTCGCGGCGGAAGGCGTGCACCGCCACCTTGGCGCCGACGGCGTAACGGCCCAGCAAGGTGTCGAGGTTGCTGCCCGTCACGCGCAAGCCATCGATGGCCACCAGCACGTCGCCTGCCGACAGGCCGGCCAGGTGGGCGGCGCCGCCCTGGTGCACCTGCGCCAGCTTGGCATCGTTGCCGTCGCGGCCCAGGTTGACGTCCAGGCTCGGTTTTTGCGCCTTGCGCACATCGCTGTATTTGACGCCGAACGGCGCCAGCAGGCGCGCCAGCGGCACATCATCCGTGCCGCGGATATAGCGCTCGAAGAAGGGCTTCATGCGCGTGCCGGCAATCTCGTCGAACAGGTCTTCGACTTCGGCCGGCGTCACGCCGCGCGCTTTGCCCTTGTAGAAATCGCGGCCATAGCGCTGCCACAAGGCCTGCATCACATCGTCCAGCGATTTTTCGCCGTTCGTCTTGCTGCGCAGGGTCAGGTCGAAGGCCAGCGCGATCAGCGAACCCTTGGTGTAGTAGCTGACGATGGCGTTCGGCGCGTTTTCATCCTGGCGGTAGTACTTGCCCCAGGCGTCGAAGCTGGAATCGGCCACGCTCTGCTTGGTGCGGCCGCTGCCGCGCAAGACGCTGTTGACAGTCTTGCCCAGCAGCTTGAAGTAGGCGTCCTCGTCGATCAGGCCCGCGCGCACCAGCATCAGGTCATCGTAGTAGCTGGTGAAGCCTTCGAATAGCCACAGCAGCGGCGAATAGCTTTCCGCCTGCAGGTTGTAGGGCGCGAAGGCGGCCGGCTTGATGCGCTTGACGTTCCACGTATGGAAGTACTCGTGGCTGCACAGGCCGAGGAATTTCAGGTAGCCGTCGCCGATTTCCGTGCTGGTGGAAGCCGTCGTCGGCAGATCGGCGCGCGCGCAGATCAATGCCGTCGAAGCGCGGTGTTCGAGGCCGCCGTAACCGTCGCCGACGGCCATGGTCATGAACACATAGCGGTCCATCGGCGCCTTTTTTGTCTTCGGCTCGAAGAAGGCGATCTGCGTTTCGCAGATGGCTTTCAGGTCGCGACACAGGCGCTCCAGGTCCAGGTTCGGCACCTTGCCCGTGACGACGATATCGTGCGGCACGCCGTGCGCGGTGAAGGTGGCCAGCGCGAAGTCGCCCATTTCCACCGGGTGGTCGATCAGCTCATCGTAATTGGCTGCCTGGTAGCTGCCGAAGCCATAGCGTTTGGCTTTCAGTTCCGGCAAGGTGGTGGCCACTTTCCAGTTCTTGCAGGCCGCATCCTTCGGCTGCACGATATTGACTTCATGTGCGTCAGCCTCCTGGCCCAGCACGCGCAGGAACACGCTGGTGCCGTTGAAGAAGCCGTGGTTCTGGTCCAGGTGGGCGGCGCGCACGGACAGGTCCCAGGCATACACCTCGTATTCCACCGTCAGGGGTCCCTGGCAGGGCGCGGCCTGCCACGAATGCTTGTCCAGCTTGGCCAATGCCACGGCCTTGCCTTCGGCTTCGGCGCGGATGCTGACGATGTTGCGCGAGAATTCGCGGATCATGTAGCTGCCCGGGATCCAGGCCGGCAGGGCAAACACCTGGCCAATGGCGGCCGGCGCCTTGACGGTCAGCGTCACCTTGAACATGTGGCCCGCCAGATCAAGAGCGGCGATGCTGTAGAGGATGCCGGCGGCCGGTGCGGCTTTCGCCTTGGTTTTCGCAACGGCTTTGCTTGTGGCATTGCCGGAGACTTTTGCGGTGATTTTTTTAATCGGTGCTTTCTTCATGTTTTCCTCGTGTCTGGCATGGATGTTCTACTATCGCCCGGGCGCGCCATGCACCGGCGACAAATCGTCAGGTGTATCAATATCGCGCAAGATGCCGCCGTCGTCCACTCTCACTTCGCATACGGCATGGCTGTTGACGATGCTGCGCGCGCCCTGGTCGCCGTCGAGCGCCAGCAGCAGCGGCAAGTGGAAGGCGCTGAACGCGACAGGATTGCCGCGCCGGCCCTGGAACACGGGCACGGCGATGTGCGCGCCATCGTCTATGGCTTGCGACAAGGCGGCGATTGTAGCCGTTTCCACACTCGGCATGTCGCCCAGAGCGATCAGCCAGCCCGGCGCGCCGCGCACATGCGCGATGGCGCAGGTCAGCGAGGCGGCCATGCCCGTGTCGGCGTCGTGGCAGACGCGCACCTCGCAGCCCAGCGCGCCGAGCGCACGCGCCACCTGCGTGTCGTCGGCGCGCACCACGGCCAGCACGCGCGGCAGGGCCGCCAGCATGTTCGTCGCTGCCGCCACCACCACCGGCAAGCCGGCGTGCGGACCTTCCTTCAAGGGCTGCAGTAATTTGTTCTGCACGCCGGAAGGGTCGAACCTGCGTCCCCTTCCGGCTGCCAGCAAGATGCCGACCGTACTCACAACACCACTGCCGTCATGCGGCGGCCAGGTCGAACGGCAGCTTGCGCAGGCGCTTGCCCGTCAGGGCGAACAGCGCGTTGGCGAAGGCGGGCGCCAATGGCGGCACGCCCGGTTCGCCCATGCCCGTCGGCGCGTCGCCCGACGGCACCAGGTGCACCTCGATCACCGGCATGTCGGGCATGCGCGGCACCGGGTAGTCGCCAAAGTTCTGCTGCTCCACCACGCCATCCTTGAGCGTGATGGCGGCACCCGGAATCGTCATGCCCAGCGCCATCAGCGCGGCGCCCTGCACTTGCGCCTCGATCGTCAGCGGATTGACGGCCAGGTTGCAATGCACGCCGGCCCACACCTGGTGCAGCTTGGGCGCGCCTTCCACCACCGATGCCGTCACCACATAGGCGACCACGGAATTGAACGACTCGTGCATGGCCACGCCCCAGGCCTGCCCCTTTGGCAGCTTCTTCTTCCCATAGCCGGACTTGGCCACGGCCAGATCCAGCGCGGCGATGTGGCGCGTGTGCTTGGCGTCGATCAGCTGCTTGCGGTAGGCAACGGGGTCCATTTTCGCCACGTGCGCCGCCTCGTCGATCAGGGTTTCCATGACAAAGGCCGTGTGCGTCGAGCCGACGGAGCGCCACCACAGCACGGGCACGTTCGCCTTGGCCGTGTGCACGGACAGCTTCATCGGCAAGGTGTACGGCTCGCCCATGCCTTCGACCATGGTGCCATCGACGCCATTTTTCACCATGAAGGCTTCGAATGGCGTACCGGCCATGATGGACTGGCCGACGATCATGTGGTCCCATGCCACGATCTTGCCCTTGGCGTCGAGGCCGATCTGCGCGCGGTGCACATGCGACGGCCGGTAGTAGCCGCCCTTGATGTCATCCTCGCGGCTCCACATCAGTTTCAAGGGGCCGCTCTTGCCCGCCGCCCGGTATGCCTTGGCGACGTTGACGGCTTCGACCACGTAGTCGGACGACGGCACGGCGCGCCGGCCAAAGCCGCCGCCCGCCATCATCGTGTGCAGGGTCACCTGTTCCGGTTTCAGGCCGGAGGTGGCGGCAATCGCCGCCTGGTCGCCCGTCTGGAATTGCGAACCCACCCACATCGTGCATTTGTCGACCTGCAGGTCGATGACGCAGTTGAGCGGCTCCATCGGCGCGTGCGCCAGGTAAGGGAACTCGTAGACGGCGTCGATTTTCTTCGGCGCCTTGGCCAGCGCGGCGACATCGAATGGGCGCGCCACCGTGCCCGGCGTTTTCGCCAGCGCCTTGAAGGCGGCCAGCTGCTTGTCGCTGCTGACCTTTTCCACGGCGCTGCTATCCCACTCGATCACCAGCGCGTCGCGGCCCTGCTTGGCGGGCCAGTAGCCAGTGGCGATCACTGCCACGCCGCTGCCGCCACGGTCGGTCTTCACTTCCAGCACGTCGAGCACGCCAGGAATGGCCTTGGCCTTGCTGGCGTCGAATTTCGCCACCTTGGCGCCAAACACGGGCGGGCGCGCCACCATCGCTACCTTGGCGCCAGGTGGCTTGAAGTCGATGCTGAACTGCTGCTTGCCGGTGGATTTGGCGGCCGCGTCCAGGCGCTTCACGGGCTTGCCGATGATGGAAAAGTCGCGCGGGTCTTTCAGCTTGACCGTGGCGGGCACGCTCTGGCGCATGGCCGCGTCGGCAAACTCGCCATACGTCGCCTTTTGTCCGCCAGGGCCATACAGCACGCCCTTGGCGGCGCGCACCTGGTCGGGATTCACCTTCCATTGCGCGGCGGCGGCGCCCACCAGCATGGCGCGCGCCTTGGCGCCGATTTCGCGGTACTGCGTAAACGAATGGGCGATGCTGCCCGAACCGCCCGTCATCTGCATGCCGTAGGCGGCATCCTTGTATTGCTCGCCGGCCGGCGCCAGGGCGCCATGCACCAGGCTCCAGTCGGCGTCGAGTTCCTCGGCGATCAGCATGGGCAAGCTGGTTTGCACGCCCTGGCCAAATTCCAGCCGGTTCACCTGCACCGTCACCGTGTTATCGGGCGCGATATGCAAGAAGGCGTTCGGCGCGTACACGGGCTTGGCGGGAGCGGCATCGGCCGCCTGCGCCAGCTTGCCTGCGCCGGGCAGGAAAAAGCCCAGCATCAAGCCACCGCCAGCCACCGCGCCGGCTTTCATGAAACCGCGCCGCGACACGCCATCGGCCGCGCCAACGACAGCCACCGGCGCCGATGCCAGCGCCGCGCCCAGGGTCACGCCGCCATGCTGCAATGCTTCCTGATTCAACCATTCGATACGCATGTCGCTCTCCTCAGGCCAGGGTCTTGGCCGCGTCCTTGATGGCCGCGCGGATCCGTTGATAGGTGCCGCAGCGGCAGATGTTGCCGCTCATGGCGCCATCGATGTCGGCATCGCTGGGCGACTTGTTGGTGCGCAGCAGGGCCGTCGCGCTCATCACCTGGCCGCTTTGACAGTAGCCGCATTGCGGCACGTCGTGGCGTACCCAGGCCGCCTGCACGGCCTTGCCCACCTGGTCGTTTTCCATCGCTTCGATGGTGGTGATCTTTTGCGCGCCGACGGAAGAAATCGGCGTGATGCAGGAGCGGATCGGCTGGCCGTCCAGGTGCACCGTGCAGGCGCCGCACAGGGCCGCGCCGCAGCCGAACTTGGTACCCGTCATGTCCAGGTTATCGCGCAGTGCCCACAGGATGGGCGTGGATGGATCGGCGTCGACTTGCGTGTCGCGTCCGTTGATATTCAAGGTAATCATCTGCTGCTTCCCCTTTTTTGGATTGTTATGGCGTCTATGAACAACACTTGATGATACGACAGCGGAAAAAAAAGCAAAAAAAAGCGCGCCTTGCGAGGGCGCGCCGTCCAGCCTTCCTGGCGACAGCCCGGATTACTTAATGGTCGAGAATTTCTGTTCCAGCGTTTTCGCATCGACTGCGCCCGGAATGCGGCTGCCGTCGGCAAAGAAGATGGCTGGCGTGCCGGAGACGCGCAATTGCTGGCCCAATGCGAGGATTTTCTCATGCGGGTTGGCGCAATTGGCCGGCGAGGCGGCTGGCACTTTACCGTTCAGCATCCAGTCGTCCCAGGCCTTGTTGCGGTCTGGCGAGCACCAGATATTGCGCGACTTGGCGATCGAATCGGGCGACAGGATGTTGTACATGAAGGTGTAGACGGTGACGTTGTCGATTTCCTTCAAGGCGTTCTGGCGGAAGCGCTTGCAATAGCCGCAGTTCGGATCTTCGAACACGGCGATCACGCGCTTGCCATTGCCCTTGACGGTTTTCATGGCCGAATCGAGCGGCAGGTCGGAGAACTTGATGCGGTTGACTTCATCCAGGCGCACCTTGGTGAGATCTTGCGAGGTCTTGGCGTCGAAGACGTGGCCAACGAACAGATACTGCGCATTCTTGTCCGTGTACAGGATGTCGCCACCCGTGCGCACTTCGAACAGGCCGCCGTACGGGGTCTCCTTGACCGAGTCCACCTTGGCGCCTTCGCCCAGGCGCGGCTCGATCAGCTTCTTGATATTCGCTTCCGTCGGCGTTTCCGCGCCGGCGCACGACATCATCAGGCCCGAGGCCAGTACCAATGCGATTCTGCTCATTTTCATCACTATCACTTCTCCACTTGTAACGCCCGGCGAAACTGGCAGGGGGCCCGGCGCCGTTATCTCTTTAACAAAACGATCGCCGCAGACGAGCTGCGCGACCTTGAATTTTCACTGCTACCATTATCCGGCGATATCTTAAGATTCGCTGATATTTACGGATGTCCCAATGCGTGCGCAATCATTTTCCGCTTCAGGGCCGGTAATTTATCCAGCAAGTTTAATCCCAAATTGCGAACTACGCGCAGCGGCTCCAGATCGGCGCCGAATAACCGCGCCAGGCCATCGGTGGCCAGCTGCATCAGCAGCACGTCTTCCTTGCGCGCACGCGCATAGCGGGCCAGCACGCGCTCGTCACCGATGCCGCGGTGCGCTTCGCGTTCGCTGATGGTCTTGACCAGCTGCGCCACGTCGGCAAAACCCAGGTTCATGCCGTGGCCGGCCATCGGATGCACCACGTGCGCGGCGTCGCCCACCAGGGCCACGCGCGGCGCCACCATGGCGTGCGGGCGCATCAGGGTCAGCGGAAACGCGCGCACCAGTTCCGGCTGCAAAGGCGTGAGCTTGCCCAGTTTGTCCTCGCAGAAGACTGCCAGGCGCGCGGCCAGGGCGTCGACCGGTTCGGCCATCAAGGTATCGGCCAGCGCATCGGGCGCCGACCAGACCAGCGAGACGCGGTCCCCTGGCAGCGGCAGCAGGGCGACGATGCCTTCGCTGCCCGTGAACCACTGGTGCGCCGCGCCATGGTGCGACTTTGCGCAGGCGAAGTTGCTGACCACGCCGCGCTGGCCATATGAGCGGTAATCGAGGCCGATATCGCACTGGCCCCGCACCCACGACTGGGCGCCGTCCGCGCCCACGACCAGCGCGCAGGTGATGCTGTCGCCACTGTCGAGATGCACGATGGTGGAATCATTCGTCCATTCCAGGCGGCTGGCGCGGCCCTGCACCACGTTGACGTTCTGCGCGAATTTCAGCGCGGCGTCCAGCGCCTGGCCCAGGTTGCGGTCTTCGACGATCCACGCCAGGGTGCCCACGTGGGCGCCATAGGCGTCGAAACCGAGTCCGCCGGCCTGCGCGCCGTCGCCGTTGACCAGCATGGCATCAACGGGCGCCACCCTGTCCGCCTCCAGCGCGCCCCACACCTTCAGGGACGACAGCAGCTGGTGCGCCGTGTGATTGAGCGCATACACGCGCACATCCCAGCTTGGCTCGGCCGGCTTGGCGGCCAAAGCGGCGGCCGGCGGGCTGGCCGGGCATAACAGGGTGACGCTTTGTCCTGCCTGGGCAAACGCCAGCGCCGTGGTTTTCGCGATGGCGCCATTGCCGACGATGCAAACGTCGCTGTGGCTATGCATGAAGCGCCGCATGGTAGGGGGAGTGGGACTGTTCATGCGGCCATTATAGCGTTTGCCCCGCCCTTTTCAGATAGTCCGGAAGTACAGGACAGGCTGCACCAGCTCAAGCTTCCGCATGAAACACGGGCAGCACATATTGCGCGATCTCCTGCAGCGCCTCGGCCAGCGGGCGGCGGTTCTGCCGCAGCTGCAAGCCGATATGCCGCACGCCGGCCGCGCGCATGGCGTGCAGCTCGGCGATCAGGCCATCGCGCCCCGTGCGCCCGCCGAAACGGAAACGCTGCAGCGGCATGGTCGGGTCCTCGTCCAGGTCCAGGTGAATGAAGCTGACGTAGGGCTTGTCGTCCCCGGCCACGGCGCGCCATTGCGCCGAGCGCCGCGCATGGTCGTCCGGCGTGCCCGGGTAGGCAAGCCAGCCATCCATCTGCGCGCCGATCCACGCGGGCGACTGCTGCGCCAGCCCCGCCACCAGCAGCGGCAACGGTGCGGCGGGCTTCGGCAGCAAACGGATGCCCGATGGCAGGCGGTTCTCGCCCCAGTCACGCAGCATGGCCACCTGCTCGCGGAAGGCGGCGCCGCGCTGGTCGAAATCGCGGCCAAACACGGGATACTCGACGGGCCGGTCGCCGCTGGCCACGCCCAATAGCAAACGTTCGCCGCTCAACTGCTGCACGCTGGCCGCCGCCTTTAACGTCAGCACGGGTTCGCGCAGCGGCAGCACCACGGCGGCCGTGCCCAGCAAGATGTTCTCGGTGATGCCGGCCAGGTAGCCCAGGTAAGTAAATACCTCGAAGACCTGGGCCGCATCGCCGAACGAGGGGTCGTACAAAGGCACGTCGCGCAGCCACAGCGCGCGGAAACCCAGGCGGTCGGCCAGCTTGGCCAGCACCGCGTGCTGTTTCAGGTCAGGCTCGCCCGGCAGGCGGCCGGACGCCGCATTCGCCTGGCGCCCCATGGACGACCAGTCATTATCGAGCGGCAGTTCCAGGCCGATGCTGAAACCGCCCTGCCCCAGCTTGTGCATCGCCGTCATGGTCTGCATCTCAATCCCACTGCGGCGCCAGGCCGTCCGGATTTGCCAGGCGCTCGCCGCGTTCCAGGGTCGCCATCTGCGCCATCTCGTCCGGCGACAGGGTGATGCGCTGGAAATGCAGGTTCGCCTCCAGATTGGCGCGCTTGGTCGACGACGGGATCACGGCAAAGCCCTGCTGCAGCGACCAGCTCAGGGCCACCCGCGCCGGCGTCACGCCGTGCCGGGCCGCGATGGCAGCGATCACGGGATCGGCCATCACCTTGCCATATGCGAGCGGCATGTAGGCCGTGATGTGGATGCCCTGGCTGCGCGCGAAGTCAATCACCTTGCGGTTTTGCAGGAAGGGGTGGATCTCGACCTGCTGCGTGGCGATTACCGATGCGCCCACGGTATCGATGGCTTGCCGCAGCTGCGCGTTGGTGAAATTCGACACGCCGATGGCCCTGGTCAGCCCCTGTGCCTTGGCCTGCGCCAGCGCCGTCATGTATTCGGCGACGGGAATGGCGTCATTCGGCGACGGCCAGTGGATCAGGGTCAGGTCCAGCTGCTCCAGTTGCAGCCTGTGCAGGCTGTCTTTTAAACTGGGGATCAGTTTGTCGCGCTGCAGGTTCTCGATCCAGATCTTGGTGGTGACGAACAGTTCTTCGCGCGGCACGGTGCTGGCGGCGATCGCCTGGCCCACTTCGGCTTCGTTGCCGTAGATTTGCGCCGTATCGATATGGCGGTAGCCGACGTCCAGGCCCGTGGTGACGGAATCGATGACGACCTGGCCCTGCAGGCGGAAAGTGCCCAGGCCAATTTCAGGGATGGCGGTGTGTCGGGTGCTGGCGTTCATGCGGTTATCCTCTCAAGTCAGTAACGATGACCACACTATGCGCCCATCTTTTGTTGAGAAAAATACCGCTCATCTCAAATCATATTTGCGCCACAGGCAAATAAATAGCTGCCGCCGCAAGAAATCCGGGGAAAATGGCAGCCAGCTCTTGCATTCGCGTTTTGGTCTGCTATAATTCGCCACCTTGGCCTGGTAGCTCAGTCGGTAGAGCAGAGGATTGAAAATCCTTGTGTCGGTGGTTCGATTCCGCCCCGGGCCACCAAGAATTCGTTTCACATTCAAAAACGCCACCTTCGGGTGGCGTTTTTGTTTGTGGCGCCGTCACATTCGATAGCGCCGTCACATCCCCTCCCAGCGCATCATCCGGCACCATTGCACAAGGCGCCGGCATTCCTGCCACAGGATTTTCCCCACGGGAAACATGTTAAGATTAATTAAAGATTAACGCCCGTATCAAGGAAGATGACCGTGAAACAATGTTTATTTCTGGCCGTTGCCAGTGCCCTTGCCAGTACCGCGATGGCGCAGCCTGCGCAAGTCGCAGCACCGGTAACAACGTCTTCAAGCACCACGCAGCAGGAACCCCGGCGCGCAATCCCACTCAGGCCATGGGAAAAAAGGCTGGCAGCGTCGACGTTTACCATGCAGATGCTGGCAAGCGGCCGCATTGATCCCGACTACCCTGGCTTGCCGCTTGGCCTCGCCGTGACAGCAATACAAAAATTCGTGGCCGACAAAAAGGGGGAATTCGAATCGACGGCTGATTATCAGCGTAGAAAGACCGCTGCCCTGGATGAAAAAATCATCGGCAACTCAAGCTTGAATGACTGGTTTGCCTTGGTGACCCCGGTCAAAAACAACGGACAATCTTCCAATGCCATCAGCTACGAATTCAATGCGAATACGGGAAAAGTAAAGCTCTTTGTCTTGCCTTACTCTTTTGAGCTCAATAACATCGGCGCGCCTGACTACGACCTCAACAAAATGCGATACAAGGGCCTGGATCAATTTGAATTGAGCTACAAACTGAAATCAAAAGGTCCGTACAAAGGCCCTGGCAGCTATCGCGCAAAATACCCCATCGAAGAAACCGACACGGCAAGACTGGGCATTGCAGTCAATCGCATCCCGTTCCTGGATTTTCAGCGTGACAATTTTTCAATCTAACAAGAAACCTGTCATCCAGTTGACGATGGAAAATGCCGTCGCGGAAAAAGAGCTACCCGCCTTGAAGGCGCTGCTCGTGATGAAAGTGGCGGCGCCTTACCTGGTCTATGATTTCTACCGGTCCGAGTTTACTCCGGACAGAACGGACATGAAAACAATACAAAGCATTTACCTTGCCGGCAATATGGCCGGCATTATTTTTTACTCCGGCATCACTGGCGACATCCTGGGTCGATTACCTGCAGGATTTGGCCTGCCTGTCGCACCGAATTAACGCAAAAAAAAGCCAACCCGAAGGTTGGCGTTCTCAAATCACGCAAGGCGGCCGCCTGCGGCCAGCCGCATCGCTCTTACCACATCAAATCATCAGGAATCTGGAACGCCGCATACGGATCATCCTCGTCCACTTCCGTGCTGGCCTGCTTGACGCGCACGACGATGGCGGGGTCGCGTTCGGCGATCTTGTCGGCGATGATGCGCGGCACCAGTTCCACGGCGCCGCCCAGGCAGACGATCACCAGGCGGCCCGCCACCAGGTGGGCCTGCACGGCGGCCGTCACATAGATGCGCTCGATCTTGTTGTTGAAGGTGAAGTTATACGGCACGTCGCCATTGTTGCCCTTGCTCTGGCTGTTCTTTTGCACCATTTGCGCGATCTGCGCGACGATGGCTTTCTGGTTGGCGGCCGCGTCGCGCTGGGCGTTCAGTTCGCGCGCCCGCTCGGCATTCTTGCGCTGCGTCTCGAGCGCGGCCAGGCGCACCTCGTCGACACTTTGCGTGCCGCTCTTGCGCTCGTCCTTCTTTTGCTTGCTCTTGTCCTGGTTGGCCAGCTTGACCTTTTTCTTGTCGACCAGGCCGGCCTTTAAAAACTGCTCTTGCAACGAGACCATAACTACTCCGTATTGAGGGTGCGCCGGCCAGGGCAGCGGCATCGGCCGGTGGAAAGTCGCTAGCATAGCAAAAAACAGGGCGCTTGCCGCCGCGGAATGGCCGCCCGGGCCGGTTTGCGGGCAACTGGGAGCCGGCAGTAACAAAAAGACACACTCGTGTGTAAATTTTGTTGATAAATGTCATATAGTTAGTTACGTTTTGCATATCGGCAGTCAGCGCCGATTGCATGCCCCTTCCATCGCCCGCGTCTAAAGGATTTATCATGAAACAATTCATCGCCCTCTGCATCGCCGCCGCGTTCGCCGGCTCCGCCTTTGCCGCCGCACCGGAAGCGGCGCCTGTCGCCAAGACGGCGCAACAGTCGAAAATGACCACCTGCAATGCGGACGCCGCCGGCAAGAAAGGCGATGAACGCAAGGCCTTCATGAAAGAATGCCTGAGCGCCAAGCCGGCACCGGCCATGACGCAGCAAAACAAGATGAAGATGTGCAACGCCGACGCCAAGGACATGAAAGGCGATGCACGCAAGGCCTTCATGAAGGAATGCCTGAGCGCGCCAAAAAAATAAGCACGGCCATCGGCCCGTGCCGCAGCGCCAGCCCTGACGGCTGGCGTTTTTTTTTTTTTTTTTGGCCAGCGCCAGCGGGCCAGCGTGTCAATCATGCTTAATGATTAAGATGACATGAAGAAAGATAGCGCGTAGTATTTTTCATCATACTGCCCAGTTCGGCAGCACAGCATCCTGGGGAAAGGACGGCAGCGTGGCTGCGTCGAACGATCTCGCGCACTGGCGCGGCCAGATTTTTACGCGCCTGCTGCAGGTAGTGTTGCTGCTGGGCATAGTCACGGCCATTCCCAGCGCCCTGCTGGCCGCGCGCGAAGCTATCTGGTCCATAGTCGCCATCGACTTGCTGGCCATTGCCTGGATCGCCGCGCTCTGGCACTGGCGCGCCGCGTCCTACCAGTGGCGGGTAGGACAATTCCTCGCCATCGCCTTCATTGTTGGCGTGGGCCTGCTGTTGAAGATCGGCCCCATCAGCCAGATCTACATGATGGTCATTCCCGTGCTGGCCGCCTTGCTGCTGGGCATGCAACCGGCACTGTGGGGCCTGGCGCTGACCTCGCTGACCATCTTTGCGCTGGGCCTGCATCCGGATGTGGCGCTGCAACTGCGTGGCGTACCCGATTCGCCCATGCTGCGCGCGCTGATCATTGCCCTGAACTACCTGTTCATCGCGGCCGTGCTGACCCTGTCCTGCGCCTTTCTGCTGCGTCACCTGGAGCACGCGCTGGCAAGCCTCCAAGCGAGCGCGCTGTCGCTCGAGCACAGCGGCGTGGCCCTGTCGGCGCTGAACGCGGAACTGCGCTTGACGGCCACGGCGGTGGCACGCCTGAACGACATGGTGATGATCGCCGAAGTGGCGGAGCATCCCCCCGGCGCGCACGCCGCCCCGTCCACGCGCATCATTTTCGTGAACGACGCCTTCGAGCGCAGCAGCGGCTATGCGCGCGCCGACGTGCTGGGCCGCAGCCTGCTGTTCCAGCAGGGCCCGGATACGGACGCGGGCGAACTGGCGCGCATCGCCGCGGCCATGGCTGGCGCGCAAGCGGTACGGGCGGAATTGCTCAACTACCACCGGGCGGGCACGGCTTACTGGGTCGAGGCGGAACTGGTGCCGTTTACAGACGATACCGGCAGGCAGACGCACTGGGTGGCCGTCGAGCGCGAAATTGGCGAACGCAAGAAATCGGAAGCGGATATCCACCGCCTGGCCTTCTATGACGTGCTGACGGGACTGCCCAACCGGCGCCTGCTGATGGACCGCATCGCGCATCTGCTGGCCGCCGCGCCGCGCGACCCGTCGATCAGCGCGCTGATGTTCATCGACCTCGACCACTTCAAGCACATCAACGACGCGCGCGGCCACGCCACCGGCGACGCGCTGCTGCGCATGGCCGCTGAACGCCTGGCCCAGCTGATGCGCAAGGCCGATACGGTGGCGCGCCTGGGCGGCGACGAATTCGTCGTGCTGCTGACTCACCTGACCGATGACGCGGACAGCGCCGCCCGCACGGCGGCCCAGGTGGCCGAGAAGATCCGCAGTGCCATCGCGCGCGACTTCGATATCGGCGCGCAGTCCTACCACTGCTCGGCCAGCATCGGCGTGACCCTGCTGCCAAAAGCGGGCCAGCAGGCACACGACCTGCTGCGCGAGGCGGATATCGCCATGTACCGCGCCAAGGCGGAAGGGCGCAATGGCATCGCGTTTTTCGAGGCGGCCATGCAGGCCGGCGTCGAGCGCCGCCTGACACTGGAGCGTGCACTGGCGCGCGCCCTCGACGACGGCGAGCTGTGTATGCATGTGCAGCCGCAGGTGGACCGCCATGGCCGGGTCACGGGCGCCGAGCTGCTGATGCGCTGGCCGCAGGCGGACGGCACGCAGGTGTCGCCCCACGTCTTCATCCCCATCGCCGAGGAATCGGGACTGATCGTGCGCCTGGGCCACTGGGCGCTGCACGAAGCATGCCGCGCCGCCACGCGGCTGGCGCAGGCCGGCCAGCCCATCGCCCTGTCCGTCAACGTGAGCCCGGCCCAGTTTCGCCAGCCCGATTTCGCTGCCCGCGTGCAGGCAGCGCTGGCCCAGCACGGCACGCCGGCCACGGCCCTGATACTGGAACTGACGGAAGGCTTGCTGATCGACCAGCGCGACGCCTCGCTGGCGCGCATGCGCGAACTGGCCGCCATGGGCATCCGCTTTTCGATCGACGATTTCGGCACCGGCTATTCCAGCCTGGCCTACCTTACTTCGATGCCGCTGTATGAGCTGAAAATCGACAAGCGCTTCATCGACGACACGCCGCGCGACGCACGCGATACGGCCATCGTGCAAGCCATCCTGGCCATGGCCCGCCACCTGGGCTTGCGCGTGGTGGCCGAAGGCGTGGAAACGGTGGAGCAGGCCAACTTCCTGATCGCCCACGATTGCGACGGCTTGCAAGGCTATCTGTATGCCCACCCCATGCCGCTGGACGCGCTGATCGCCTGGCTGGCCCAGCATCAGGCTTAGCTTTCCGACATTTCCTGCATGAAACTCCTCCGCTAGAATACCAGCCTCATAGCCTTGCACCTTCACCACTCTTTCTTGTTAAAGTGATCTCCGATGCGTCTGGTTCTCCCCCTGTTGGCCCGTCCACTGCTGCTGACCTTGCTTGCAGCCGCCCTGCCCGCCACCCATGCGGCCCCTGCTCCCACCCTGCCTACGCCCATCACCCTGGACCAGGCGATGGCCGATCCCGACTGGATCGGCACACCCGTTGAAGCGGCCTGGTGGGGCTGGAATGGCCAGCTCTACTACAAGCAGAAGCGCCTCGGCTCACCCCTGCGCGACACCTATCAGCTGTCCGGCGCGAACGCCAAGCTCAATAGCGGCAAGAAGGTCGATGACGCGCAGCTGGCCAACCTCGATGGCCAGCAGATGATCGTCAACCGGGCGGGCACGCGTGCCATCCTGCTGCGCAATGGCGACTTGTTCGAGCGCGACCTGAAAAGCGGCGTCCTGGTGCAGATCACGCGCGGCGTGTCGGCCATCAGCGACCCGCAATACTCCAGCGACGGCGGCGCCGTGCAATACCGCAGCGGCACCGACTGGTTCAGCTGGAGCCGCGTTGACCGCCTGAGCGCCCCCGTTGCCCTGCTGCGCGCCGCCAAGGACCCGGACGCCAAGCCGGAAGCGGACGCGCAGCGCGACCTGCAACTGCGCCTGATCGTCAACCTGGCGCGCCAGAAGGAAGACCGCGACACGAGCCGCGACCGCCGCCATGAAGAGCGCCGCCTGGACGCCACGCGCGCGCCGGAACCGATCTACCTGGGCGAGAAGGTGACGATTTCCGGCAGCGCCCTGTCGCCGGACGGCCGCTGGCTGCTGTTCGTCACGCAAGACAAGGCGGCGGAAAAAGGCAAGCTGGGCAAGCTGGCGCGCTACGTCACGGAAACCGGCTACCCGGACGTGGACGACGAGCGCACGCGCGTGGGCCGCAACATGCCCATCGCGCAAAGCCTGAAACTGGCCGACCTGCGCACGGGCAAGGTGCGCGAGATCGCGTTCGACAGCCTGCCCGGCATCGCCACCGATCCGCTGGCCGCCTTGCGCGCCGAGCAAAAGCTCACGCCGCTGAAAGGCAACCGTCCCGTGCGCGTCGACGCCCAGCGCGACGGCATCGTCTGGACCGAGGATGGTTCGCGCGTGGCCGTGCGCGTGCGCGCCATCGACAACAAGGACCGCTGGATCGCCAATGTCGACCTGGCCAATGGCGCCCTGCTGCCCGTGCACCGCATCAGCGACGCGGCCTGGGTCAACCGCCGCGCCGACGAATTCGGCTGGCTGCCCGACAACGCCACCCTGTGGTACCTGTCCGAGGAAAGCGGCTACGCCCACCTCTACACGAAGACGGGTGCCGCACCTGCGCGCGCGCTGACCAGCGGCCAGTGGGAAGTAAGCAATGTCGAGTGGAGCCGCGACGGCAAGAACGCCTACTTTGTCTGCAACCCGCAAGCGCCTGGCACGTATGAAGTGTGCGCCAGCACGGCGAAAGATGGCGGCGCGCGCGAAGTGACCAGCTTGAAGGGCGTGGAAAACTTCGGCCTGTCGCCCGATAACGGCAAGCTGCTGGTGCGCTATTCCACCAGCTACGTGCCGGCGCAACTGGCCACGATCAGCGTGGCGGGCGGCAAGGCGAATATCCTGACGGATACGCGCAGCGACGCCTTCAAGGCGCGCAACTGGATCATGCCGCAACTGGTGCAAGTGCCGTCGACCCACGGCGCGGCGCCGATCTGGGCCAAGCTGTACCGCCCGGCAACACTGGAAGCGGGCAAACAATATCCGATCGTGATGTTCGCCCACGGCGCCGGCTACCTGCAGAACGTGACCGAGCGCTACCCCGTATATTTCCGCGAACAGATGTTCCACAACCTGCTGGTGGAACAGGGTTTCATTGTGCTTGACGTCGACTACCGCGCCTCGCTCGGCTACGGCAGCGCCTGGCGCACGGCCATCTACCGCCAGATGGGCCACCCGGAACTGGAAGACTTCATCGACGGTGCCAAGTGGCTGGCGCAGCAGCATCAGGGCGACATCCGGAACGTGGGCATCTATGGCGGCAGCTATGGCGGTTTCATGAGCCTGATGGCCCTGATGCGCGCGCCCGAGATCTTCAAGTCGGGCGCCGCCCTGCGCCCCGTGACGGACTGGACGACGTACAACCACGAATACACGGCCAACATCCTGAACACGCCAGAACTCGATCCGCAAGCGTATAAAATCTCTTCGCCGATCGAATACGCGGACAAGCTGACGGGCAACCTCTTGATCGCCCACGGCATGATCGACGACAACGTGTTCTACCAGGATTCCGTGCGCCTGTCGCAGCGCTTGATCGAGCTGAAAAAGGATAACTGGGAAATGGCCAGCTACCCGATGGAACGCCACGGCTTCGTGCAGCCGGAAGCGTGGTATGACGAATACCGCCGCATTTATCAGTTGTTTAACCGCACGCTGAAGTAAACGTCCATGCCCGGCGCATTTGCGCAAGCTGTCGGATTACGCGGCTACGCCGTGGCATGTAACAAGCAGGTCGGATTAGCCCGCAAGGGCGTAATCCGGCACCACCACCAGCGCATAAAGTGTCGGATGACGCGCCATGCGGCCGCTAATCCGACACCACACCCACCACACTCACTCAGTCAAACGGCACCGGCCGCGGCGTCGTGTCGCCCGATGGCGGCAGGATCGGCAGCACGATGTGCGGCTGCTTGCCAGTCAGGGTTTTCAGGAAGGCCACCAGTTTCGCGTTTTCATCGGGCGTGAAGGTGCGGCCCAGCTGCAGGCGGCCCATCACGTCGACGGCTTGCGTCAACGTCGCGGCCTCGCCGTCGTGAAAATACGGATAGGTCAGCTCCACATTGCGCAGGGTCGGCACCTTGAAGTTGAAACGGTCCGCATCCTTGCCCGTCACGGCCGCGCGCCCTTCCGTCGTCATGGCCGTCTTGTACGGCTCGACGACGCCCATCTTCTGGAAGGTATTGCCGCCCGCGGCGGGACCGTTATGACAGGCGATACAGCCGCTCGTCTTGAACAGCTGGTAGCCGGCCAGCTCGTCTTTCGTCAGCGCGCTTTTCTTGCCCATCAACCATTGATCGAAACGCGCACCGGGCGTCACCAGCACCTCTTCGAAGGCGGCGATGGCGCGCGTGACTTGCTCGATGCTCAGCTTGTCCTGGCCAAACACTTGCCTGAATTCCTGGCGGTAGGCGGGAATCGACGCCAGCACATCGATGGCCAGCTCGTGCGTAAAAGCCATCTCGCCGGGATTGGCGATGGGACCGCCCGCCTGCTCCTGCAAATCCTTGGCACGGCCATCCCAGAATTGCGCCACGTTCATGCCGGCATTGAGCACCGTAGGCGAATTGATGGGCCCGCGCTGCCAGTTGTGGCCGATCGAGGTCTTGATGTTATCCGTGCCGCCCATGCTCAGGTTATGGCAGCTATTGCAGGAAATAAAGCCCGAGCGCGACAGGCGCGGATCGAAAAACAATTTCTTGCCCAGTTCCACCATCGCCGGATGGGCGACCTTGGCGGCGGCGATGGGCTGGATCGGCTCCCGGTCGGCGGCATGCACGATGGCGCCAAAGGCCAGGCTGGTGATGAAGAGCAAGGGTGAGAGGGTACGGCGCATGGTCTACTCCTGAAAACATTCCCGAATCGGCGGCGCGCACCGGCGCGGGAATGCGGCGCGCCGGTCCGGTTGCCACCCGTACATCACTGATTGGATGTTGATTTATATTAACTTTGACTGCTTGATAATATAAATGACCAGGATCAAGGTTCTCGCCGAGTGCGAATCGCGCTTGCCATTTACGCAAGCGTGGCACATGATGAAGGCATGCACACACCCAATTACCCCGCCCTGCTGCGCGCCGCCTGCGCCACCTTCCTCTTGCTGGCCGCCAGCGCCTGCGGCAGCGCGCCCAAGCAGGATGCGCCCCCGGCGCCGGGCAATGCGGGCTTGCTGGCGCAGATCGAGGCGGAAGTGGGCGCCGCCGCCTGCGACTCCACCCAGCAGTGCCAAACCATCGCCATCGGCGCCAAGGCGTGCGGCGGCCCGGAGCGCTATCTGGCCTGGTCCAGCAAAGACATTGACGGCAAGAAACTCAAGGCCCTGGCCCAGGCGCATGCCGAAGCGAGCCGCAAACAGCAGCAGTCAGACGGCATGATGTCCACCTGCGCCATCGTCACGGACCCGGGCGCCAGCTGCGAGGCGGGGCGCTGCGTGCTGCAAAAGAGCGGCCTGGGCGGCAACGCCGCCATGTAAAAAAGCCGCTGGTTCAGCGGCTTGAGTGATCGTGGAAAAAATCAGGGCTGCAACTGCAAGGTCTTGACGATCTTGCTTTCCACCTTCTCTCCCGCGCCCGAGGTGGCGCTCTTGCTCTCCTTGCGCAGCAACAGCAAGTGATCGCCACTCACGCCATACTGGCGCGTTTCGTCCATTTTTTGCGTAAAGCTGACCACCACAAAGGCCCGCCCGCTGACGTCGAAATGGAAACGGCTGGCCAGCGGCGTACCGTCCGCAGCGATCCACACCTCGATGCCGCCGTCGAACTTTTTCACATACTTGCGATCTTTCTCGGGAACCTTGTCGAGCGATAAGGTAAAGCTGAGCAAACGCGCCGGCTTGCCTTTATAGCTATCCATCTTTTCACCGCCGAACACGGCTTCGTCGATCTCGCGCGACAGGGCATCCGCCGCCGACACCATGGAACGCAGCTCCGTCGCCTTCATTTCTCCCAGCGCAAAGCCGGTCGGCGTCTTGACCTTCGGGTCTTTCACCTTGGCGCGCTGCTCGGCTTCCACCTTCGCCAGCAAATCCTTGCCATAGAGCACCTGCAAGCCCACCGGTCCGCCTTCGACGGCCACCGTGGCCGTGCCGCTATCTTCTTCCGCCTCCTTGCCCTCGCCTTCGCGGCGCCAGGTTTTCGATTCAACCTGCCCCTTGATCGGCGTTTGCCCCTGCAGCCGCGCCAGCGCCGCATTCAAATCGGCCAGGCCATCGGCCCGCGCCGCCCCGCACACCACGCTGAACAAGCCGCCCAGCACCAGCCATTGCACGCCATTCCGTCGCCGCATCGTCGCATCCTCATGTCACTAGCGATGCCAAAGCACCATGTTTTGGCCATCTGTTGCATTTGAACACAGCTAGCTCTGGTCAGGTGGAAAGTCTTTCTGCTATAATTCTCCGCCTTGGCCTGGTAGCTCAGTCGGTAGAGCAGAGGATTGAAAATCCTTGTGTCGGTGGTTCGATTCCGCCCCGGGCCACCAAGAATTCGTTTCACGTTCAAAAACGCCACCTTCGGGTGGCGTTTTTTCTTATGTACTCGCACCAGCCCCCGCGAACACCTGCGGAACGCTGAGTGGGTTTGCGGACTTAGCAAGTCTGGCTAGTCAGCTGCCGCTGGCCACATGCCGCTCTCTCCGGGCCATGCTGCTGTCCTGGTCGCAGATGTGCTGATCAAGCTGAAATTTTTTGGTGAAGGTCCCTGATCATGCTGACCTTGCCAGTATCAATGCTGGGGTTTCTCAGCAGCGCTTTCCCGGAGTTACTCACGCTGTTTTGGGATAGCCAGGGCCGCAAGCAAGAGGTTGCCTTCCTCGATCATCAGATGAAGCAGCAGCGCCTGAGGCACGCGCTGGTTCGATGCATTGCAGGCCTCGGTGCGCCCGGCCATCACCTATGCATTGGTCTTTGCGGTGGTGAAAGCCTCGGCCTTGCCCACCTTGCTACAACCGAAGGGATCACCGTGGCGCCTGCCGTGCAGGCCACCTGGGACGTGGGGTGACGAATGCGTCACATCACAAAAATAGGCTTGAACCGGATCAACTGGCAAAGATTAAGTGGCAGAGCCCCCAACAGGGTGACGTAAGCCCCCACACGGTTTAAAATGATAAGATTTTGTAGATAAATGCAATAAGATCGCAAAGATGCGTGTTGTGGGGACCACAAGAATGGCTTTTTTCCCGGTATTTCTGTCTATTGTGTATGTTGTACGCAATCAAGGCCATCAGCTAGAGAGCATTATTCACATTGCCTCTGAAAAACTGTCATCACTCGTCACCGATTACGAGTTGATTATCGTGGACAACGCATCCGATGATGAAAGCGTTCTTGTACTAAGAAATCTCACAGGCCAATCGGGCTATCCAAATTTGCAGGTCTATGCTCTGACCAAGGAAGTTGATGGTGACACGGCATCATGGGTGGGACTCGAGAACGCACTTGGCGATTTTGTTGCGGTAATAGATCCGCTTCTTGACGATATCGGATTTTTGCCTGACATGCTTGATAAAGCAGTTACGGGAACTGATGTTGTTTTTGTAAACAATCTGCAGAAACCGCGCCAAAGTTTCGCTTACCAAGCGGCCTATGCAAGCTTCAATTTTCTATATAAATCGTTCAATGGAATACGTCTGGCCAAAGAGGCGCCTCAGTACAGGCTACTGAGTAAGCGCGTCGTGAACTTTATCTTGCAGCACCCCCAGCCAGCCCTCACTTATCGGCACTTGCCGGCAACTGGTGGCTTTGCGCGCATCAACATGGAGTACAGCGCCAAACCACTTGCAAAGCATACCAAAAAATTGGGCGAAAGCATTGATCGGGGGATGCGCCTTCTCGTCTCGACGACGCAAGCTCCCATGCGCCTTGTGACCTCGTTGTCCTTGTTCGGGGCAGTTGCCAATTTGATTTATTCAGTCTATGTTGTTGCCATCGGAATTTTTAAAGCTCAGGTGGCGCCAGGCTGGGTAAGTATGTCGTTGCAACAATCAGGCATGTTTTTCCTGATATCTCTCGTGCTTTTAGTGCTTGGCGAGTACATATTGCACATGGCCAGCCTCAGTAATGAGGGGCCGCTCTATCACGTTGGCCAAGAGTTCACCAGCGCACGCATGACCCGTCGAGAGAAGCTGAACATTGAGGATGTCTCGTCGTCGGCAAAGATTATTTCAAGCAATTCTGATCAGGTTGTTACATGACCATGCAAGGCGTCACTGCAGATGCTGTCATCATTGGCGGTGGCTTTTACGGGTCTGCAATCGCGATCTACCTTGCCAAGACCCGTGGATTGCGCCGGGTGATCCTCCTGGAGCGGGAGCAGGAACTGCTGCTCCGTGCCTCGTATAACAACCAGGCACGCGTACACAATGGATACCATTACCCCAGAAGCTTTACCACAGCCTTTCGTAGCCAAGTCAATTTGCCCCGGTTTGTACGAGATTGGCCGCAAGCCGTAAAGCAGGACTTTGTAAAGCTCTACGCCATTGCAAGACGCAATTCTAAAGTAACATCCAAGCAATTTGAGCGATTTTGCCATGAAATCGGAGCGAAGATCAAACCCGCTGAAACTGGTTTAAAGCGGCTTTTTGAACCCCGACTGATTGAAGATGTTTTTCTCGTCGAGGAGTATGTGTTCGACTCGACGCGACTTGCCGAGTGGGCTGTTAAAGAGTTAAAGGATGCGGGTGTCGAAGTCCATTATTCAACCCGTGCGTTAGCGATTTCACGTTCACCAGCCGACAGTAGCTTGACCGTCGCACTCCAGCCGAAGTCAGGAGACGCTTTCTCCATAAGCTGTCGATACGTCTTCAATTGCACCTACAGCGGACTCAATCAGTTTTCAGGCGACTTTCCAGGTACGCAAACAGGTCTTAAGCAGGAGGTGACTGAAATGGCGCTTATGCAAGCGCCCGACGTGCTCAAGGAAATTGGGGTCACGGTCATGGACGGGCCATTTTTCTCAATGATGCCGTTTCCGGCTCGCGACCTGCACACGCTGTCGCACGTTCGTTACACCCCACACTTCAGCTGGAAAGACGAACTGGGTATTGACCCATACAGGACGCTTGACCAGTACGACCGGGCTACTCGCGTAGATCGCATGATCCGTGATGTGGGCCGTTATCTACCCGCTGCACTTGAAGCAAAGTATGTCGATTCACTTTTTGAGATCAAAACCGTTTTGGTCAAGAACGAAGGGGATGATGGTCGTCCGATTCTTTTTGAAAAACATGCAGAGCTGCCTGGTTGCTATTCGGTATTAGGCGGCAAGATTGACAATATTTACGATGTTCTTGAAAAACTCGAAACAGAAAAGTTCAAGAGTTCGCTGGAGTAATGATGAATAATGCGCTAATTGGATTCTCTGGTTTTGTTGGAAGCACACTTCTCAAGCAAGCACATTTTTCTGAGCTTTACCGCTCGACCAATATCCATGAAATTGAAAATCATGAATTCGACGTGGTGGTGTGTGCAGGTGCGCCGGCACAGAAGTGGATTGTCAATCGTAATCCGGTAGATGATAGAAAAAACATTGACTCTCTGATCGACCACCTTCGAACGATAAAGTGCAAGACATTCATATTGATCAGCACTGTCGATGTATTCAAGGAACCGATTGGCGTTGATGAATCGACGCCGATTGAAGAGTCAGGCTTGCATGCCTATGGACTTCATCGCCGGGGCCTTGAAAAGTTTGTCGAGCAGCATTTCTCCAATTACCTGATTGTTCGGTTGCCAGGTTTGGTGGGTCCTGGTTTGCGCAAGAACGTGATTTTTGACTTGCTCAATACCAACAATCTTCATGCGATTGAGAGCCGGGGAATTTTCCAATTCTATCCCATGGTGAACCTTTGGTTCGACATCCAGAGGGCGCAGGAGGCTGGTCTATCACTGGTGCACCTGACTGCTGAACCAATCAGCGTTGCAGATGTTTCGCTTCAGGGCTTTGGGAGGCAATTCACACAGTCGCTGGCAAATCCGCCGGCTCGTTACGATATGCAAACGCAGCATGCGCATATTTTCGGCTCGTCTGGGCAGTATCAATACAGTTCCTATGAGACGATACAAGCGATTAGAGCCTATGCCCAATCCGAACCCATTACCCTGAAGAGCGAAACCGGAATGGCATTATGAGACTAGCGATATCCAACATTGCATGGGACATTCAAGAAGATCCTGCCGTCGCAAATCTTCTTGGCAAGTTCGCGGTTGATGCCATTGATATAGCGCCTGGCAAGTACTTTCCAGACCCTGCCAACGCCAAGGATGAGGACATCGCAAACGTCAGGCAATGGTGGGCTGATCACGGCATTGAAATCACGGGTATGCAAGCCTTGCTCTTTGGAACGACGGGGCTAAATGTCTTTGGTGATGGCAAGAGCCAGGAAGCGATGCAGGAGCATCTAAGAGCGGTGTGTCGCATCGGGGCAGGCCTTGGTGCTACCCGTCTGGTATTTGGCTCGCCCAAAAATCGCGACCGTTCTGGCTTGAGCGATGTTCAGACCCTCGATCAGGCGGTGAGTTTTTTTCGGCGTCTGGGCGATGCCGCCAAGGAATATGGCGTCTTTGTCTGCCTAGAACCAAACCCCACTCGATATGGCGCAAACTTCATGACGACCAGCGAAGAGACGGCCCATGTCGTCGCAGCCGTCGGTCACGGTTCAATCCGGATGCAGTTAGATACTGGGAGCTTGACCATCAATGGAGAGTCTCCCGAATCTGTGCTGGAGTACAGTGCCAGATTGATCGGGCACGTCCACGCAAGTGAGCCGGATCTGCTGCCTTTGGGCGATGGCGGAACGGATCATCAGCTGATACACAAGGCCCTGCAGCAACGCCTTCCAGGCCACGTGGTCTCGATTGAGATGGTTGCCACCAAGGAGGAACCACACCTCCACTCGATTGAACGGGCGCTTACTTGCGCCGTGGCAGGCTATCGGACTGAATACGGGGTAGCCGGATGAAATGGTTGATTTTGGTGCTTGGTATCGCCGCAAATGCCTCTGCCAGTGTGCTGGTCAAGATGGCCATGATGCCCCCGAGGAGGTTCCCCTCCCTGACCGATCCCTTGGCCGCCTTGAGCAACTGGCCTTTCTGGCTAGGCTTAGGCCTATATGGAGGAGCGTTCATACTGTACGCCGCTGCACTGGCAAGGTTGCCATTGAATGTTGCCCATCCGGTATTGACGTCAGGGGCGGTAGCAACCGTCGCACTCTTTTCCTATTTGATCTTCCGTGAGCCCTTTCACTGGACGACTGGTGCCGGCATTCTCCTCGTGATTGCGGGCGTGGCACTCATCACAGCTCGGGCGGCATAAGAAATGAATAAAAAAAAAAGACATTACTCCAGCGGAGCGGGCAAAGTGGCAAGTGCCCGCGATGGAGACACTGCTATGGCAGGGTAAGCAACATCCTTTCTGCATCGTAATTCCCGTGATTAACGAGGGCGAGCGAATCAAGAGCCTGCTCAAACGGATGGAGGCTGAGCAGATTTCGTCGATTGCAGACATCATCATTATCGATGGTGGCAGCACGGACGACTCCTTAAAAATTGAAGACCTAAAGCAAATAGGAGTCAGGGGCCTTTTGCTTAAAAAGGGCCCGGGAAAGTTGAGCGCACAACTTAGGTGCGCCTATGCCGTAGCCCTTGATCAGGGCTACGAAGGCATTGTTACCATCGACGGAAACGACAAGGATGACCCCGAACCAATACCGAGATTTATCAAGGCGCTAGAGAACGGGATTGATTTTGTTCAGGCATCGCGCTTTCTGCCTGGAGGGGTAGCTGTGAATACGCCAAAGTCACGACACTTTGCGATCCGGTATATCCATGCCCCGTGCTTAAGACTGTCATCCGGTTTTAAATGGACAGATACCACCCAAGGGTTTAGGGCTTACAGTCGCAGAATGTTGCTGGACCCAAGAATTTCGCTATTCCGGGATGTTTTTTCCACCTATGAGCTGCTCGCTTACTTATCATATCGAGCACCTAAGCTCGGATATGCTTGCAGAGAGCTACCAACGGCAAGGCGATATCCCATTGGTGAAATTCCAACGAAAATCAGCGCTATAAAAGGTAATTTTCTTGTGCTTAAGGTCTTATTGCAAACGTGCATGGGATACTACAATCCACTTCAAGGAAAAGAGTTGTAAATATGAGTTTTCAGAAAAATAGGTGCACTTGGGGTTTGTATTCGATTTTATTCCTGGCCGGTGTTTTATTGTTATTCTTTAGAAATCCAGACCCTGTCATAAACCCGGTTATATATGCCGAAGATGGAATTTGGGCGGCTCTCGGTCTGCGTGAGGGTTGGATAACAGCTTTTATTTCCTCGCGAACAGATTATTTTGTATTTCTAAATACGCTTCTTTTATACATATCGAGCATCATTTCGATCGCGACCAGTGGTGGGATGATCGAGCGTTTGCCTTATGCGATTGCTTTCGTTTCTTATTCCTTTTATTCCGCTTTTGCTCTGCTGGCGTTTGCCACCATCAAAAAAGTTTCGTCTGGTTTTTTTGGGCTATTCGCTTTTCTTTTACTATTAATGCTACCCCTAGGAGATACCCAGAATGAAATCATAGGGCGAATTTTGCAGGTTGGCTTCTTTATGCCGGCCCTGGCATTAATGCTTTTTTTCTGGCGCGATCGCTGTGGAAGCACCATTGTCAGACGCGCGATCGATCTGGCAATTTTTGTCTCTGCCGGAACCAATCCAATTGTTTTTGTTCTGGTTTTTGCCTATTTCCTACATATTCTTTTTTTGAATAATTTTAATTTTATTTCGACGTTAAAGAACAATGTATTACTCATATCTTTACTGTCGGCTTTAGCGGTTGCAATACTTCCTAGGCTGGGTGGCCACGGCGGCGTTCCCGGAGACTTAGTTGCCAGCAACGTCATTGAAGCAGTTACAGCACGATCGATTTTATTCCCCTTCGTTTTCCCTTGGTATGGGCAGCTCTCAAATGTCCTCAGCTTGTCAATTTTTGCAGTATTTGCTTTGGTAGTTTTTATTGCCATTAGAGTTTCTGAGAATATCGAAGCCAAGAGACTCACGTATGCGGTAATCGTGACTACGAGTATATACGCATTTCTAACTTTACTTATGCGACCTGGCTTGACAGGCCTTCTGAATAATTACCAGACAAGCTTTCCTGACCGATACTTCATGGGTATCAATGTACTGGTTTCCATTTTGATAGTTCTTGTTTTCATTCAACTTATCAATCATGTTAAAACCAGAATATTAGGTGCAATTTTTGGAATTTCAGTGGTTCTTGTCTATATATACGGGAATTCTGCAATATTCGAATTCAATGAAAGTAAAATGCCAATTCGAAACTACTTAAGCTTTAAAGATCAAATATGCCTCAGCGAGCAGGTCTCCAGCTCTTACAAGATACAAATATATCCGGAGCTTCCGGCGTGGGTCATGCTTATTCCCGCACAATATATCAGCAAGGTTGATTGCAAATTTCGCTCTTATGAGGGATCAGGTCTTCCGCGACCTGGTGATGAGTACAAGAAAATTCCGACCGCTGCACTGGAAAAAAATAAAAATATTCCCATTAATTTTTTTAAATTTGCGACATACAAACCTTTATCCAGAATTGAAATAATGTTTGGCACTAACGTGCGTACAAATCCAGGAGATGCTCAGCTCATACTAAAGAATAGTAATGGAAGGGTTGAAAAGATTGTTTTTTCATTGGAGAACCTCCAAGATAACCACTACCGATTCTTTGATATACCTGATGGCGTGTATGCTTCCGGCGAAATAGTATCCCTTACTGGCCAAGGGGTGAGCGTCTGGGAAAGTCATAATCAAGATGGAAAAGTCTTGTCATGCTTAAAATTTAAGTTCACAGATGGTGGGAGTGCATTAACACCTGGCTGCCCAAGGTAATAGAACGATAGATTAAGCAATCCTGGTAGTAAATCTTCGGATTTTCTCTGCTCTTCTATTGCACAACTCTGCGGCCGATGAAATTAGGCACTCGTTTTCGTAGGCCTCAATCTCGCACGGATGGCAGATTGCCTCGCCA
Organism: Janthinobacterium sp. AD80; assembly: GCF_002878455.1. Lineage (GTDB taxonomy): Bacteria > Pseudomonadota > Gammaproteobacteria > Burkholderiales > Burkholderiaceae_D > Janthinobacterium. The sequence goes on from NZ_NRDQ01000027.1 coordinate 30,041, forward strand.
GGCAGGCGGATCAACTTTGAGCCGATGTCAGGGATTCGCCAGCGCTCAAGGGTGCTGTTGACAGACTCCAGCACTTGGCAAGTTGCTATTGATCGAAGTGGGTAGCACTCATAAATGAACTCCTTGTATGGTGCTTGGGAGTCCATGAACGCTTTGTTTTGGGAGGGTATGGTGGTGCTACTGCACTCACATTACCTGTCGCTGCGCCCCCTTCTCCCCCCAGCGGTTGCCGCTGGCGGCGATGAAGGCGCCAAGGCGATACGGTGATTGTCGTTCCTCCACGCTAATCCACCTCACGCCACATACGACAACGCCAAGCCATCCGGTTGGCGTTGTGCGTATGCGCAGTACCGCACAGTAACAGCCGCCATATCGGCCTACCCTGTTCCTATTACAGAGGGAGACAGGGAGATATCGCATGCTGACGATCATACTGCTGGTGGCCCTGCTGGGCCTGCTTATATTGTTCGTGGTCGGCCCCGTGCGCCGCGCTCTCATCACGCCGCGCCTGCTGGCCCTGTTCAAGCGCATCTTGCCAAGCATGTCCGACACGGAGCGCGATGCGCTCGAGGCAGGCACCACGTGGTGGGATGCGGAACTGTTTTCCGGCAAGCCCGACTGGGCCAAGCTACTGGCGTATGCGCCGCCGACCTTAAGCGCCGAGGAGCGCCATTTTCTCGATCACGACGTCGAACGCCTGTGCGAACTGGTCAACGACTGGGATACGCAGCAGTTGCTGGACTTGCCGCCGCCAGCCTGGGCCTACATGAAAAGCCAGGGTTTCCTGGGCATGATCATTCCCAAACAATATGGCGGCAAGCAATTTTCCGCTTACATGCATTCGCAAGTGGTGATGAAGCTGTCGACGCGCTGCTCGGCGCTGGCCGTCAGCGTGATGGTGCCCAATTCGCTGGGGCCGGCCGAACTGCTGCTGCATTACGGCACCGAAGCGCAAAAAGACTACTATCTGCCGCGATTGGCGGCCGGCACCGAGATTCCCTGCTTTGCGCTGACCAGCCCGTATGCGGGTTCCGATGCGGCCGCCATTCCTGACTTGGGCGTGGTGTGCATGGGCATGCATGAAGGCAAATCGACCCTGGGTTTGCGCATCACCTGGAACAAGCGCTACATCACGCTGGCGCCTGTTGCGACCCTGCTGGGCCTGGCATTCCAGACCAGCGATCCCGAGCATCTGCTGTCGGATGACGACACGCCCGGCATCACCTGCGCCCTGATCCCCGCCAGCCACGATGGCGTGGTGATCGGACGCCGCCACCATCCGCTGAACGCCGTGTTCCAGAACGGCCCCACTTCCGGCAAGGATGTATTCATCCCCATGGAATGGGTCATCGGCGGCCAGGCGCAAGTCGGCAAAGGCTGGCGCATGCTGATGGAATGCCTGGCCGCCGGACGCGCCATTTCGCTGCCCTCGTCCAGCGTGGGCATGGGCAAGATGGCCGTGCGCGGCACCAGCGCGTATGCGGCCGTGCGGCGCCAGTTCAACATGCCGATTGGCAAGTTCGAGGGCGTGCAGGAAGCGCTGGCGCGCATGGGCGCCAACCTGTACCTGATGGATGCGGCGCGCACCTTGTCGGCGGTGGGCGTGGACCTGGGCGAAAAGCCGGCCGTCATTTCCGCCATCGTCAAATACCACGTCACGGAGCGGGGCCGCGCGCTCGTCAACGACGGCATGGATATTTTGGGCGGCAAGGGCATTTGCAGCGGGCCCAACAATTTCCTCGCCACTGCCTATCAGCAGATTCCCATTGCGATTACGGTCGAGGGCGCCAACATCCTCACGCGCAGCCTGATCATCTTCGGTCAGGGCGCCATCCGCGCCCATCCGTATGTGTTGCGGGAAATGGCGGCCGTCAAGGAAAGCGATGGCCGCAAAGCCTTGCACGATTTCGACTCGGCCTTCTTTGGCCACGTCGGCTTTGTGCTGGGCAACCTGGCACGGGGACTGTGGTACGGACTGGGCGGTGCGCGCCTGGCCGCCGTGCCTCAGGCTGGCGCGCCGGAACTGGCAGCCTACTACCGCGCCCTCACGCGGCTGTCGACGGCCTTTGCCGTCATGACGGATATGTCGATGTTCGTGCTCGGAGGCGAACTCAAGCGGCGCGAACGGCTGTCGGCACGGTTGGGCGACGTGGTCTCGCAACTGTATCTGTGCTCGTCCGTGCTGAAGCGCTACGAGGATGACGGGCGGCCGCCTGCCGACCTGCCGTATGTGCACTGGTCGCTGCAGGATGCGCTGGTGAAGGCACAGCAGGGCTTGGCTGGCGTGCTGGAAAATTTTCCCGCGCGGGGGCTGGCGGTACTGCTGCGCACCGTGCTGTTCCCGTTCGGCTTGCCGCATCGTCCGCCTTCGGACCAGCTCGGCAGCGACGTGACGCACGCCATGCAGACGGCCGGCGCCGACCGCGAACGCCTGCTGGCCGATTGCTACGTGGAAAGCGAAGGCAGCCAGGGCGGCGATCCGCTGGCCAGCGCCGAACGGGCCTTGATGTTGCTGCCGCAAGTGGTGGCCATCGAGAAACGCCTGAAAGACGCCAACGCGGATCTCAAGCACATGCCGCAGAGCTTGAGCGCCATGCAAACATGGTTGTCCGCCGCCAAGGCGGCAGGCGCCATCAGCTGCCCGGAGCACAATACCTTGCTGGAATTTGCGCGCCTGGTCGACGGCTTGATACAGGTCGACGATTTTGCGCCCACGGCGGCGCAGGCAATGCCGGATGCCTATCCGCGCGATGATGCCGGCGTGGTCGAGGCCAGCGGCAAGCCCAGCACGAGCGGCACCAGCGCCACATACACGACGATGACGGAGAGCCAGACGGCGCCGGGCCAGTACGCCCTGACGCCAAAATAAATGCTGGAAAACAGCAGCGGGCACAGCACGGACGCCAGGCTGACGGACGAGGCCAGCACGCCCTGGAACTGGCCTTGCCGGTCCTCGGCCACTTGCCGCGTCGCCAGCGACTGCAAAGCTGGCGCGCCGATGCCGCCCAAGGCGAACACGGGCATGATGGCGAAGATCATCCAGCTGTGCGTGGCAAAAGCCATGACCACCAGGGCCACGCAGGCGCACGCGATTCCGCGCAAGGAAGACATGTTCTTCGACCGCGAGGAAGAGGGCCGCACACTGCTGCGCGCCGCCTTGCGCCAGCGCGACCCCGCCATTTCCCCCGTCGAGACCCTGCGCCTGCTCGCGCATCGCCTGGTGGCCGACGACAGTCCCTACATCTCCTTTTCCGCCGCCGGCCAGGGTTTTATTGCCACCGTTGAAGAAAGCGCCGCCCTCAAGGCCCGCGCCAGGGCCATCCGCGACGAGCTCGTGGAAGTGGTGGCGCAGACGCTGACGGAATCGACGGGACGGGAAAGTGGCGACCCGCTGGCCCACCTGGCGGCCAGCCTGCTGCTGGCGACCTGGAGCGTGGCCCTGATCGAGGCGCACCGGGCGTTCCGCCAGCATGGAGACGCGCAGCGGGCCAGGGCCGGTTTTCTCGCCCTGGTGGACCAGGGGCACACCGGATTGAACGCCGCCCTGACGGGTACGCCTTACGCCTGAGCACTTCGGCTGCGAATGCCAATCCCTTGACCCAGGGCAATGCAATGGCGCGCCAGCCGGCCTAGAATCGCCGGCTTTGCCCATCCTCCATGCGCCACGCTCCCGAACTCCTCCTGCCTGCCGGCTCGCTTGCCAAGATGCATGCCGCCTTCGATTTTGGCGCCGACGCCGTCTACGCGGGCCAGCCGCGCTACAGCTTGCGCGTGCGCAATAATGACTTTTCGACCTTGCAAGCCTTGCAGGAAGGCATAGATGGCGCGCATGCGCGCGGCAAGCAGTTCTTTGTCGCCAGCAACATCTTTGCCCACAACGCCAAGCTGAAAACCTATTTGCGCGACATGGAACCGGTGATCGCCATGCGCCCCGATGCGCTGATCATGGCCGATCCTGGCCTGATCATGATGGTGCGCGACAAGTGGCCGGACGTCCCCGTGCACCTGTCCGTGCAGGCGAACGCCGTCAACTGGGCCGACGTGAAGTTCTGGCACCGCATGGGCCTGACGCGCGTGATCCTGTCGCGCGAACTGTCGCTCGACGAGATCGAGGAAATCCGCCAGCGCTGCCCGGAAATGGAACTGGAAGTGTTTGTTCACGGCGCCCTGTGCATCGCCTATTCGGGCCGCTGCCTGCTGTCCGGCTATTTCAACCACCGCGACCCGAACCAGGGCACGTGCACGAATTCCTGCCGCTGGGACTACAAGGTGAAAAACGCGTCCGAAGACGCCAGCGGCGACCTGGGCGGCATGCAGGTGGTGCCGCTGGAATTTCACCAGGCGCTGGCCGACGCGGACAACAATGCCTTTTCCGCCCTGCACCAGCAGCCGCGCCACCCGCTGGCCGACCAGCCCTATCTGATTGAAGAAGCCCAGCGCCCTGGCCAGCTGATGCCCATCCTCGAAGACGAGCACGGCACCTACATCATGAACTCGAAGGACTTGCGCGCTGTCGAGCACATCGAACGCCTGGTGAAAATCGGCGTCGATTCGCTGAAGGTCGAAGGCCGCACCAAGTCGCTGTACTACGCGGCGCGCACGGCGCAAGTCTACCGCCAGGCCATCGATGACGCCGTGGCGGGCCGTCCCTTCGACATGGATCTCCTGGGCCAGCTGCAAGGCCTGGCCAACCGCGGCTACACGGATGGCTTTTACCAGCGCCACCACACGCAGGCGCACCAGAACTACATGCGCGGCGCCTCCGAGGCGGACCGCAGCCAGTACGTGGGCGACGTGCTCGAAGTGGTGGACGGCTGGGCCAGGGTGGAGGTGAAAAACCGCTTTGCCGTGGGCGACCGCATCGAGGCCGTGCATCCGGGCGGCAACCGCGACATCACCATCGCGCGCATGCTGGCCGACGATGGCAGCGAGATCCAGGTGGCGCCCGGCAGCGGCCACTTCGTGCGCATCGCCCTCGACGGCGCGCTGGACAAGGCCTTGCTCGCGCGTTATTTGTAACCGCCAGTCTGGCGACGGCAGTGGCAAACCTATCCACAAGTGTTTGATTTGACAAGAAAAACCCAGCTGGCACTACCTAAATAATTTGTTTAGGCTTCAACATTGCTATACGATACGGCCACCCTGCGCCCGGGGGCCTGATCGGCACCCGGGCATTCCTGACACGTTCACCGGAATCCCCGATGCCACCTGCCACTACCGCCCTGATCACCAATGACGCCGTCGTCCTCGGCCTGCTTGCCATGACCCTGGGAGGCGTCTTCTGGACCGCTTCCCGCACCGACGGTTTCTGGAAAAAGTTTTACACGTATATCCCTTCGCTGCTGATGTGCTATCTGATCCCGGCGCTGCTCAACACGTTTGGCATCATCGATGGCAACGCCTCCGGCCTGTACGCCGTGGCGCGCGACTATCTGCTGCCCAGCGCGCTGGTGCTGCTGTGCGTGGCCATCGATTTCGGCGGCATCATCCGCCTCGGCCCGAAGGCCATCATCATGTTCCTCACGGGAACTCTTGGCGTCATGCTGGGCGCCCTCGTCTCGTTCGAAGCCATGCGCTTGATCCATCCGGAAACGGTGGCGGGCGACACGTGGCGCGGCATGACGACTGTCGCCGGCTCGTGGATCGGCGGCGGCGCCAACCAGGCGGCCATGAAGGAAGTGTTTGAAGTGGACGCCACCCTGTTTGGCCAGTTCGTCGCCGTCGACGTGCTGGTGGCCAATGTCTGGACAGCCGTGCTGCTGTTCCTGGCCGGCCGCGCGGGCGCATTCGACCGCTGGACCGGCGCGGACTTATCCGCCATCAACGCGCTCAAGGACAGCATCGAAAGCTACCGCGCCCAGCATGCGCGCATCGCCAACCTGACGGACATCATGATCATCCTCGGCGTGGGCCTGGGCGTGACGGGCCTGTCGCACTTCCTGGCCGGCCCCATCATCAGCTGGATCAACACCTTGCCGGCCGAATGGCGCTTGCAGGATTACAGCCTGACGTCGAACTTCTTCTGGATCGTCGTGCTGGCCACCACCTTCGGCCTGCTGCTGAGTTTTACCAGGGCGCGCAGCCTGGAAGGCGCGGGCGCCTCGACCATCGGCTCGGCCATGCTGTACGTGCTGGTGGCCACCATCGGCATGCACATGGACTTGAAAGCCCTGTTCGACAAGCCTTTCCTGTTCCTGCTGGGCCTGATCTGGATCGCCGTGCATGGCGGCCTGATGCTGCTCGTCGCCAAGCTGATCCGCGCGCCCCTGTTCTTCATGGCCGTGGGCTCGCAGGCGAACATCGGCGGCGCCGCCTCGGCTCCCGTCATCGCCAGCGCCTTCCACCCTTCGCTGGCCCCCGTCGGTGTCCTGCTGGCCGTGCTCGGCTACGCGCTGGGCACCTACGGCGCCTACATCACGGGCCTGATCCTGCGCGGCATGGCGGGGTGATCGACTGACTGGCGTTCGCCAGCATGTTGCATGACGCACCACAACGCCAGCCTTCGCGCTGGCGTTGTCGTTTCTGCACGGGACATGTCGTCGAGCGCAGCGCACGGCAGCGCGCCACGCCCAATCGCGGCAGTGACCGGCGGTATCCCAGCATGGCGACGCCGGCGCGCCGTGGCGTACGCCAGCCTTGCCGCCCTGCTGAAACGGCAGCGTCACTTGGTTAGTTTTCCGGCCAGACCAGTTGCCTGTCGGGCGACGGCAGAGCCTCGCAAAAAATCCCCGCCATGTAGCAGAAACCCCTCAAAACCAAATTTCCGCACCATTTTCGTGCAAAATCTGCGATGATAGTTGCCCAAATAACCGATTACCTCCATGGAATTCTGATGAAATACGCATCTGCTCACGAGTATGTCCAGCATGTCGCCGCACGCAATCCAGGTCAGCCCGAGTTTCTGCAAGCCGTCACCGAAGTCATGGAGAGCTTGTGGCCGTTCCTGGAGCAGCACCCGAAATACGCGGAACAAGGCTTGCTGGAACGCTTGATCGAGCCGGAGCGCGTGGTCATGTTCCGCGTCTCATGGGTCGATGACCATGGGCAGGTGCAAGTCAACCGCGGCTACCGCATCCAGCACAGCATGGCCATCGGGCCGTACAAGGGCGGCATCCGCTTCCACCCCTCCGTCACCCTGTCCGTGCTGAAATTCCTCGCCTTCGAGCAAACGTTCAAGAATGCCCTGACGACCTTGCCGATGGGCGGCGGCAAGGGCGGCTCCGACTTTGATCCGAAGGGCAAGAGCCCGGGCGAAGTCATGCGTTTCTGCCAGGCGTTTGTCAGCGAACTGTTCCGCCATGTGGGCTCGGATACGGACGTGCCGGCCGGCGACATCGGCGTGGGCGGGCGTGAAGTGGGCTATATGGCCGGCATGATGAAAAAGCTCAGCAACCGCGCCGATTGCGTGTTTACGGGCAAGGGCGCCAGCTTCGGCGGCTCGCTGATGCGTCCGGAAGCGACGGGCTACGGCACCGTGTATTTTGCGCAGGAAATGCTGAAAACGCGCGGCCGCTCGTTTGAAGGCATGCGCGTGTCCGTCTCCGGCTCGGGCAACGTGGCGCAGTATGCAGTGGAAAAGGCCATGGCCATGGGCGCGAAAGTCATCACTGTTTCGGATTCCAGCGGCACCATCATCGACGAGGCAGGTTTTACGCCGGAAAAACTGGCCATCCTGATGGAAATCAAGAACCACCTGTATGGCCGGGTCAGCGACTACGCCGAACGCACGGGCGTGCGCTTCGAGGCGGGCGTGTCGCCATGGCATGTGCCGGTCGACATCGCCCTGCCCTGCGCCACGCAAAATGAATTGAATATCGACGATGCGCGCACCTTGATCGCCAATGGCGTGCAGTGCGTGGCCGAAGGCGCCAACATGCCGACCACCATCGAAGCGGCCAAGGCGTTCGAAGCGGCCGGCGTGCTGTATGCGCCAGGCAAGGCCAGCAATGCGGGCGGCGTGGCCACCTCGGGCCTGGAAATGAGCCAGAACGCGGCGCGCATGTCGTGGCCGCGCGAAGAAGTCGACGCGCGCCTGCTGCAGATCATGCAAGGCATCCACGCGGCGTGCAAACAGTACGGCACGCGCGCGGACGGTTCCGTCAGCTATGTGGATGGGGCGAATATCGCCGGTTTCGTCAAGGTGGCCGATGCGATGCTGGCGCAGGGCGTGATCTGAGCGCAGCTTGGATGTGGCGTAGGTCGGATTAGGCGCATGGCGCCGTAATCCGACACCACCACCAGCCTTGCCAACAATGGCGTCGGATTACGCGCTTGCGCGCTAATCCGACCTACGCCGACCTACGACATTTCAGGCTTCATCAGGCTCTTGCGGCTGATGGTGCGGCCCGAGACCATGAACTCGCCATTGCCCCGGTAATGCAGGGTTTCCGGCAGCTTCGGCGAGGTGGCCACGTGGGCTTTCACGCATTCGAAGATGAAGAAGCCGCCCTTCGGGTTGCCCGCCACCTGCGCCAGCTTGCATTCGAAGTTGGCGTAGCACTCGGCGATCAGGGGCGCGCCCACCTGTTCGGCCGGCTGCGCCGTCAAGCCGAAGGCGGCGAATTTGTCCGTGTCTTCGCCGCTGCAATTGCCGATTGCCACCACCTGGTCGACCATGTCGGCCGTCGGCAGGTTGATCACGCATTCCATGCTGCGCTTGATCATTTCATAGCTGTGGTTAGCGTCGGAAATGAAGCAGCCCAGCAACGATGGCGTAAATTCCATCAGCATGTGCCAGGCCATGGTCATGACGTCGCTCTCGCCCTTCCAGCTTGAACTGACCAGCACCACCGGTCCCGGTTCGAGAAAGCGGCGGATATCGGCGACGGGATAATCTTCTTTGTGGTAATTTTTCATCTGGTCTCCTGGACGCGGTACGCGCTAGCATAGCCGAATGGCGGCGTGGCGGTCGCGCGGGTGGCGCTGGCCGTGTGTCCTTTCCACGTCCCGATTCGTGCAGCTCGTCGCAATTTTCACCCCACGGGAGATGTTGCACCATAGAATACACTTATCAACTACTCAAGGAAACCGCCATGCGCCACCTGTTCCTGTTGTCCGCCCTGTCCGCCGCCTCGCTTGCTTGCCTCGCCCCCCTTGCGCATGCCGACGAGCAGGCGCGCACGGTCGGCGCCTTCAATGCCATCGATATCCGCGGCCCCATCAGCCTCGAAGTGGAATCGGGCAAGGAGCAGAGCCTGCTGCTGCGCGGCGACCAGAAGTTCCTCGGCAACGTCGTCACGGAAGTGGTCGACGGCGAGCTGAAGATCTCGCTGAAGGACAAGAGCATCAAGAAGACTGAAGGCGATGCGCGCATCGTCATCACCATGCCCACCCTGCGCAAGCTGATCGCCGAAGGTGCGGGAGAAAAAATCCTGAGCAAGCTCAACGGCCCCAGGGTCGACATCAGCTACAAGGGCGCGGGCCGCCTGGCCGCCGATGGCAATGTCGACTGGCTGCGCCTGAAGGCGCAAGGCGTGGGCGACGTCGACACGAAAGCCTTGCTGGCGAAAAACGTCGACGTCAATTTCGACGGCATTGGCAACGTCAAGGTGTATTCCTCGGGCGAGCTGAACGCCGTGGTGCGCGGCATGGGCGAACTGACCTATTACGGCAAGCCGAAAATCGTGCACAAGTCGATCGCCGGCATCGGCAGCGTCAACGCCGCCAAGTAAGCTTTTCCCGCAAGATCCATAAAAAAAGGCCCTCAGGCCACTGGAGACCGCATGACCGCCACACCCGATACCCAGGATACCGCCGCGCCGCTGGTGCTGCGCGAGGAGCACGATGGCCTCGTCACCCTGCGCCTGAACCGTCCCCTGCAATTCAATGCCCTGTCGGAAGCCATGCTGGCAGCCCTGCAGGCGCAATTCGACGCCATCGCCGAAGAGCCGCATGTGCGCTGCGTGGTGCTGGCGGCCGAAGGCAAGGCTTTTTGCGCCGGCCACGACCTGCGCCAGATGCAGGCCACGCGCCAGCTTGCGTATTATCAAACCCTGTTCGCGCAATGCTCGCGCGTGATGCAAGCCATCCAGGCGCTGCCCGTGCCCGTGATCGCCCGCGTGCATGGCATCGCCACGGCGGCCGGCTGCCAGCTGGTGGCCAGCTGCGACCTGGCCGTGGCGGGCGCATCCGCCCGCTTTGCCGTCTCCGGCATCAACGTGGGCCTGTTCTGCGCCACGCCATCGGTGGCCCTGTCGCGCAATGTGTCCACCAAGCGGGCTTTCGACATGCTGGTCACGGGCCGCTTCATCGACGCCGACACGGCCGCCGACTGGGGTCTGGTCAACGAAACGGTGGCCGACGCCAGGCTCGACGACGCCGTGGCGCGCCTGGCGCAGCACATCATGGCAAAGAGCCCGACAGCCATTCGCTATGGCAAGCAGATGTTTTACCGGCAGCGCCAGCTGCCGCTGGCCGACGCCTACGCGTATGCGGGCGACGTGATGGCGCGCAACATGATGGAAGAGGATGCGGAGGAAGGCGTGACCGCCTTTTTGGAGAAACGGCCGCCCAGCTGGGCGCGGCCTTGAGTATCTGACTGAACCTGCTGCGCGTCGGCACAGGCAGCCTGCGATGCTCACCGTACTTCAGTACGGTTGCGCGTCTCGGCTGCCTGTCCCTTCCGCTCGCTAAGGTTCGGTCAGGTACTCTTGGACTTCCTAGTCTTAACGACTGTCCTTCATCTGCTGCTGCACCGAAAGACTCAGCTTGCCCAGGTCTTCCTTGCCCAGCAGCGGCAATTGCGACAGCAGCTGCATCAGGGTGGAACTGCCCGACACGTCCAGCTCGGATGACTGCACCAGCACCGTGCCGGCGCCCGTGAAGTCGATCTGCTTTTCCTCGCCCGACAGGGTAAAGCCCGTCAGTGCGCCGGCCGCCGAGGCCCAGCCCTGCACGTGGGCGTAATCGTAGTGGTACGAGGGGCTGGGGCAATCGGCCCAGCCCAGCACGGCCTGCTCGTCAACCCGGCATGGCAGTTCCAGGAAATGCACGGGGCCGTTCGACGAGGCGATGACCTTGCCCGTGCCGATCATGGTCAGATAGCCGGGCAAGGTCGATTCCTGGCAGATCACATCCTTGGTAAAACCCAGCAGGTTTTTCGCGCGGATGGTCATGTTGGCGTTGTCCAGGTCGTAGCATGCCAGGTCGTTGCCGTTGTCGCCCAAAATCAATTGTCCCTGCCCTTGCGCGACGACAAAGTGGTGCACGTACTTGGGCGCGTTGAAGGCATTGCGCACGATCAGGTCGAGCACGCTGCTGCCCATGGCTTCGAAGCGCAGCTCGCCATAAAAGGCGATCATCTTGCCCTTGCGAATGAAGATCTGTTCCTTGACGTCGATGACATACGAAAAACGGTTCAGGTTATCGTTCTTCGGCAAGGTATCGGGGTTGTAAATCGTCATGGCTTACCTTTCGCTCGCTTGGATGTAGACCGTGCCCTGGCCCATGAACTTCACCTGGTAGGACTCGCCCGAGGCCTGGCCGACAAAAGTCTTCCAGTTCAAGTCCGTGACGATGCTTGAGCTCAGCTGGCCCGTATGGCCGATATACGCTTGCGGGTCGACAAACACGGGCACGTCCGGCGTGACAGGCAAGCCGATGGCGTTGCCGTCGGACAGGATCGCCACTTCGCCCGTGCCTTGCAAGGTGGTGGTAAACAAGCCCTGGCCCGAGGCCATGCCGCGCACCACGCCCTGCACGCCGCCCTGGTTGCCGAGGAACATGGTGCCGGCCGCCAGACGCGCGTCGAAGGCCAGCAGGGAATCGCTTTCCACGTAAAACGTGTCGCCGCGCACGGGCACGATGGTGACGAACAGGCCCGCGTGCGCATAAAACACGCTGCCCGTGCCGCGCGCCGACATCAGGGAATAGCCTTCATTCGTGACGGCGCGCATGGCCAGGCTTTGCACGCCCTGGCCAGCCAGGAACGAGCGGCTGAAGGCCACGTCGCCCTGGTACGAGACCATGGAACCCTTGCGCGCGAACACTTCTTCATTGCCGAGTTTTACCTCAAGCATCTTTTCATTGATTTGCTGATAAACGGGCATCGCGCGCTCCTAGCGTTCGGCGGGCTGGATGAACACCACGCCCTGGCCTGTGAATTTGTGCTGGTACGATTCGCCTGAGCTTTCGCCGATCATCGTGCGCCAGTTGACGTCGAAGACGAATTCCTGGCGGATGTCGCCCTTGAAGCCGACGAAGGCGTCCGGATCGACGCGCAGCGGATGCGCCGGCGTCACTTCCAGCATGATCAGGTTGCCGCGCGAAATGACGGCGATATTGCCCTGGCCTTCGACGGTGGTGGAAAACAGGCCCTGGCCCGAGCTGGCGCCGCGCAAGCCGGCAAAGCTGGTGCCCGTCTTCAGGCTGGTATCGTAGGCCAGCAGGCTGCTGCTTTCGATGGTCAGCTTTTCACCGGTCAAGGGAATGACGGTGATCTCGGCCGCGTTGTGCGCGAAAAAGACGGTGCCGCTGCCGGACGCCTGCATCAGCTGCATGCCTTCGTTGGTCACCTTGCGCTTGAGCGCGCCAAAGATGCCCTCGCCACCGAGCAGGGATTTTTCAAATTTGATGCTGCCCGTATAGGCGACCATGGCGCCGGCAATCGCCAGCACTTTTTCATCCTGCAGGCGCACTTCCAGCAGGCGGTCGGTATTGGTGCGGAAACTGGTCACGCGCGACTCCCCAAGTATGCCAGGGTACAAATCCATGGCTGAACGACAAGATACCGTTGCCTTTGCCGCCGCGCAAGTGCTATTCCTGGCGAACACGCCTGCGCAGGCAAAAAAAAAAGCGTGCCCGAAGGCACGCCCCTGTTGCGGCTGGCGGGAAGATTAACGCGCCAGCACCGGCTTGTCGCCGCGCGCGTCCTGTGCCAGCGGCACGGGATCATCGGTATTGACCTCGACCACGGTCACGCCCTGGATCACGCCAGCGATCTGGTAGCCAACGGCGCCCAGGTGGCGCTTGCCCTCGGCCAGGTTGGACCAGCCCAGCGAGACGGAAGCCGTGCCGCCCATGAAGGCGGTGCCAGGCATCAGCGCCTTGAAGCCGCCATTCGACAGGCCCGGGGCCAGCACCCACGACGACAGGGTGTAGTTGGCCTGGCCGTTTTGCGGCGCATAGCCGATCACGCACACCTTGTAGGTACCGGCGGCGGGCAGGCGCAGTTCCACTTGCTCATTGGAACTTTGATTGCCGCTGCTGCCGACCAGCACATTGGCGGCGTTGTAGACCTCCATGTCCATGTCGGTCTGCGCGCCGCCCGTCGTTTCCGCGTCATACGTGGCAAAGCGCGCCGCCAGGGTGCCTGCCGGCACCACCACGTTGTGCACGTTCACGCCCGGGGCGCCACCAGCCTTGCAGCTGGCCGACGCCGTGCTGTTGTTGGCCTGGCCGATCGTGCGCGAGTCGCGCACGGCTTCGATCAGCCCCGACTTGACGCCGACCAGAGGTCCCGCAAAGCCCGTGCCCAGGGTCACGACCTTGCTGCCCGTGGCCGCTTCGCTCTTTACCAGCGGCGTCGAGACGAGGATGCTGCCGCGCGCCGTCAGCGGGCTGCGCACCGTATGCGTGCCGTCCGTCCAGCTCAAGGCGCCATACACCCAGGTATCGAGCGGCGCCGTGGTGCGCGTCAGCTTGACCTGGAACTGCGCCTTGGCGCCCGGCGCCAGGTTCAGGCTGGCCGGCGTCACCGCCACCGTGTAGCCTGGCAGGCTGGCCGAAGCCGTGTAGACGGCGCTGCCGCTGCCCACATTCGTCACCGTGCGCGTCAGGGTCTGCGTGCCCAGCACATTGGCCGCCGTCAGCGACGGCAGGTTCAGGTTATAGGCGGCGATGCTGCCGGTGACGGCGCAATTGGACGAATACTGCGTGCGGATGTTCAGGCCGCACAGGAAGCGCGAATAATCGAGCTCGGACAGGTCGTACACAAGGCCGGGATCGGCCGCGCTGTTGGGCGCGATATGGCCCGCCCCCTGGCCCCAGGGCAGCTGGCCCGAGTTCTTCGCCGTCGCATCCCACGAGACGGAGCCGTTCAAGCCGTCCGGATAGGTGTTGAACGCCGTCGTCATCAGGGCCGACTTGATGGCAGCCGGCGACCAGTCAGGATGCTGCTGGTGCAGCAGTGCCGCCACGCCCGCCACGTGCGGGCTGGCCATCGAGGTGCCGGAATAGAACGCCCACTCCGCCGCCGGCGCCAAGCCGCCCGCCGCCACGGCATCGCGCTCGGCCTGCGTCAGGTCGGCCGTGACGCCGGCCAGCACGTTGGTGCCGGGTGCCGACAGGTCGGGTTTCAGGATGTTCGCATTGGCCACGTTCGGCCCGCGCGAGGAACGGTCGCTGACGATCGGCGCCTGCACCGTCGTGTCGGCGATGGTATGGATGTCGCCCAGCGCCGCCGTGCCGTCCGGGTTGGCCGCCATGAAGGCTTTCAGGGCGTCGCCCTGGGCCTGCGCCAGGTGCACGGTCGACAGCACGTGTGCCTGGTTGATGATGGTGTTGGCGCCGCCGGCCACGTTGGCGATGATCACGCCCGCCGCGCCCGCCGTTTTGGCATTGGCGCTCTTGTTGACCAGCACGTTGCCGCCGCGGTCGCACACCAGCACCTTGCCCGCCACTTTCGCCGGATCGAGGTAAGCCTGGGTGACATCGGCCGCGCCGTAGCAGCGCAGCAGGTTGACGTCCGTCGGCGACACGCCGGCCAGGCCCGCATCGCGCGAGCGGATCAGCGGCAGCGCCGGCGTGTTCGCATTGCTCGACGCGCCTTCCAGCTTGCTGCCGTTGCTGAGGATGACATTGCCCGCGTACAGGCGGTTATGGGTGGAATTGGCCACCGTCGCCAGCCATGGGCTGATGTGCGAGACGGGGGCCGGCACATCGGGCGCCGGCGTGGACGGGCCGGAGTTGCCGCCGGAGGTGGCGACGAAGACGCCCGCATTGGCGGCGCCCAGGAACGCCTGTTCCGTCGCTTCGTCGAAGGCGCCACCGCCCGCATTCGGGCCGATGGAGAAGTTGATGACGTTCACGCCGTCTTTGACGGCCTGGTCGATGGCAGCCACGCTGTCGGCCGTGGCGCAGCCATTGCGGCCCGTCGAGGCGGCCGTCCAGCAGACTTTATAGGCGGCGATGCGCGCGCGCGGCGCCATGCCCGACGCCTTGCCCAGCGAGACGCCGTTCGAGGTGGCCTGCGCGCCATTGTTGCCGCCGGCCGTCGATGCCGTATGCGTGCCGTGGCCGCCGTGGCCCGTCAGGCCCGCGACGGAGTCGCGCGGCGAACGGAATTCCGTCCAGTGCAGGGCCGCGCTGGAGGCGCGGTAATAGCGCGCGCCGATCAGCTTGTTGTTGCAGTTGTCGGCGCTGAAACCTTCGCCGGTCTGGCACGAACCCTGCCAGCTGGCCGGCGGCGCGCCGTACACGACGTTGTTGCCGCTGTGGCTAGGCACGCCGTTCTCGTCGAGGCGGTCGGCAAAGGCCGTGTTTTCCGGCCAGATGCCGCTGTCGACGATACCGATGATGACGTCTTCACCGGCATGCGTCTTGCCGCCCAGTTGCTCCCAGATGCCGCCCGGCTTGTCCAGGCCCAGGAAGCTGGGGGTGTAGCTGGTGTCGAGTTGCAGTATGGAATCGGCGCTGATGCTGAGCACGCCGCTGTTTTTCTTCAGGGCCCGCACCTCTTCGTCCGTCAGCAAGGCGGAAAAGCCGTTGAAGACGACGTTGTACTGGTGCGTGATTTCGGCCGCGCTGACGGTGCCGGCCACGGCGGCCTGCCTGGTATCGAGGTAGCTGAGGTAGGCCTGCACATCGGCGGCGCCCACATCGATGCGCGCGCCAGGCGCCGGTTTGGTGGCGGGCAAGCCAGCGACCTGGCCCGTGTAGCTGGCGGCCGGCTTGTCGGCCAGTTGCACGATGTAGGAGCGGCGTTCCTGCGCCTGCGCCGATTGGGCCAGGCTGGCGGCCAGCAGGAGGATGGCAAGGGAGACGGGACGAAGTTTCATCTTACGCTCCTTGCACGTTGGCGTTGGCGACGGCCTTGCCGCTGGCGCGGCGGCGCGACAGCATGCCGATGGCACCCAGGCCGGCCAGCATCAGCATGTAGGTCGATGGCTCCGGCACGGCGCTGACATTGATGTTGTCGAGCGCGAACTGGCCCTGGTTAAAGGCGGGGAAATCGAGGGAATTGCTGCACGCGCCCGTGTCGTTGAAGATACACGCGTTGAAGGTCAGGCCCGTGAAGACATAGCTGCTGAAGCCGCCCAGCAGGGAGGCGTTCTGGAAATAGTAATTGCCATCGCTGCCCTGGCCAGGGAAATCCAGCGCGGTGCTGACCACCTGGCCGTTGAGCAAGGTGCCGCTCAGCTGCAGCTTGCCCCAATTCTGGTCCGGCAGGCCGGACACGGGCGAGATGAAGGAATAATCGAAGCCGGCCAGGGTGAACGCCTGGTGGTCGGCGCGCGAGAAATTCACGCCGCCATCGTTGAGGATGGCCAGGTAGTTGCCGGTGCCGCCCTGCGGGCAGGCGGCGATATCGCACGAGGCACCCGCGCGGCCATCGAGGATGGCGCCCACGCCGCTGACGCCGCCGCCGGCGGCGGTGGTCGGATCGGCCAGGAACTGCAGGTTATAGCTCGCGGTGTTGAGCGTCTGGCCGCTCTCGTACACGTCCGGCAGCAGATTGTCGAAGCTGATGACGTCCGCCATGGCAGGCGCCGAGGACAGCAGGGCGAGCGTGGCGATGGCGGAGAACAGCGTTTTGTGGCCGCTGGTAGCGGGGACATGGACGGCGGCGGGGGATACCCGCGCGGCTTGCGATAGTTGATTCATTCTATTCCCTTGATTGTTGTGGATAGAGAGGTCGGCAGGTCGAACGCCCGCTTGCGGCTTTTTCACAAAAGTGTCAATGAATATAGCAAATTGCACAAAATAAATAACATATTTTTAATATCATTTATTTATTTTTCGTCTAACTTCCCGAAACTTTGTTTTGTTTCAGCTATGGCATCTGATAAATCTCAACGTTACATTCGCACAACAATTTCCCTACTCGCCATAGGTGCGCAGCAGCGCGTGCGCGCGACTTCGGCTATGCTTGAAAACCGTGGCCGGCGCCAGCGTCACATCGCGGTACACCTGTTCCATCCTGGAACACCTGCCTGTCCCTTCCCCTGCTGGCGCGTGCGCGCCCCGCCCGCCTGACGATGGCATGAAGCTTGCACTATGACCATATCGACTGTGCTCAGGGGGCGGCATCATGGAACACCATCAACTTGGCGGCGCGGCCCGCGGCGGCGTGCGGCCGGGTCCGCGCATCATCGTATGCAGCACCTTGGCACTGGCATTTTTCCTGCTGGCGGCCCGCTTCGACCTGTCCGAACGCCTGGGCCGCGCGCTGCTGCGCCAGGAACACTGGCAACTCGATGAGCTGGCCCTGAGCCTGCTGCTGCTGGTCCTCGCGCTGGCGGGCTTTGCCGTGTGGCGCGGGCGCCAGGTGGCCGCCCTGCTGGCGCAAAACCGCGCGCTGACCCAGCGCTTGCTGCGCGCGCAGGAGGCGGAACGCTGTGCGCTGGCGCGCGAATTGCACGATGAAGTGGGCCAGAACTGCACCGCCATCCGCGCCGCCGCCAGCTACATCCTGCGCGCGCGCGACGGCGACCAGGCCAATGTGCAGGCCTGCGCGGCCAGCATCGCCCGTGCATCGGAAGCGCTGCACGCGATGGTGCGCAGCATGCTGCACCGGCTGCGCCCGCCCGTGCTCGACAGCCTGGGACTGGCGCCGGCCCTGCAGGCACTGTGCGACAGCTGGGCGCAGCAGCACGGCATCGCTTGCCGTTTCGCGCCGCACTGCATACCCGCCATGCTCGACGACAGCACGGCCATCGCCATCTACCGCCTGGTGCAGGAAGGCTTGACGAATGTGGCGCGCCACGCGCAGGCCGACCGCGCCACGGTGGAGCTGCGCGCCGATGCCGGCGGCACCTTGCACCTGGCCATCGAAGACAATGGCCGCGGCTTGCGCCAGGACACGCCGGAACACGGCGGCTTCGGCATGCTGGGCATGCGCGAGCGCGTGGCCGGCTTGCGCGGGCATATCCACTGGATCAATGCGCTGGGCCGCGGCCTGCGCATCGAAGTGGCGATGCCGCTGGCGGCGGGCGCGGCATGAACCGGCACGCAGCCATGCTGCCCATCCGCGTGATGCTGGTGGACGACCACCCCGTGGTGCGCGCCGGCTACCGCCGCCTGCTGGAACAGGGTGGCGATATCGCTGTCGTGGCCGAGGCCGGCACGGGCGAAGCGGCGTATGCGCTGCACCTGCAGCAGGCGCCCGACGTCTGCGTGACGGACTTGTCCATGCCCGGCATCGGCGGCCTGGAGTTGCTGCGCAAGCTGCTCGCCCGCGACGCCGGCGCCCGCGTGCTGGTGTTCAGCATGCACGACACGCCGCAGCTGATCGCGCGCGCCCTTGACGGCGGCGCCTGCGGCTTCGTCAGCAAGCAGGCCGATCCGGAACACCTGGTCGAC
>NZ_NRDQ01000270.1 GCF_002878455.1 Janthinobacterium sp. AD80
GGCCGGACCAGCGCCCGCCGCGTCCGTAGCGCCTGTYGCACCGGTCGCAACGACGCCACCGGTGCCGCCCACGCCGCCGGTTTCGCCACCTGCCGCGCCGAACACCCCGTCCTGGGTCGCGCGCCCCGATGGCCTCCTGGCCAAGGCGAAAAACTGGCTGTTTACGGGCAACCTGGTCGCCAAGCTGGGCTTGCTGATCCTCTTCCTCGGCGTCAGCTTCCTGCTCAAGTACGTGGCGGCGCAGGTGACATTGCCCATCGAGCTGCGCCTTGCCGGCATCGCGCTGGCCGACATCGCCCTGCTGGCCTGGGCCTGGCGCATCCGTACCAGCCGCCCGGGCATCAGCCTGCCGCTGCAGGGCACGGCGCTGGCGATCCTGATGCTGGTGACGTTTGGCGCCTTCCGCCTGTATGAACTGATCCCGGCTGGCCTGGCCTTCGGCCTGCTGTTCGTGCTGACGGCCTTTACCTGCCTGCTGGCCGTGCTGCAGAACGCCGTCTGGCTGGCCGTGTTCGGCATCGTCGGCGGCTTTGCCGTGCCCTTGCTGGTGTCGACGGGCAGCGGCAGCCATATTGGCCTGTTCAGCTATTACGCGCTGCTCAATGCGGGCGTCTTCGCCATCGCCCTGCAACGCGCCTGGCGCGTGCTCAATGTGCTGAGCTTCGGCTTTACCTTTGTCGTCGCCACCGCCTGGGGCTTGCTGCGTTATACGCCCGAGCACTACCTGTCGACGCAGCTGTTTTTGATCCTGTTCGTGCTGTTCTATATCGGCATCGCCATCGCCTATTGCGCGCGGCAGGCGCCTCGCCTCAAGCATTACGTGGATGGCACGCTCGTCTTCGGCACGCCGCTGGCTGCCATGGGCCTGCAGTACAGCCTGGTCTGGAATTTTAAATTTGGCCTGGCGTTTTCCGCCCTGGCCGCCGGTTTGACCTACACGGGACTGGCCGTGGCCCTGTGGCGCCGGAGCGGCTTCAGGCTGCTGGCCGAAGCGTTCCTGGCGCTGGGTGTCGTGTTTGGCACGCTGGCCATCCCGTTCGCCCTCGACGGCCGCTGGACGTCGGCCGCCTGGGCGCTGGAAGGGGCGGGCATCGTCTGGGTGGGCTTGCGTCAGCGCCAGACCCTGGCCTGGGCTTTCGGCCTGCTGGTACAGGCGGGCGCGTGGATTGCCTTCCTGTTTGCCATGCTGCAACTCGATGCGGCAGCGGCCCTGCAGGCCAACCTCTGGCTCGGCTGCCTGCTGCTGGCCGCCGCCGCGCTGGTGATGGCCTTCAATTTCCGCCGCCACGGCAGCCACCTGTATCCGGAATTCATGGCCAGCCTGTCCGTGCTGTTCCTGACGGCCGCCACGGCCTGGCTGCTGGGCGGCGTGTGGAACGAGATCCTGCTGCGCACGGATAACGCCACGCAGCTGAACCTGCTGACCGTCAGCGCCCTGGGCGTGGCAGGCCTGCTGGCATGGCTGGGGCGGCGCGAAGACTGGCATGCGCCGCGCGCCTTGCTGCTGGCCGTGCAGGTGCTGGCGGGCATGGTGCTGCTGAGCCGCAGCAGCTGGGCCTGGGATGCGCACCCGGCCAGCCTGCTGGACG
>NZ_NRDQ01000271.1 GCF_002878455.1 Janthinobacterium sp. AD80
TGCTGGCGCGCGGCTGCAGCAAGTGGCGCCGCTTCGGCGGCGATGCGGGCGAACGCCTGGTCGAACTGCTCGAGGCGCGCGCCTTCATCAGCGCCTCCCTGCGCCTGCGCAAAGGGCAGGGGCGCGTCTACCTGATGTCGTCGCGGCACGGTTTCAGCAAGGCCGATGCGCTGTTTCTCAAGCATATCGTGGCGCAAGTATTCCCCATGATGGAAAACATCGAGCTGCTAGACCGCCTGGCCTCGGAAGCGGGCCAGCGCGAACGGCAGAAGATCGCCTGTGACTTGCATGACAGTACCTTGCAGCCGTATATCGGCTTGCGCCACGGCATCAGCGCCGTGCGCCAGGCGGCCGCGCCCGGCAACCCCCTGATCGATGATCTCGACAAGCTGCTGGCGATGGCCACCGAGGTGGTGGGCGACATGCGCCATTTCGTCACCAACCTGAACAACGGCCAGCTGCGCAAGGAGCCGGAGCTGCTGCTGGCCCTGCGGCGCCAGGCGGAACAGGTGCGCCAGTTCTATGACATCGACATCGTCCTGCGCGCCTCGCCCGCCATCGAAGTGAGCGACCGCCTGGCGGCCGAAGTGTTCCAGATCGTCAGCGAGGGCATCAGCAATATCCGCAAGCATACGCGGGCGCGGCATGGCGTGATCGAACTGGGCTGCGACAATGGCTGGCTGCAAATCTTGATTGAAAACGAGGGCGACGGCATGCCGGCCACGCCGTTTACGCCCTCGTCGATCGCCACGCGCACCAGCGCGCTGGGCGGGCGCCTGCTGGTGCTGCGTCCCGGCGATGGCGGCACCTCGCTGCAGATTGCGATTCCCCTGTGAGCCCGCACGGCAACCTGCCGTCCGGTGCCGGCACGGCCATCCGCGTGATGCTGGTCGACGACCACAAGACCATGCTGTGGGGCCTGGAAAAACTCATCGAGGGCACGCCGGAAATGTGTCTGGTGGGCTCGGCCGGCGACGCCGACGCGGCGCTGGCCATGGCGGCGGCCATGCGGCCGCACGTGATCGTGCTGGACCTGGACCTGGGCGGCTCCTGCTCCACCGATATCCTGCCCCGGCTGCTGGCCGATGGCGCGACGCGGGCCCTGGTGCTGAGCGGCACGCGCAGCCAGGAATTGCTGGGCAAGGCCGTGCGCGCGGGCGCGCGCGGCGCGCTGGGCAAGGAGGCGCCGGCGGAACTGCTGCTGCAGGTGATCCGCAAGGTGCACCAGGGCGAATTGTGGCTGGAGCAGACCTTGCTTGGCTCCCTGCTGGGCGAGTTGCTGGCGCCCAAGGCGCCGCCGCCGCGCAATCCCGAGGATGCGCGCATCGCCAGCCTGACGGCCAAGGAACGCAAGATCGTCGGCATGATCATAGATGGCAATGGCGCCCTCAACAAGGACCTGGCGCAGCGCGCCTTCATCGCCGAACACACCTTGCGCAACCACCTGAGCTCGATCTATCACAAGCTGGGCGTGAGCAACCGCCTGGAGCTGTACGTGTATGCCACGCGGCACAAGATTTGCCCGTGACGCCAGCAGCCTGTCCCGCCAGGTGCCTGTCTCGCCGGCAAGGACGCTCGCTGCCGGCACAGGCGTCTATTCGGCAATGGCCACGCGCGAACCCTGGTAGGCGGCGTTGTAGACGGGCTTGTTAAATTGCGTCAGCATGCCGCCCGTAAACGACATGGTGTCGGCGATCAGCATCAGATAGGGCTGGCCTTTCAGGGCGCCGCTGCCCACCAGGTTGAGTGCCGACGAAGGAAAGTACAACGTGCCCGCCAGCTCGCCGCTGACGCCGCCCGTGATCGCATTGCTGCCCGTGACCTTGGCGCGGTCGCCATAGAACAGAATGCCGGCCATGGAACCCACCTCGGGCGCCGACAGCTTGAGCACGCCGCTGCCCGTGATCGTCACGGGACCCTGCGTATAAAACGCCACGCCGCTGCCGTTCAGGTTGACGGCGCCATCGGCCGTGAAGCCGCCCTGCAGCACATAGATGCCCGGGTTGAAGTTGACCGTCATGCCGCCCGATAAATGAATGCCGCCCGGATACACGCCCGGCTGCAGCGTATGCGTGCCCGTGCCCGTCAGCTTGCCATTGGCCTGCGTGGCGCCGCCGCCGGGCGCCTGCAGTGCCGCCAGCGG
>NZ_NRDQ01000272.1 GCF_002878455.1 Janthinobacterium sp. AD80
CCGCTGGCGCCGGCGGCCGCCAGTCCCGCGCCGGCGCCTGCGCGCTGGCGCAACCGCACGGAAGCCTATGCCACGCTCGAAGCGCTGGCCGAATACCTGGCGCAGATCGAGCCGCACAGTCCGACCCCTTTCCTCATCCGCCGCGCCGTCAACTGGGGCCGCATGCCGCTGCCCGAGGTGATCGCGGAAATCATCCGCGAGGAGGGCGACTTGAACCGCCTGGTGAATGTGCTGGGGATACGCCTGTGATGGCATGAACTGCGCGGCGGCGCCCAGCGGCCATGCCGGCGGCGTGGCGCCATCCACGGTAAGATACGGCATTTTCAGCCGTTGTGAGGACACCCGGGTGCGCGTATTGCTGGTGGAAGACGATCCGATGATCGGGGAAAGCATGGTCGCGGGCCTGCTTGGCGAGTGCTATGCCGTCGACTGGGTGCGCGATGGCAGGGATGCGGAGCTGGCGCTGGCCGGCTTTGCCTACGATCTGATGCTGCTGGACCTGGGCTTGCCCGGCAAGCAGGGCATGGACGTGCTGCGCGCCACGCGCGCGCGCGGCGGCGACTTGCCTGTGCTGATCATCACGGCGCGCGACGGTACGCCGGCCCGCGTGGACGGGCTCGACAGCGGTGCCGACGACTATCTGGTGAAACCGTTCGACCTCGATGAATTGCTGGCGCGCATACGCGCCTTGCTGCGCCGTCGGGTCAGCCGTTCGCGTTCCGTCATCGAGCATGGCGCGCTGATCCTGGACCTGGCCAGCCACGACGTCACCTTCGAGGGCGAGCTGATCAAGCTGCCGCCGCGCGAGTTTTCCGTGCTGCGCGCCTTGCTCGACCATCCGGGCAAGGTAGTGTCGAAGCGCCAGCTGGGCGAAAAGCTGTATGGCTGGGATAACGAAGTGGAAAGCAATACCGTCGACGTGTATGTGTATCAGCTGCGCAAGAAGTTCGGCGCTGACTGCATCCAGACCGTGCGCGGCGTGGGCTACAAGATGCCGGTGGCGCCATGCTGAGCATCCGCCGCCAGCTGCTGCTGGGCTTGCTGGCCGCCACCTTGCTGTGCGTGCTGGGCGCGGGCATTTCGCTGTTCCGTTCCCTGCTGGAAGAAACCAATGAACTGGCCGACTTGCAGTTGCGCCAGCTGGCCGTGGCCTTGCCCGACGAATTCGCGCCGCAGACGGGCTTGCCCGCCGCGCACGACCCGGAAGAAGCGTTCGTGCTGCAGGCGTGGGACGAAGCGGGCCAGTCCTTGTCCGTCCTGCCGGGCCAGCCGCAATTGCCGCGCTACGCGCTGGCCGGTTTTGCCGATGTCACCTTGCGTGGCGAGGACTGGCGCCTGTACGGCGAGACACGGCGCGGACGCTACGTGCAAGTGGCGCAGGCGCAAGCCGTGCGCGACCAGCTGGCCTGGCAGATGACCATGCGCGCGGGCGCGCCGCTGCTGGTGTTCGCGCTGATCCTGGGGCTGCTGATCGTCGCCGTGGTGCGGCGCGCGCTGGCGCCGCTGCACCGGCTGGCCGCATCCGTGGCCGGCCGTTCGCCGGACGCGCTCACGCCGCTGCCGGCTGATGACATGCCGCCCGAACTGCGCCCCGTTGTGCTGGCTCTGAATGGCTTGATGGGGCAATTCGAGGCGGCGCTGGCGGCGCAGCGCACCTTTGTCGCCGATGCGGCGCATGAATTGCGCTCGCCGCTGACGGCGCTCAAATTGCAGTTGCAGGTGGCCGAGCGGGCCACCAGCGAAGACGAGCGCCGCGCCGCGCTGGCCAAGCTGCACGGCCGCCTGGACCGCAGCACGCACCTGGTGCGCCAGTTGCTGAGCCTGGCGCGCCACGAGACGGCGCTGACGGCCAGCCAGCTGCGCCCGGTGGACCTGGGGCAGTTGCTGGAAGCGGCCGTGGCCGACCATAGCGCGCTGGCCGACAGCCGCGACATCGACCTGGGCGTGCTGGAACCACACGCTGCCGCCGCGCCCGTGCTGGTGAACGCCGACCCCGACGGCCTGCAAGTGCTGCTGAATAACCTGATCGACAATGCGCTGCGCTACACGCAGCGGGGCGGCAGGGTGGATCTGCAGGCGGCGCTGGAAGGCGGCCGCCCGTTGCTGCGCGTGTCCGACAACGGCCCCGGCGTTCCGCGGCAGCACCATGCGCGCCTGTTCGACCGCTTCTTCCGGCCAGACGGCAACGACGCCTGGGGCTGCGGGCTGGGCCTGTCCATCGTGCGCCATATCGCCGAACACCACCAGGCCGACATCGCGCTGGCCGATGGCGAAGCGGGGAGGGGACTGCGGGTGACGGTGCGTTTTGCGCAAGCGGCTTGAACGAAAAAAAAGCGGATGCCGCTGAAGGCATCCGCTTTTTTTGAGAGGCGAGGTGCTTATGCCAGCTCGGTGATGAATTGCTCGCGCGCAGGGCGCACTTTTTTCAGGTCGACCAGCCAGTCGCCTTCACCGGCGCGGTAGCCCAGCGGCAGCATGACGACGGAGCGCAGGCCTTTTTCGCGCAAGCCCAGGATCTCGTCGACCTTGGCCGGATCAAAGCCTTCCATCGGCACCGAATCGACTTTTTCTTCCGCTGCCGCGATCAGGGCCGTGCCCACGCCGATGTAGGCCTGGCGCGCCGCGTGCTGGTAGTTGGTTTCCGCATCGCGTTGTGGATACGTGGCCAGGATCTGCTGGCGGTAGGCTTCCCAGCCTTCGTTCTTGAAGCCGCGCACGGTGTTGACCAGGTCAAACATCGCGTTGATGCGTTCCACCGTGTAGTTGTCCCAGGCGGCAAACACCAGCAAATGCGAGGCGTCCGTCACTTGCGACTGGTTCCACGCATGCGGCTTGATCTGCTCGCGCAGGGCCGGATTCGTCACGACGAAGACTTCGTAAGGATGCAGTCCGCTGGAGCTGGCCGTCAGGCGCACGGCTTCCAGGATGCGCTCGACCTTATCTTGCGGCACCACTTTGCTGGGGTCCATCTTCTTGGTGGCGTAGCGCCATTGCAGTGTTTCGAGCAGTGCGGACATGTAAATCCCTTTCATAATGAATAGTTCAGATTGGAAATGATAGCGGATTCCGCCATTTCAAGTGCGCGGCCCAAAAAAGAAGCGGTGGTGCGTACTCAACTTAGCGTACACCAGCATCGTTGTCTACAGGCCAAGCATGGCAAGCTCCGCGTCCGGGTAGCGCGCGCCCTGCACGCTGGCAGGGGCGATGGCGGCGCCGATGGCGGCCAGCTCGCTGTCGTTCAGGCTGAGCTGGGCGGCGGCGGTATTTTCTTCCAGGTGCGGCAGGCTGCGGGCGCCGGGAATCGGCACGATGTTGTCGCCTTGCGCCAGCAGCCAGGCCAGGGCCAG
>NZ_NRDQ01000273.1 GCF_002878455.1 Janthinobacterium sp. AD80
GGCACCGTCGGCGGCCTGTCGGCGGCGCTGGGCGACGGCAAGCGCGCCATGACGGTGCGCGTCAACGACGTGGTGGGCGTAGCCGGTTTCGCCCTGCCCGGCAACTTTGTCGACGTGCTGGTGAATACCCAGGGCGAGCCGCTGCGCAATGCCACCATGCAAGGGCCGGCCATATCGAAAATCGTGCTCGAACGCATACGCGTGCTGGCCATCGCGCAGGAAGCCACGCGCGACGATACCAAGCCCAAGGTGGTCAACGCCGTGACCCTGGAACTGACGCCGGAGCAGACGGAAAAACTCGACCTGGCACGCAGCGTGGGCACGCTGTCGCTGGTGCTGCGCAACCAGGTGGAGGACCAGCCCGTCAACACGGAGGGCGCCACCAAGTCGACCTTGCTCGACATCAAGGCGGCCAGCGCCGTGCCGGCCGCCAGCGGCAAGCGCGCGACGCCAAAGATCGTCCAGGCGCCCGCGCCCGGCCTGCGTGTCGACGTCATCAAGGGACTCGAGCGCAGCGCCCAGCATTTTTAACGTTCACTATCGCAGACACCGGGGAATCCTTTGACCTACACCATGAATCGCGCGGCCCTGCTGCTGGCGCTGGCCGCCTGCGCGCTGGCGGACACGGCGCACGGCGCCCGGGCCAGCGCCAGCAGCAAAGCCGCCAAGGCGGCAGCGCCCGCGCCCGCCGCCAACCCCGCGCCTGCGCCTGCACTGGCGCGCCTGATCGCCTTGTCGGCCGGTAAATCGCAATTGCTGTCACTGCCATTTGCCGCCAGCCGCCTGGCCGTGGGCGACGCGGCCATCGCCGACGTGATCCTGCTCAATCCGAATGAAGTGTATTTGCTGGGCAAGCGTCCCGGCACCACCAACCTGATCCTGTGGGACCGCGCCAAACAGGCGAGCATCATCGACCTCAGCGTGGCCATCGACACGGCTGGCCTGCGCCAGCAGCTCGACCTGCTGTTTGCCGAGGAAAAGGCCGTGCACATCCATGCGGCGGCCGATACCCTGATCCTGTCGGGCACGGTGGCCGATGCCGTCAAGGCCAGCCAGATCATGTCCCTGGCGCAAGCGTACGCGGCCCGTCCCGCCGCTGGCGCCAGCGCCGCGACGCCCGCCGATGGCGCCATGGCGGCCACGCCGGCCAGCGTCAAGGTGGTCAATATGCTGGCCATCGCGGCGCCGCAGCAAGTCATGCTGGAAGTGAAAATTGCGGAAGTGTCGAAAAGCCTGGTCGACCAGCTGGGCGCCAGCCTCGGCGTCAATGTGCAGGCGGGCAACTGGACCCATTCCCTGCTGTCGAATCTGCTCAGCGGCAACCGCAGCCTGATCGAAGCATTCAACAACAAGAACGGCAATTTCATCAAGGTCGATGCGCAAAAGCGCGACGGCCTCGTGAAAATCCTCGCCGAGCCCACCATCATGGCCATCAGCGGCCAGGAAGCGAGTTTTTTGGCCGGCGGCAAGGTCTTCATTCCCGTCAGCCAGAACAACAGCGGCGGCACGCCCACCATCACCCTGGAAGAGAAGGAATACGGCGTGGCCGTGAAATTCACGCCGACCGTGCTCGACGGCGGTCGCATCAACCTGAAGGTGGCGCCGGAAGTATCCGAGCTGAACCGCGACGGCATCGGCCTGTCCGCAGGCAGCGTGAATGCCAGCGCCATCTTGCCGTCCTTCACCACGCGGCGCGCCGCCACCACGGTGCAGCTGTTCGATGGCCAGAGCTTTGCCATCGGCGGCTTGATCAAGAACAATGTGACGACGAATATCAAGGCCTTGCCCATGCTGGGCGAGATCCCCGTGCTGGGCGCGCTGTTTCGCAGCAGCGATTTCCAGACGGACCGCAGCGAGCTGGTCTTCATTGTCACGCCGCACCTGGTAAAACCGCTGCCGGCCGTGCCGCCCCTGCCCACCGATGGCTACGTGCCGCCAAGCCGGGCCGACTTCTTCATCCGCGGCCAGATGGAAGGCCAGCCGGCGCCCGCCAGCAGCACCATCGTCACCGCGCAACCGGAGCCCCGCCATGAGTAAATCCCCATCGATCCTGGCGCCCATGCTGGCCCTGGCGCTGGCGTGCACGGCCAGCGGCTGCAGCGAGATGACGCCGCGGCTGGACCGGCAATTCGGCGACAGCGTGCGCGCCGCCACGGCGCTGCAGACGCGCGCGCCCGAC
>NZ_NRDQ01000274.1 GCF_002878455.1 Janthinobacterium sp. AD80
CCAGCGCGCACAGCAGCATGAGCAGCACGCCCAGCAGCGCCAGCACGCCCATGCGGCGCCACTGCTCGCCGGCCGCCGCCATGCGCTGCAGGCCGAAGTACACGGCCAGCACGAGAAACGGCAAGGCCGCCACCTGGATCAGCGACAG
Organism: Janthinobacterium sp. AD80; assembly: GCF_002878455.1. Lineage (GTDB taxonomy): Bacteria > Pseudomonadota > Gammaproteobacteria > Burkholderiales > Burkholderiaceae_D > Janthinobacterium. The sequence continues at coordinate 149 of NZ_NRDQ01000274.1, forward strand.
ATAAATGGTCGCCAGGGCGCCGAACAGGGGCGCGCCCTGCGGCCACAGCATGCCCGCCCAGGCGCCCAGCAGCACCGCGCCGAGCAGCGCGGCGGGATGGTGGAGCATGTCGCGCAGCAGGTTCATGGCTGCAAGGTCACGGGCCGCGCGCAGATCAGCGAGACGGCCGCGCAGTTGGCGATGACGGTGAGCGCCGTGCGGGCCATGGCGCAGACGGGATCGACGGCGACGAACAGCACGAAGGCCGCCTCGAACGGCAGCGACAGGCTGGCGCACACCACGCCCATCAGCGATACCGTCACCACGCCGGCCATGCCGGACGAGGCAAGGCCCGTCAGCGCGGCCAGCCCCGCAAGCAGGGCCAGGTCGGCGGCAGACAGGCTGCGGCCGTACAGGGCGGCGATGAACATGCTGCCGCAGACAAAATACGCCACCGGTCCGGCGCGCAGCAGGGCCACGCTGAGCGGCACCAGCAATTCCACGCGCGAGCGCGAAAAACCCAGCCGCCCCACCAGCGCATTGACCATGGCCGGCATGCAGGCGGCGCTGTTGTTGGTGGCCACGCCCAGCGCGAACGGTTCGCGCATGGCCTTCATCACGTCCCGGGCGCCGACCCCGGCGCGGTGGCGCACGACGGCCATGGCCACGCCGATCAGCAGCGCGCTGACGGCCAGGAAGCCGCCGACGAAACCGGCCATGGCCGCCAGCGGCGCCAGGCCCGTGCGCGCCACCTGGCCGGCCGACATGCACACGAGAATCAGCGGCAGCGGCAGGTTGATCCAGCCCGTCAGGGTCTGGCAAGCCTTGTAGACGGTTTCCAGCGCATCCTGCAAGCCCGTCGAGATGCGGCTGGGCACCTGCCCCACGGCAAAGCCGAACAGCAGCGCGAAGACCAGCGCCTTGAGCGTTTCGCCGTTGGCCAGCGCGGCGAAGATGTTCGACGGGATCAAGGTGCGCAAAATCTCCTGCGCGCTGGCCGAGGCGGGCGCCGGTTCCGGCGTCAGCAGGGCCATGGCCGTGTTGCTGCCATCCGCATCGCCGCCGACGATATGCCCGAGCGCGGCGCGCGTGCCTTCGGACATGCCGCCGCCAGGATGCAGCAGCCAGGTGGCGAGGGTGGCCAGCACGGCCGCCGCCAGCGCCAGCAGCACGAACACCACCACCACGCGCTGCACGATCTTGCCCGCCCCGCCCTCGCGGTACAGGTTTTGCAGGCTCAGCACCACCGCCGACATCATGAACGGCAGCACCACCATCGTCAACAAGTCCACGTAGACGACGCCGACCAGGCCCAGCGGACGCGCCACGCCGGGCGCGGCCCAGCCGATGGTCGCGCCCAGCAGCACGCAGGCCAGCACCATGAAGGGGTTGATGGCCAGCGCGCGGAAGCGGCGCAGGGTGGCGCCCCGCTCTGGCGCGGCCACGGGGGCGATGTTGCCGGTGTCGCTATTGAGAGGGGTATGCATGCTCTACCTCGCCAGTTTCAGGGCGCTGGCCACGCTGGGCTTGTCGGCGCGCGTGCCGATCACCTCGTTGACCAGGGACAATAAAGTGCTGTCGCCCACGCCCACCATCACGCTCAGCACGGACTGCGCGTCGCTGAAGGTGACGGTGCGCAGGGTCAATGCCAGGCGCGGGTCGCGCTCCAGCACGGCGCGCACTTCCAGCTCGTCGCGATACGCGCCGGCCACCTCGCCGCGGCTGACGGCGTCGACCAGCGCCGCCCAGCTGGGATACGGCTTCACGCTGGCCTGCGGAAAATGCCGGCGCGCGAACTCTTCCCACGAGGTGCGTTCCATGACGCCGATCTGCCCCTTGAAGTCGCGCATCACCTGTTTCAGGGGACGCTCGCCAGCCATTTCCGCGAAGCGCACGCGGTTCAGCAGCATGGCGTGGCCCAGCAGCATGTAGGGCGTGGAAAACTGCACCATCTGGCTGCGCTTGAGGGTGCGGCCAAGGCGGCCGATGGCGATATCGGCCTGGCCCAGGCCCACCAGTTCCACCACGCCGTCGATGGTGGCGCCGCTGCGGTCGAAGCGCACGGGCACGCCCAGCTCCTTGCCGATGCTGCGCGCCAGGTCGACGTCGATACCGCTCAGCACGCCTTTTTTCTCCGTGTAGAACGGCGGGCTGTCGCCCTTGAACATGGCCACCACCAGTTCGCCGCGCGCGACGATGCGGGCGATGTCGGGCGCCATCAGGCGGCCATCGGCGCCG
>NZ_NRDQ01000275.1 GCF_002878455.1 Janthinobacterium sp. AD80
TGCTGCGCGGCGATGGCGCGCGCTGCCAGGTTCAGGTTGTTGAGCGAGCGCTGTAATTGCGCATTCGCCTGCTGTTGCTGACCATCCGGCCGGCTGCCCAGCGGCAAGGGCTGGCCATTCGGCAGGCGGCCCGAGGTGCTGGCCGTATTTTGCGCCGCACCCTTGGCCGCGAACCAGCCGCCACTGAATGCCTGCTGCGCGCGCGCCGGCGTGCTGAAGGCGCCCGCCATCAGCATGGTGGTCAGCGCGTAAGCGAGCGGCGTGAGCCGCAAGCGGCTGCCCAGCGTGGAGTTACGCTGCGCGCCCGTGTCGATGGTCGGGACGGGGCGCTGGGCAGTGTGAAGCTTGGTCATGGCAATGGTTTCCTGGCTAGAGAGAAGGGAACGGAGCCTGGCTGTTGCACAAGCGTCCATACCTCCATGACGTAGCTGGATGGCGGAAGGGATAATGTTTTTTGAAAAATATTTTTAAGCAACCCAGCCGCGCAGAAAAGCGCATCAGCTGAGGAGCACGATCCCACCAGGCAGGCTGGTCATTTGCGCGCCGTACAGGTCGCGTATCATCGCCAGCGCGCCATCCGTCTGGGCGATGGAAAAGCGCATGCGCACGAGGCGCCGGCCCAGTTCAGGATTGCGCAGCAGCACCTTGCCGGGACGGTAGCGGTTGATTTCGGCCACCACGTCGGCCAGCGGCTTGCCGACGAACGACAGCGCGCCCGTACGCCAGGCGCTGACCTCGTTTTCCGCCGCCCTTGTGGCCGCCTGCATGCCCTGTGCGTCATACACCAGTTGCTGGCCCGCATCCAGGGTCAGGCGGCGCTGTTGCCACAGCACGTCGACAGCGCCCGCCAGGCAAGTGACGCAAACGGCATCGTCCGTATGGCGCACATTGAAGCGGGCCGACTGCGCCAGCAATCGCCCTGCCCCCGCCTGCACGCTGACGGGCTGGCGCGCGCCGCTGGCGAGGATTTCCGCCTCGCCAGCCAGCAGTTCGACCGACTCCTGCGCGTTGACATTGATGCGCGTCTGCGTATTCATTTGCACCGTCATCTGCCGCGACAGGGCCAGCTGCCGCTGCTCGCCCGTGCCGGTGCGGTAGTCGGCGCGCAGTTCCTGCAACGATGGCCAGGCGCCCAGCGGCGGACGCAGGGCCAGCACGGCCACGCTGGCCGCCAGGCGCGCCGCCGAGAAAGGCACGTTGCGGAACAATTCGACGTAGGCATTGGCCACACCGACCAGCCATTTATTCGGCAGGGTACGGATGGTGCCGATCACCAGGCCCAGGATCAGG
>NZ_NRDQ01000276.1 GCF_002878455.1 Janthinobacterium sp. AD80
ATGTATGACTGGGACCAGTTGCAGCGCTGGGATGCCGACATCAGCCGCCTGCCGCCGCACACCGTTTTTGTCAACCGTCCGCCGCAGCTGTGGCATGAGCACCGCGTCGCCGTGCTGTCGGTGGGCGCCGTCTTTGTCGTGATGGCGGTCCTGCTGAGCGCCTTGCTGCTGCAGCGGCGGCGCTTGCGCCGCGCCGAGAGCGAGGCGCGCGAAAGCGAGCAGCGTTTCCGCGTCTTGGTCGAGCACGCGCCCGAAGCCATCGTCGTGTATGACCTGGACCTGGACCGTTTCGTCGATGCCAACAGCAGCGCGCAGCGCATGCTGGGCTTGTCGCGCGAACAATTGCTGTCGAAGGGACCGTTCGACCTGTACAGCGCCGAGCAGCCCGATGCCTTGCCGCTGGGCTTGATGGTGGAAGAGCATTTGCGCCGCGCCATGCTGGGCGAGCCCGTGCTGGTCGAGCGCAATGTGCGGCGCGCCGATGGCAGCGTCTTTCCCTGCGAAGTGCGGCTGGTCCGCTTGCCCATGGAAGGGCGGCACCTGGTGCGCAGCGGCATCGTCGATATTTCCGAACGCAAGCACAGCGAACAGGAACTGCTCGGTTATCGTGACCATCTGGAAGAGCTGGTGCAGCAGCGCACGGCGGCCCTGTCCGTTGCCGTCACGGAGGCCGAATCGGCCAACCGCGCGAAAAGCGTTTTCCTGGCCAACATGAGCCATGAATTGCGCACGCCCCTGAATTCCGTGATCGGCTTTTCGCAGATGATGGCCGACTCGAGCAGCATGTTCGAGGAAGAAAAACATAACCTGGCCATCATCAACCGCGCCGGCCACCATTTGCTCACCTTGATCAACGACATCCTGGAGCTGTCGAAGATCGAGGCCGGCCGCATGCAATTGCAGGCCGGGCCGGTGGACTTGAACGGCCTGCTCGACGAAGTGCTCGAGATGGTGCGCATGCGTTCGCGCGAGCAGGGCATCATGCTGCGGCTGGAGCGCACGAACGTGCCGCCGCTGGTGCGCCTCGACGGCGCCAAGCTGCGCCAGGTGCTGTTGAATCTGCTGTCGAACGCGCTCAAGTTCATTGAGCACGGCAGCGTGACCCTGGCCCTGCACTGCGAGGCGCAGGACGATGGACAGATGGCGCTGGTCTTTTCCGTGCGCGATACGGGCACCGGCATCGCCGAACAGGACCTGGAACGCATCTTTGAACCGTTCGTGCAGGCCGACAGCGCGGTGGCGCAGGCGGGCACGGGCCTGGGCCTGACGATTTCGCGCGAATTCGTGCGCCTGATGGGCGGCGACCTGAGTGTCGAGTCGGCACTGGGAGAAGGCGCCGTGTTCCGCTTCGCCGTGCGCGCGCCGCTGGTGCTGCGGCCCGCCACGCCGGCCCTGGCGCCCGGAC
>NZ_NRDQ01000277.1 GCF_002878455.1 Janthinobacterium sp. AD80
CCGCCGATCAGGGCGCCCAGGCCCGCGCCGACGCCGGCGCCCGTGGCCGTGCCACGTTGTGTCGAGGACATATCAGCGCAGCCGGTGGCGGCCATCGCGAGGACCAGCATGCCGATCAGGGATTTGGCGCCAGCGCCGTTCTTGAATGCTTTCATGGATTTTCTCCTTGTTTTGTTATTGGGACATACCCAGGAACTACCTGCACACGTTACTGCAAAACGGGCCGGCTTGCCAGTGCGCACAGCGTACGCACAAGGCGGCAAAAGAGCGGCGCCCGTTTGCACGCGCGCCGCTCTGGTCAGGCCAGGTGCGTGGCCAGGGCTATAGGCCACGCCCGCTGATCAGGCGCAACAGCACCATGATGACGGCCACTACCAGCAGGATGTGGATGAAGCCGCCGATGGTGTAGGAAGTAACCAGACCCAGCAGCCAGAGAATGATGAGTACTACTGCGATTGTATAGAGCATGATGTGTCCTCCGAGAGTAGTGTGTGGATGGCGGTCCAGGCTTGCAAGCCGGTAGCCGCGGACCTTGCCATCGTTATTTGTCATTCACGTTGCCGGGTTTGCGCACAACGTTGATGCCATGATTTATTGTCTACTTTATTTCTGAAATGATCTGTACGCTGCCGTACACAACGCTTATTTAGCGTGCCGCCCGCCCGGTATGCGCGCCGCCGGGCCTTCCGTGTCGCCCGCCATGCCCGGTATCCAGGCCAGCATGCCGGCCATGCCGACGGCCCCCGCCAGGCAGCTGAACATGCCGCCCGTGAGCAGCAGCATGACGCCGAACACGGGTGCGCCGCCTGCCGCAGGCGAAAGGTCGAGCGCGCAAAAGCCGAGGGCCGTGGCCAGCATGCCGCCACCGATAAAGCCCAGCCAGATCCTGTTGCTGCCTGCCTTGTCGCTTTCCATAGCCTCTCCTTGATGAACATCCGATGATTTCCTGAATGCATCATCTCGCTTCATGGCTAGCTCATCTGTACGCCAACGAACATTATCAAAAAGAAAACGCCCGGACGGGCCGGGCGTGTGTTGAATGTGCAACTGATGGCGCCGGTAAAGGCGCCGCCGCTCTTAGCCCATGGCGCGCAAGCCGCCGTTGACGACGCGCACGCGGTCGCCCTGGCGCCAGTTCGGCGCGGCGCTCTGGTGCACGGTGCGCGTCTTGCCATTGTCCAGGCGCACGACGATGTTGTAGCTGCGCGTGGCGCGCACGCTGCCTTCGATCTGGTTGCCGGCCACGGCGCCGCCAACGGCGCCCAGCACGGTGGCCAGCT
>NZ_NRDQ01000278.1 GCF_002878455.1 Janthinobacterium sp. AD80
GTTCCAGCAGGCGCGGCTCGATGCGATGTTTGGCGAAGACCGGCTGGTGCAGGGCGAGATCCTGGCCCTCTTCGTGGCCGAGACGCGCGACCGCCTGGCAGGCATCGCGCATGCCCTGCGCTATGCCCGCATGGCATCGGCCCGGGTACTGGAACAGGAAATCTTCGACACCAGCACGGCCCTGGGGCTGGTGCAGCTGCGGCAGCTGTCCGGCGCCGCCGTGCATGCCAGTTTCAACAACGACATCGAAGCACAGCGGCGCCTGCATGCGGACTTGCTGATGGCGCTGGAAGTGCTGTCAAGCGCGGTAACGCAGTTGCAGCAGCCGCAGCTATACGAAGACCGCCGGCGCGACACGGAAAGCCAGCGCTGACGATAATTCATGAGATTTGGCAAATTTGATTTTCACGCATCGCCTGCGTATGATGGCCACATCCTCACCCATCCCGGCCCTCGCCATGCAAGCAGCTGACGTCTGTACCACGCAACAAGCTGCCGAACTCCTCGGCATTTCCGTCACGTCCGTGCAGCAACTGGTGGAAGCGGGGGTCATCGAAGCATGGAAGACGCGGGGCGGCCACCGGCGCATTCCCCTCGCCGCCGTGCATGCGTACAAGAGTGGCTACGCACAACATAGTCAGGAAGGACGCGCGCCACGCCCGTCAAGGCCGCCTGGCGACGCTTCCCCGCCCTCGATCCTCGTGATCGAGGATAATCCCATGGAACGGGCCCTGTATCAGCGGCAGCTCGCGTCCTGGGGTTTGCCCGCCAGCGTGCGCTTTTGCGAAAACGGCTACCAGGCGCTGATGGAAATCGCCCGCGACCAACCCGACATCCTTTTGAGCGACATCATCATGGACGGCATTGACGGCTACGAAGTGATACGCACCATCCTGGCAGACCCGCTGCTGGCGGACATGCATATCGCCATGCTGTCGAGCTTGCCGCCGGAAGCGCTGGAAGACAGGGGCGGCGTACCGCCAGGCGTGGTGTTCTTCGCCAAACCCATCAATTACGACGAATTGCACGGCTACCTGCGCGCCTGCTGCGCCAGCCATGCGCGGCGCGGCTTCGGCACCTGACCTCCTGCGCCCGGGGCTACCGATGCAAACCTGCCGCCACATCGACCCCGCCCTGCTGCTGCACGCCGCCTGCCACGACCTGCCCCTGTTCCGCTCACTGTGCCAGACCTATCTGGACACGGCGCCGGCCCAGGCGGCGCAGCTGGCACTGGCCATCCGCAACGGCACGCCACAAGCCATGCTGCACGCCAGCCATGCTGCACGCCAGCCATGGCTTGCGCGGCAGCGTGGCGCTGCTGGGCGCCACAACGCTGGTCAGGCGCCTGGCCGCGCTGGAAGCGCTGGCGCGCCAGCAGCACCGGCCCGAACCTGGCTGGTTCGACGAGACGGCGCTGCTGCTGGCCGAAGTGGAAACGGAAGTGCGGCGCAGCATGGCCGAATACCAGGGCGCGCCGGTCTGAAGGCCGATGCGCCCAGCATCGGCAAGCGATGGTCGAATAGGCCGTGTGTTTAAAGCAATCGGATAATGGAGGCGACGATGATCTGCTACCGCGACCTGCTGCTGAAAGCCTTTATGCTGGGCATGCTGATCTTCGTCGTCGGAGAATCGCTGTCCTACTGGGTACCCGATATCAAGAGGCTGCTGGCCTGACGCCGTTCTGCCCCGGCGTCAGCCTTCGCGTCCATCGACACGGGGCCGCCAAAGCCAGGGCGCATACACCAGCACAAACAGGGCGAATGCCAGCGACCAGCACAGCCCCGCCGCCAGCAGCAGAGGCAGGTGCAGCTCTGCGGATCCCACTGCCGCCAGCAGACGCGCCAGCGCACCGAGCTGTATCAGCCAGTACATCCACGCCTCCGCCCTGCCCGCCTTGAGCGGCCGTCCCGTATGGCCCAGGGTGGTGCGCGTCATCATGCCGATGATCAGGCCCGCCATCGAGCCCACCGTCAGCGCGTGAAACGCGGCGCTGGCCGGCAGCGCGCCCAGGCTGGCCAGCGCCAGCAGCGCGAAGCCGATGCCTATCCACGCATACGACAGGTGCAGTATCCACAGCAGCGGCACGCGCCAGGTGCGCTGCGGCTGCCAGGCCAGCAGGTTGGCCAGCGACAGCGCGCTCGCCGCCAGG
>NZ_NRDQ01000279.1 GCF_002878455.1 Janthinobacterium sp. AD80
CGGCCAGCGACAGCGCCGCCGTGCGCAGGGTCAGGGACGGCCCCGGGCGCATGCTGTCGCCCAGGCTGGCGATGTCGCTGGGCGCGAAGGCCATGTCCACGTGGGCGCCCAGGCGCAGCGCTTCGTCCAGGCCCTGGCCATGGCCGACGGGCGTGCGCGCGGGAGCGCTGCGTTCGAGCAGGCTGATGGCCTGGAACAGGTTGAAGGTATGCGGCGCGCGGCGCAGCAGTGCGATCAGGTCAGGCATTGTCGTCCCGTCATGGCAGGCCATTGCATCCAGGGTTCGCCGTGGCGCACGACGGACAGGCGCACGAAGGAATTGGCCGTGGTGTACAGGGCGAAGAAGCGCGCCAGCACGCCGGCCAGCACCAGCGGCGAGGTGCCGGCGAAGGCGTCGGTGTCGAATTCGAGCACGATGTCGGTGCCGCGGCAGTGGCCGCGCCAGCCTTCGCTGCCCACGCGCGCCGTGCCGGCGCGGGCCGCCAGGCGCTTGATGCCACGGATCTGCACCTGGTCACGCGCGCTGCCGCCGGCAAACAGCAGCAGCATGTCGCGCAGGGTATCGGCGCCCGTGCTGCCGTCGACCAGCGAGCGGTGGTTCAGGCGCAGCAGCGACACCAGCGACCACAGGGCGTGGTTGGCCATGGTGGGCGGGCGCTGCACGCTTGGCTGGTACAGCGCGCGGATGGTGGTGGATGCGGCCACGCCGTCGCCGTGGAAGCGCGTGCCCGGCCCGATCTGTTCGGCCAGCAGGCGGTTGGTGCACAGCAGGCGCGCATAGGCGACCGGTTCGCTCAAGGCCGCCTGCACGTCGCCCCGGTCGACAAAACCCAGGTACACATCGGTGCCGCTGATGCCCTTGCGCAGGCTGGTTTCGCGGCGCATGGTCCAGCTCAAGGCGACGCCGTCCTCGCCGCCCTCCTCGGCAAACGCGCTGGGAATGTCCACGCTGCGCTCGCCACGCGGGTCGGACACCGTCACGCCCAGGATGGAATGCACTTCCATGACGGCGTCGCGCCGGCGGTCGGGCACCAGCAGGTATTCATAGTGGCGCCGGTCGACGACGACAGGTTCGCTGGTGACGGGAAAGAGATTCAGGGCTGGCACGCAGCCGAGCAGCACGTTGCCCGCGTCAAGCAGCGCCAGCACGGGCGCGCTGTGGCCAAACACCAGGCGCAGCGCGAAGCTGCCGCCGCTGCCCAGGCGCCCGCGCAGGCCGCTGACGTCAAAAAACTGGAACTTGCGGGGAAAGGCGAAGTATTCCTGCAGCAAGCCATACGCGGGATGGGCGTGGGCCGGGCCGCCCAGCATGGCCTCGTCCTCGGCAAAGCCCACTTCGGCCAGGTGGCGCGCGGCCAGGCGGTGCACGCCGCCGCTCGACACCACTTCCAGGTGATCTAGGCCGCTGATCAGCATTTCATGCAGCGGCATGGTGGTCAGCAAATCGCCCGACAGGTGCAGGCGCAGGGTGTCGAGTTCCAGCTCGGCCACGTCGACGCCCTCGTCGCAGCGCATGTCCAGGCGCAAGGTGCGCGGGTCTTCCTGCGCAATGGCATGCACGCGCAGCGGCCACAGGGTCGTCTCCCACGCCACCTGGAAGCGGCACTGCTCGCCCGTGGCGGCCGTGGCCGACAGCATGGTGCCGCGCGCCACCCGCGCGCCGGCCGTGACCTTGCCTTCCATGGGGTCGAGCGCCATCTGCATCACCGTCATGGCCGGCACGGGCTGCGTCAGACTGGGGCACAGATTGTCCAGCATGGCGGCAGCCACGCTGGGGAAGTCGCGGTCGAGTTCCCGGTGCACGCGGGCGTTCAAAAAGGCCACCGACTGGATCAGGTGTTCCGTGTGCGGATCGGCCGTCTCGGCCCCCGTCAGCACCAGGCGCTGCGCCACCTTCGGATAGCGCGCGGCGAAGTCGGCCGACTGCGTGCGCAGGTAGGCCAGTTCGCGCCGGTAGTATTCGAGCAGCTCGTCCTGGGTATTCATGCGCATCGCGCCCCCGTCTGGGCGGCGCGGTCGTCGAGCACCACGTCGAACCGCACCTGGCACAG
>NZ_NRDQ01000028.1 GCF_002878455.1 Janthinobacterium sp. AD80
GCAGCTGCTGGGCCTGATCGCGGCCGGCGGCGGCACGGCCCTGCTGGGACACGAAACGGGCCTGTGGCAGCGCGTCAGTAGCGACCATCGCACGGCAGTGGGCGAGACGCGCGCCATCGTGCTGGCCGACGGCACGCAAGTGGTGCTCGACACGGCCAGCGCCATCGACGTACGCTACAGCGCCGGCGAACGGCGCATCGTGCTGCGTGCGGGCGCCATCCTCGTCACCAGCGCGCATGAAACGGCGCCCGTGTACCGTGCGCTGCTGGTGGAAACGCCGCACGGCACGGCCACGGCGCTGGGCACGCGCTTTTCCGTGCGCATCGAAGACGGCGCCAGCCAGGTCGCCGTGTTCCAGGGCGCCGTGGCGCTGCGCCCATCGCAGGACGGCGCCACGCCAGTGCGGCTGCAGGCGGGCCAGCGCGCCGGTTACACGCGCCATGCCGTGCAGGCAGTGACGGGCGTGGAAGACAACGCCGCCGCCTGGACCCAGGGCAGCCTGGTGGCCGAGCGCATGCGGCTGGACGCGCTGCTGGCCGAACTGGGCCGTTACCGCCATGGCGTGCTGCGCTGCGACGCGGCCGTCGCCGGACTGCGCGTGACGGGCGTGTTTTCCTTGCGCGACACGGACCGCTCGCTGGCCAACCTGGCTGCCAGCCTGCCCGTGCAAGTGCGCTACCGCACGCGCTACTGGGTCGGCGTGGGTCCGCGCCCCGCCGCCTGAAAAATAAATGAAAAAAAGTTGAGGGTTTTGGCGTTTCGTTCGGAATACGGGAAGAAGCGATTTTTTCCCGCCACTTTCCAAGGATTTGCACCATGCCTCCTCGCCTGACCGCACCCGCGCGCAAACTGCGCCCGTTTCCCCTCGCCGCCGCCATCCAAGCCCTGTTCCTGGCTGGCGTCGCCGTGGGCAGCATGGCAATCACCGCCACCACAGCCCACGCGCAGACGGCTGGCAATGCGCAAACCAAGCGCCCGTACGCGATACCCGCCGGACCGCTGGAGCGCGCCTTGACCACGTTTGCCAGCGCGGCCGGCGTGGAACTGTCGGCCGACGCGGCGCTGTTGCACGGCAAGCGCAGCGGCGGCCTGGCGGGCAGCTACACGGTACGCCAGGGTTTCGAGGAACTGCTGCGCGGCCAGGGCGTGCGCCTGGTGGACGGCGCCGACGGCGCATATGCGCTGCGGGCGGCAATGGAAGCGACAACAGCGCCGGCAGGCACGCCGGGCCAGGCCAGCGCCACCCTGCCCGCCATCACCATCAATGCCAGCAGCGAACGCGAAACGGCGATCGGACCCGTGCGCGGCTACGTGGCACGGCGCGCCGCCTCGGCCACCAAGACCGACACGGCCCTGAAGGAAAACCCGCAGTCCGTTTCCGTCGTCACGGCCGATGAAATCAGCGACCGCAATGCCGAATCGCTCGATGAAACCCTGCGCTACACGGCCGGCGTGACGCCGAACCAGCGCCCGCTGGGCAGCGACGACTCCTCGCTGCTGCGCGGCTTTACCATCGAGACGAATGGCATCCTGCAGGATGGCTTGCGCAATTCGGGCCGCACCTTTGGCGCCTCGATCGAACCGTATGGGCTGGAACGCCTGGAAGTGCTGCGCGGCCCCGCCTCGGTGCTGTACGGGCAGATTCCACCGGGCGGCATGGTCAACGCCGTCAGCAAGCGTCCCAGCGCGGACGCCGTGCACGAAGTTGGCGTGGAATACGGCAGCTACCAGCGCCGCCAGCTGAAAGCGGACGTGGGCGGCGTGCTGGACGCCCCAGGCGCGTGGACTTACCGGGTCGTCATGCTGGGCCGAGAAGCCCATACGCGGCTGGACCGCGACCGCGACAACCGCCTGTACTTCGCTCCCTCGCTGACGTGGCAGGCCGGCCCCGCCACGCGGCTGACCCTGCTGGCCCGCTACGAGCAGGACAACCAGCAGTACGCGTTTCCCAACCAGCTGCTGGTGCCTGGCCCGCGCGGCCAGGTCGACCCGCGCGTCAACCTGATGGGTGACGATAACCGCTTCAAGCGCCGCAATACCATGCTGGGATACGAGTTCGAGCATCAATTCAACGATACCTGGTCGCTGCGCCAGAATCTGCGCTACACGCGCCTGAAGAACGACCGCACGGACATGTTTCCCGGAAGCCTGAACGACGATGGCACGGTGGAGCGCTATTTCATGCCTGTCGATACGGCCTCGAAAAGCCTGTTCGCCGATACGCAGCTTCAGGCGCGGTTCGCCACCGGCGGCCTGGTGCACCAGGTGCTGCTGGGCGTCGACTACGCGAATATCCGCAACACGGACGACTACCGCCACCAGAAGGGTTTTATCGAACCGATCGACCTGTACCAGCCCGTGTATGGCAAGCAGCCGCTGATCCCTGCCAAGGCGCCGACCCGCGCCAGCGCACCGTCGCGCCAGCTGGGCCTGTATGCGCAGGATCAGTTGAAATGGGACCGCTGGGTGGTCACGGCCGGCCTGCGTCGCGACAAGGCCACGCAGTCGCGCGACGTCACGGACCTCAATACCGGCGCCGTCAAACCCGACTTCCACCAGTCGCCTTCAGCCACCACGGGCCGCGTGGGCGCCGTCTACCTGTTCGATGGCGGCTGGGCGCCGTATGTTAGCTACGCCACCTCGTTCTCGCCCGAACTGGGCATCACGGCCAACGGCGACGCCTTGAAACCGTCGCGCGGCAAGCAGTTCGAAGCGGGGATCCGTTATGAACCCGTGGGCCAGCGCGCCAGCTACACGGCGGCAGTGTTCGACCTGGTGCGCGACAACGTCACCACCTCCGACATCGGCAACCCGGGCCGCCTGCAGCAAACGGGGAAAGTCGGTTCGCGCGGCGTGGAACTGGAAGCGCGCACGGAGTTCGCCAGCCGCCTGAGCCTGATCGCCCAGTACACCTATCTGGATACGGAAGTCAGGAAGAGCAATAACGGCGACCTGGGCCTGCAACAAGCGGGGGCGCCGCGCCACAGCGCCTCGGCCTGGGCGCGCCAGTCGTTCAACCTGGGTACGGCACTGCCCGCGTATGCGGCGCTGGGCATGCGTTTTCTCGGCGCCATGCGCTCGAACTCCGACGGCGAAAACCTCAACATCCGCAATGGCGGCATCACGCAGTGGGACGCGGCGCTGGGCGCGTCGCGCGGGCCGTGGCAATTTTCCCTCAACGTCAACAATGTGCTGAACAAGCAGACGCTGTATGACTGCGGCTACCTGCCGAACCTGTGCTACCGCAATGCGGAACGCACGGCCAATGTCAGCGCCATGTACCGCTTCTGATGCCATCGTTGCAAGTTCGGCCGGCATTGGCGGCGCTGCACCGCTATGCCGGCCTGCTGATGGCCGGCTTCCTTATCGTCGCCGGCGTGACGGGCAGCGCGCTCGCGTGGAAAGATGAACTGGAGGCAGCCATGCTGCCCGCCGTCTTCCGCGCCGCGCCGCCCACACCGGGCGCGGCGCCGCTCGACGCCCTGCTGCTGCGCGAGACGATCGCCGCGCGCTTTCCCCAGGCGCAGGTCAGCTATGCGCCGCTGTCGACGCCACAAGGCCACAGCATGGTGTTTTACCTGCGCCAGTCTGGCGACGTACCGCTGGCCAGCGACGAGGTGTTCGTCAATCCCTACACGGGCGCGTTACTTGGCCAGCGGCGCTGGGGCGAGATCAGCCAGGGCGCGATCAACCTGCTGCCCTTCATCGAGCGCCTGCATTACGCGCTGGCGCTGGGCGACACGGGCTTGCTGGTGTTTGGCCTGGTCGCCATCGTATGGAGCATCGACTGCTTCATCGGCGCCGCCCTCACCTTCCCCGCACTCTTGAAAAAACGCGCGCCGGGCACGAAACCGTGGCTGCTGCGCTGGCGCCCGTCCTGGCTGCTGCGCCGCCATGGCGGCAGCTATAAACTCGTATTCGACCTGCACCGCGCGGGCGGCCTGTGGCTGTGGGCCATGCTGCTGGTGTTTGCGTGGAGCGGCGTCGCCTTCAACCTGTACGGCGCCTATGCGGCCGTCATGCATCCGCTGTTTGCCCACCAGGGTGCCGAGGAGATCGTCGCGCAGCACACGCCGTCGCCGGGGCCGCCGCTGGACTGGCCAGCGGCCCGCGCGCAGGGCCGCCAGTTGATGGACGCGCTGGCGCGCCAGCACGCATTTTCCATCATCGAGGAAAACGCGCTGGCGTATGAACGCGCACTGGGCGTGTACAGCTACAACGTGCGCAGCAGCCGCGACGTGCGCGCCCACAAAGGCTTGACCACGGTCTTTTTCGACGCGGCCAGCGGCCGGCAACTGGCCGCCTGGCTGCCCACGGGCGCGGCCAGCGGCGACACCATCCGCAGCTGGATCAGCGCCCTGCACATGGCCTCGATGTGGGGCTGGCCCTTCAAGCTGTTCATCTGCGCCATGGGCCTGCTGGTGGCGGGCCTGAGCGTGACGGGCGTGCTGATCTGGCGCCGCAAGCGCCAGGGCAAAGCGAAGGCCAGGGCGCTAAGCCACTAGGCACGGAAAGCCGATGAATGCCACGGGCACGGCATCGGCCAGCCACACGCCATTGTCCGCCAGGTAAAACACGTGGCCCTGCGCCTGCATGGCGGCCGCGTCCACCGTCAGCACGACGGGCTTGCCATGGCGCGCGCCGACGCCTACGGCCGTTTCGCGGTTGCTGGACAGGTGCACATGGTTGCGCGAGCCGGGCAGCAAGCCGCCGGCGCGGATCGCGTCGACAAAGCGGCTGGCCGTGCCGTGGTACAGCACGGCCGGTGGCGTGGCGGGCGGCAGAGCGATATCGACGGCGGCCAAGGAGTGGCCCTGGTTGGCGCGGATGCGCAAGCCGTCGCCGCTGATGGCGTAGCGCGTCTTGCTGTCGCGCGCCACCACCTCGTCCAATTGTTCACGAGAAAGGCGGCGGCCATGTCGGGCCGATTGCACCAGCAGCTGGCCGATGTCGGCCCAGCCGTGTGGATCGAGCGCCAGGCCGATTTTCTCGGGCGAGTGGCGCAGGATGAGGGAAAGGAATTTGCTGGTTTGTACTAAATTATCGCTCATGCCACAGTGTAGCCTTGTCAGAAAGCATACGCCAGGCTCAGGCGCACGGAACGCGGTTCGACCGGATGGAAATGCCGGTCATTCACGCCCTCTGCCGCTTCGCCCGGCAGGCGCGAAGCATAGTAGTAATCGATGTCGCTGGCGCGCTTGTCGAACAGGTTGAACACGTCGAGCGAGACCCGCGTCTTGCGGTTCAGCTGGTAGGCCACCCGCGCATACGCCAGTGTGGTCGAGGCGGAGCGCACGCTATTGTCCTCGATCAAGGGACGGGGGCCGAAGTAGCGCAGCTGGAAGGCGCCCGACCATGGGCCCTGGTCCGTCACGGTCACGCCGAACGACGCCACCTTGTCGATCGAGCCGGGTATATAGTTGCCGGCAGGGTCGTTTTCCGCGTAGCGCGAGCGCGAAGCGGCCAGGTCCAGGTCGAACAGCAGCCACGGCGCGGCAATATAGTGATTGTTCCACTCGATGCCGTGGCGGCGGCTGGTGCGGCTGGCCTCCGTCTCGCCCGCGTCGCCGACGAACAGCAGCTCCGAGGCAATGTCGAGGCGCCACAGGGCCAGCGAGCTTTGCAAGCCCGGCAGCCATTCCGTGCGCGCGCCCAATTCCATGCCCTTGGTCGGCACCAGCGGCGTCACGGGCGTGGAAGCTGCGCCGTCCGGCAGGCGCGTCTGCGTCGTGCCGCGCGCGTCGTTGCTGTGGAAGCCCTTGCCGTAGTTCACGAAAAACTCCGTCTTGCTCCATGGCCCAAAAATCAAGGACAGTTTCGGCGACACCACGTGGTCGTTCGCCGTGCCGCTGTTACCCTCGATACTGCTGGCCACATTGAAACGGTAGGCGTCATAGCGCAAGCCCGCCACCGAACGCAGCCACGGCAGCCATTGCAGCGTGTTTTCGCCATACAGGCCGACGCTGCTCTCGCGCACCCGGTCTTCGCGCACCGTGCTGTGGCGGATGCGCTCCACCGTGTTGTACAGGCCCACGGGCGACAAGCGGTCGAAACGCGCCTGCACGCCCAGCTTGTTGCGCATGGCCAGGCCCGCCAACTCGGTGGTCCAGCTTTCGCTGGCGTTGACGCCCGCCACCGTGCGCCGCTCGCTTTGCTGGAACTGGTCGCCCTGTTGCGCATCGGCGAGGAAATACGTGAAATCGCTGTTGAGTTCCAGCTGCGAGCGGATCACGTAGGCATCGAATTCAAACAGGCGGTTCTGCGTGCGCTTGCGCATGGCATACGACAGGCTGTAGCGCGAGGTGTCGCCGCCATCGCTGGGCGCCAGGCTGCCAAAGCGGCCGATCAGGCCGGACTCCACGGCCCGCAGCGGCACCTGGTCGGTGGCGTTCCAGCTGTTTTTATACGCCATGCCCGTCACGCTGAACCCGTCGTCTTGCGTGCCCTGGCTATAGCGCAGCACGCCGCTATACTTGCGCACGCTCTCCGGCACGTCCCACGGACCGTTGTTGCGGTTCATTTCCAGGCCGAACAGCAAGGTGCCAGGTCCCGCATCAAGCGAATCGGCCACCACGCCGCGCAGATAACCGTGCTGGCCGATGGACAGGCTGGCCTGGCCCTGCGGCAACTTGTCGGCCAGGCGGATGCGGGCGCTGCCTGCCGAAGCGAAGTCGCCTTCGCCGGCGAAATACGGCCCCTTCTTGTAGTCGATGCGCTGTACCAGTTCGGGAATGAGGAAATTGAGGTCGGAATAGCCTTGTCCATGCGCATGCGTGCGCATGTTGACGGGCATGCCGTCCACATAGGTGGCGAAATCCGTTCCATGGTCGAGATTAAAGCCGCGCAAAAAATACTGATTGGCCTTGCCGTCGCCGCTGTGCTGCGTGACGATCAGCCCGGGCACGAATTCCAGCAGTTCACCCGTGCGCAAGGCGGGCCGGTTGACAATCAATTCAGTAGTGATGACGCCCTGGCTGGCCGCATCCGAGGTGCCGACAGCGTTATCGTAGTGGCCCGCCACGCGCACCGTACGCGACTCGTCGTCAGCCGGTGCCGCCGCATCTGCGCCTTGCGCCAGGGCCTGGCGCCCCACGCTCAACAATGCAAAGGCACAAGCTGCCACCCGTTTGCTTTTTATCAATCGCATCGCGTCTCCAGTTTTTATGATGTCAGTACGGGCCACTGGCCTGCTTACACCCCAGTACAGCCTATCCGATATATACGCGAACGGATAGCGTCCCGGATTCAGCCTTTTTTGCAAAAACAAAGGAACGCATCGTGGACCTGAGCGACAGCGCCGGCAAGACAAGGAAAACCGTGGCCGCCGCCGTGCGCAAGCGCGACGTGCTGCCCTACATCCTGCTGTTCATCCTGCTGGCCGGGCTGCTGGCCGTGCTGGCGGGTGCCATGCTGCCGCCCTACTACCACGCCGTTCCGGCCCTGCTGTGGAGCCTGGGTTTTTGCGTCAGCGGCATGCTGCTGGGCTTTTTGTTCGGCATCCCCCGCACCCTGCCTTCGGGCACCGTCAACATGGCGCCGCCCGAGGACCGGGGCAACGGCAAGAGCCGTGCCACGGACGATACCTCCGCCGCCCCCGGCAATGCAGATACGAATGCGGCCACCTCCAGCAATACCCTGTTCCTCGGCACGCCCACGCCCATGGAAATCAATTCCAACCTGGTGGAAGTGTCCGACTGGCTGACGAAAATCATTGTCGGCGTGGGCTTGATCGAACTCAAAAGCCTGCCTGGCAGCGCGCGCAGCATGGCCGCCTTCATCGCCCCCAGCCTGGCCACGGACACGCCAACGGCCATGGCCGTGGTGGGCGGCATCATGCTGTTCTTTTCCGTGCATGGTTTCCTGATCGGCTATTTGCTCACGCGCATTTATCTCTCCATCATGATCAAGCGCGCGGACAGCCTCGTGAAAAACGAGTCCGTACGCCTGGAAAGCGGCAAGGAAATCGAAGTGACGGAACTGAGCCGCTTGCAGCAAAAGTCGCTCGACGACATGCAGGAAGCCGTCACCCAGCTGCTGCTGGCCCATCCGCCGGACGGTGGCGCCGTCACGGCCCTGGCCGGCATGCCAACGGCGCAAAAGCCCGCCAGCCTGGTGCTGTGGCTGGACGACCACCCGCGCAACAATACCTTGCTGGTGGAACAGCTGGAACGGGACAATATCAAGGTGGACCAGGCCGTGTCGACGCGGCAGGCGCTGGCCATGCTGCAGCGCCGGCACTATGCGCTGCTGATCACGGACATGGCGCGCATGGAAAACGGGCGGCGCATCATGGATGCGGGCGTACGCACGGTACACGAAGTGCGCCAGGCCCAGCCAACACTACCCATCATCGTGTATTGCAGCAAGGATACGGTGGCCAGCTACGGCACGGAAGCGGAAGCGGCCGGCGCCCGCTTCATCACCACCTCGGGCACCAGTTTGCTGGCCACGGTCAACAAGCTGGTGCAAGAAGAGCGCCAGGACGGCGATCAGTCGACGCAGTAACAGTAGCTGCCCACGTGGCGCAGCGAGCTGCGCTCGGGATGCGCCAGCTGATTCGGTGCAAACACGCAGACGGCCGTGTCGGCCAGCAAGTGTTGCCCATCCGCGTCCGCGCACGCCTGCGCCAGCCAGCTGTCGGGATACGACACGCCATCGAGCAATTGCGCCAGCGGGGCCGGCGACGCCAGCATGGCACTTTCAAAACAGGCAGGCTCATAGTGCGTGAGCCCCGTTTCCACGAAGAATGGCGACGGCACGGCATCGCCATCTTCCGTGTACGCGGGCGACAAATATGCCTGCAGCGCTTCCCAGCTGGCGAAGCGCCCGCTGCAGGCAAACACGTGGACGACAGGCAAGCTGTTGCCCACGCTTACAGCTTCTCCATCTTTTGCCGCACGGTGGGCGCCATCGAAGCCGTCGGCGCCAGTTCCAGATACGTCTTGTACGCCGCCTTGGCCTTGGCGGCATCGCCGGCCTTGGCATAGGCGTCGCCCAGGTTCAGGTAGGCAATGGCGCGCGACGGGTCCATCTTGACGGTGTTTTCAAACCAGCGGGCCGCTTCGCGGTATTTTTCCTGCTTGTAGAAAACAAAGCCCAGGTTGTTGGCCGCCAGCGCGAAGTCGGGACGCAGTTTCAGCGCTTCCGTAAATTGCGCTTCCGCCTGCGCATACTGTTTCTCCTTGTACAGCTGCAAGCCGCGGTCGTTGGCCCGCTGCGCCAGCTGGCGTGCCGAAGTGGGCACGGCGCCCGGCGTGACGATCTTCTGTTCGCCCCCCTGCAAGTCCTTCACCGTCACGCTGGCGGTGGCCGGCTTGGCGTCCAGCTTGCTGTTCAGGGCGATGGCTTCCGTCGACAGTTGCGCCGTGTTCGGGCTGAGGAATTCCGTCTCGCCTGGCAATTCAAAGACGAAATCCCCCCCTTCCGAACCAGGCAAGCTGCCAAACGCGGGGGTCTGGTTCGATACGCTGGAGACGGCCGGCGCCACGTAGGCGGCCAGTTCCGTCGCCGTGATGAGGCCGTCGCCGTTCAGATCGCCCTTGCCCGCCAGGCCTTGCAGCAAGGTCCACGTAAACACGGAATGGCCGTTCGGCCCGCCGTCGGCCACCAGCTGGTCGCCGCCGCCCGCCGTCAGCATTTGCCGGCCGATGCGCTTGGCGTTGTCTCGCAGGAAAGAGCTGGAACCGGCGCCGCGCGTCAGGCCCAGGCCGCTGTAACAGGCATCCATGACAAAGAACGCATGCTTGGCCGTCAGGGACTCCGCGATATTCTGGATTTCCGTCATCGGTATCGCATCCGTGGCGAACTGGTCCGGGTCGGAATCGACGGGCACGATGTAGCCGAGGTCGCGCCCCGAACTGAGCTTGCGCGTGGCGCCGTGGCCGGCGAAAAACACGAAGATGCGGTCATTCTTTTGCACGCCGCCATGCGCCAGCTTGTCGTGGAAGGCGGCCAAGATGTTGTTGCGCGTCGCTTCGCCATTCTTCAGCGTCACGACCCTTTCGGGCGCAAAGGCGAATTTCTCGATCAGGGTTTCGCGGATGCCCTGCGCGTCGCGCACCGCATACTGCAGTTTCGGCCACTTGGCATAATCGTCGATGCCGATCACCACGGCCCAGGAATTGGCGTAGCCGGTGGTGACGGGCACTTTTTCCGGCGCAGGCGCCGTGCTTTTCGCCACCTGGAAACTCGTGCCATCCCAGCCAGCGAATTGATAGCCTTCGGCGATCAGCTTGTCCAGCACGGCCGGCAAGGCCTTTACCGTGCGTTCATGGATGTCATGGAACAGGATGATGCCGCGCCCCGCCTTGTCGACGGAGGCCAGCACCCGGTTGGTGATCGAACTGGGCACGGGGTCGGCCCAGTCCAGCGAATCGATATTCCACATCACGGATTTCAAATGCGCATCGGCCAGCGCGGCCATGCCTTCGCTGTTGCGCGCGCCATACGGGAAGCGGAACAGCGCGGCCCGTTCGGGGCTGATGGCTTTTAATAAAGTGTCGGTGCCGAGGATTTCGCCTTTCAGCTTGTCGCCCGTCTGCTTGGATAACTGTGCATGGCTGAAACTGTGGTTGCCCACGGCATAGCCCTCTTTCATCAGCTTGCGGCTCACTTCCGCGCCCGCGTTCAGCTTGGCGTGGCCTTCCGCGTCGAGCGATCCAAGGTTGCGGCCCACGTTGAAGAACACGGCCGGCACGCCATACTGTTTCAGGATGGCGCTGATTTCTTCCGTGTAGCGGCGGTGCGGGCCGTCGTCAAAGGTCAGCACGATGGTTTTCTTCGGCAAGCCCAGGCCGAAGATTTCCGCTTCCTCTTTCTTTGGCACGGGCTTGGCTTCGGGTACAGAACCGGCCGGGGGCACGGCATACGGCACGACAATGCCGTTTTCCTTCAGAATCTGTTCGCGGCTGTAGAGCTTTTTCAGCTGCGCCACGTAATCGTCCCACCGTTCGCGCTTGAGTTCGATGGCGCGCTGGCCCAGGTTGCCGAAGATTTGCCGGATTTCCTTCTCGTAATTGCGCTCGATCTCGCCCAGCGCCTCGAGGTCTTCGGAAATGCGCTTGTGCAGCTTGATGGCCGGCAAGGACGAGTCCTTCGCCACGTCGGCCAGCATGCTTTGCAGCAGCTCGCGGAACGCCAGGCGATCCGCGTCGTACAGGCCGGGATCGGATTCGATATACGTCAATAAAGTGTCGAGCGCTTCGAAGCGGCCAGGATTGGTGGGCGCCGTCAGCTGGTCGAGCGCCGCATCGAGCCTGGCGATGCGTTCCTGGTTTTCATGGAACAGCGCCTGCCCCACCTTGCGCGCTTCGTCGCGCGCCCCTTCCGGCAAGCTTTGTTCGTCGGCCAGCAGCACGATGATCTTGCGGAAATTGGCCAGCAAGTCGCGGAACTGGGCGGCCACGGCGGCCGTGTCGGCTGCGCCCTGCGGCGTGGCGGCTGGCTGGCCGGCGCCGGACGCGGGCGGCGTCGCCGTGGCGGCGGAACGCGTGTACGTATAAATGCCGGCGCCAGCGGCGAGTGCCACGACAACGGTGGCGGCGATCTTGAGCGGCTTGGAAGTCACAGGCTTGTCATTCCCTTCACATACTATGCATAAAATTCGATGGCGCCGAAGCGCGGTATGCATAATTGTAGAGCACGCTTGGCAAAATGCTCATCCCGCACGGTGAATTTGAGCAATAATACGGCCGCAAGCCTCAGAATGAAGTGAAAACAGGAAAGACGATGCACAAGAAACTCTGCGCCGCGGCGCTGATGCTGGGCGTGGCCCTGATGCTGCTGCAACTGCGCGCGCATGCGGGTGATGACGTGATCAATGTGGCGGGACGCGTGTGCCTGCCGCACTGAGCCACGCGACCACCTTCCTGCACTACACCTTGGCCGGTTCCCAGTAATTGCCCAGACCCAGCTTTTTCAAGCCAGCCGCGACAAAACGCGGTTCCAGCAACTCTTCCGCCGTCAGTGGCTGGCGGATCAGCTTTTGTTCCTGCGCAAACGCCAGCACCCGGCGGTAATGCCGGTAGACGGCGTCGTCGTACAGGGGCGACCAGCGCTCCTTCCACTGCAAGCCCGGATCGTCGTAGCTGCGCCTTACCACGCTGTCGGGTGTGCCGTTGCGCGTGCCATCCTTGATGATCGCCTCGCGGTTGCCATCGAGCGCCGCCCAGTGCTGGGCCCGCAGCCAGGCTACGGCCACCAGTTCCGCGATGTCGGGATGGGCTTGCGTAAAGTCGCGGCGGGCCCATAGTTCCGCCCGCATTTTGCGTTCCGGCAAACCCTTGCTGGACCAGATGATGCGGCCGATGCCCTTGTCTTCCAGCGGATAGCCATTGATCATGAACAAGGCATCGACGGCGCCCGTGGCCAGCGCAGCCGTGCCAGGCTTCAAATCCATATTGATCAAGCGAAAATCCGTGGGCGACATGCGCTGGTCGGCGATCAGCTGGCGCAAGCCCAGTTCCCACGGCCGGCCCCGGTGCACGCTGATGCGCTTGCCCTTCAGGTCGGCCAAAGAGGTGGCGCGCGAACTGGTGGGCACCAGCAGGAACTGGTCCGTGCCCCGCCCCGCCGGCACGATCACCTGCGTGCGCACGCCGCCCGCGTTGAGGATGACGGACGGCAAATCGCCGTACGCGGCCATGTCGATGCGCCCGCTGGCGAAGGCCTCGTTCATGGTCGCGCCCGTGTCACCCGTGACGGGCAGCCATTCCAGCCGCACGCCCCGTTGCCTGAGTTCACGTGCCAGCCAGCCTTCCTGCTGCACCCGGTAAGCGATGCCGCCCAGTTCCGCCTTGCCGTTTTCCGCAAAGCCCGTCGAGGCGATGCGCAGGGCCGCCAGCGGTGCCCCTGCCCCTTTTGCTGTCGACACTGCCGACACTGCCTGTCCCGCCAGGGGCAGCAAGGCCAGCCCTCCCATCAGCGTACGTCGCCGCATTGCATTCTCCTCATCATCAAGCATGGCCACTGTTGACGTGCTTCCCGCTCAAGCCGCCCGGCGCGTCTGCGCCAGCGCCACCTCAAACGGACGGGGATCGATCCAGGCGCGCACGTCGACCTTGCTGGGCAGGAAGTTCCAGCGGAACAGGAAATCGCTGAAATCCTGCAAGCCGGCGACCGACGTTTCCGCCAGGTCCGTGTCCAGACGCAGATGCGCATCCTTGCCGTAGGCCACTTGCACCCAGTGCTCGCTGGCATTCGATTCGCGCGCCAGGAAACGTCGCGTCTCGTCCGCGTGACCGCGTGCCCACGCTTCGGCCCGCAGCACCTGGTCGACCAGGGTCACAGCGGAATTGAAATGGTTGTCGAGCAGGTGCGCGTCAACGCTCAAGGTGCGCGGCGTGCCATTGTTGGCACGGATCAAGGGTTCCGGATGGATGCCCGTATCGATCACCGTGTGCAAGCCGAACTGCTGCGCCAGCTGCGCGGCCGAAGCGCCTTTCAGGAAGATGGCATCCACCTCGCCCCGCAACAGTCCCAGCAATTCCGGGCTTTGGCCGCCGCGCCGCGCGCCGCTAAAAAGATTCGTTGCCGCGCCCTTCTCCGGCGGCGTTTCGCTCTGGCCCGTGTTGACCACATAATCGACCAGTTCCACGTCAGCAACCGCCAGCCCTTCCAGGCTCAGGGCGTTTTCCAGCCCCCGCAAGGCTTGCGCGCGCGCAAAGTCGATCTGCGCCCTGGCCCACAGGGGCAAGCCGAAACGCCGCCCCTTCAAGTCGCGCACCGTCTGGATGCCGCTGCCAGGCAAGGTCAGTATCAGCTGGGTTTCATCCGACCACGACAGGCCGATGACGCGCGTTTCGCGTCCCGCCGCGCGGGCCCACAGGGCGGGAATATTGCCGCCGTGCCGTACGGAATTTTGCAGGGTATGGTCGAAATGCGATTCGCGCACGGCTTCCTGGTCCGACTCGCGCAAGGAGCGCAAGCTGGTGCCGTCGGCGCGCAGGGCATCTTCCAGCCATCCCTGCTGCAGAGAAATTCCCAGGCCCGTCGGGACGGGGCAGCGCGTGTACCACAGGGTGTCGAGTGCGTTGTTATTGCTCATCGTGTATCTCCAGAGTGGGTGAACCGGTCAAAAAGGAAACTACAGCGCCATCCTGCGCGCCCATTCATTGCCATCCCACAAGCTGCTGGGGTGTTCTTCCTGCGCCACGGGCGCGTTCGACTCGTCGAGGTCGCTGAAATCCGCATGCAGACCATCGCGGATGGCAACAAAACCAGCCGAACCGCGCTGGCGCGGGTGGGCCAGAGGCACCTCCTGCACCCGGCGCACCTTGCCGGGGCGCGCGTCGAGCACGACGATGCGGTCGGCCAGGTAGACGGCTTCATCGATGTCATGCGTGACCATCACCATGGTGATGCCCTCGTCCTGCCACAAACGGCGCAGTTCTTGCTGCAAACGCAAGCGGGTCAGCGCGTCGAGCGCGCCCAGCGGTTCGTCCAGCAGCAGCACGTCGGGCCGCCCGACGAGGGCGCGGGCAATCGCCGCCCGCTGCGACATGCCGCCGGATAACTGATGCGGATAGGCATCCGCATAGCCGTCGAGGCCCACGCGCGCGATTTCCGCCGCCACGCGGGCATCGCGCTCGGCCAGCGGCACCTTGGTATTGCTGAAGGCCACGGCCACGTTCTGCTGCACCGTCAGCCACGGGAACAGGCGGTGGTCCTGGAACACGAGACCCCGGCGTAGATCGGTGCCACGAATCGGCACGCCGTCATGCAACAGCAAGCCCGTGTGATCCGTGTCCAGGCCTGCCAGCAGGCGCAGCAAGGTGGACTTGCCGCAGCCCGAGGCGCCCACGATGGCAACGAATTCGCCCGGTGCGATGGTCAGCGCAATATCCTCGAGCACGGGCAGCGGCGCGCCTTTCAGCGCAAACGACTTGCTCACGTGCTGCACCTGCAAGCCGCCGCTCAGGTGCTGCTTGTGCGGCGACAGGGCTGAAGGAGACAAGGCCGAAGGAGAAACGAAATCATTCATGGCGCACTCTCTGAGGTTGGGGCGAGGGAAGAAACGGCGGCGGGCGGCGCCCGGCGCAGCCAGCGGCTGCAGTGGAACACCAGCCAGGCGGCCAGCCAGGGAGCCAGCCAGATCAGAAACACATTGCGCAAGCCCGTCAGGTCGGCCAGGCGGCCCGCCGCCAGCGCGCCGGCCGTGCCGCCGACCATGCCGAACAGGGTCAGATGGGCCGAGACCCTGGCCTTGTCGACGGGCGCGCGGGCGATATTGTCCGTATTGACGAGGTTATTCACGCCCAGGCCCAGGCCCAGCAGCACGGAGGCGGCCAGGTAGGCGATACTGCTGGGCCACAAGCCGAGGATCAGCAAGGCAGCCATGATGGCCAGGTGCGCGCCAGCGTACAGCTGCGCGCGGTAGCTGCTGGCCAGCACAAATTGCCCCAGGAACAGCAGCACCAGCACGCAGCTCAGTCCCTGCACGGCCATCAGCCAGACGGCGTGATGCGCAGGCCAGTGCAGCACGCGGATGGCCAGCAAGATGGAAAACACGCCCACACTGGAGGCCGTGAAGCTGGCGAGTATCTCGAACAGATACGTGGTGCGCACGATGGGCAGGCGCAGCAGTTCGCCCAGGCTGGCGGCGCCGGGCACGCCAGCATGTGCTGCGTGCTTGCGCGGTGACGTACTGCTCGGTAAAGTACTGTTGGGTAATACGTGCCAGCCCAGCACGGCCAGGATGGCGAACATCAGGGCCGAGATCAAAAATCCCGCTTTCAGGCCCAGCTGCGCGATCAGATAATTGCCGCACAAGGGTCCGAGGAACTGCATGCCGAGGATCAAGGTTCCCTTGTACCAGCCCGCCTTGCCCTGCCCCAGTTCCGGCAGGCGCACGAGAAACACGGTGCTCATGGCAACGATGCGCAGGGAAATGCACAGCCCTACCAAAAACATCAGCAGGGCCACCCATTGCCAGCCGGGCAGCCACGGCAGCACGCAAAAAGCCAGCGCCAGGCTCAGGCTGACACAAGCATACAAATGCCTGGGGTTGCCGCGCGACAGAATGTAGCCAGCCGGTATGGTACCGAGCGCCATGGCCAGGGTTTCCGCGCTGCTGATCGCGGCCAGCTGGAAGTTGCTCACGTGCAGATGCAAGCCCAGCAAGGTGGCCAGCACCTTGTTCATGCCGATGGTCACGCCGGACAACAAGGTCAGGCCGATAAAGCGCAGCAAGAAGGCGCGCAGTTCTCCTTCTCGGGCGCTGATGGCCGCGTCTACGGTCAATGGCAACGATTCACTCACTGCTGCGCCCCTTCACCAGCAGGCGCGCCAGACGCGCAAACGCCACGTTCATCGCTTGCGCCAGCAGCGCAATCACGAGCACGGCCAGCAGGACGACGTCCATGCGGCCCGATACTTCGCCATTGAGCAGCAAGGAACCCATGCCGGGGCCGGCTGAAAACAGCAGTTCGCCGCCCAGGCACGCGAGCCAGGCAAACGCCAGCGCATGCGTGACGCCCGTGACAATGGCCGGCATGGCGCCCGGCAACAGAATCTGGCGCAGTGTCTGCCAGCGCGTCAGGGTCAGCACCTGCCCCACTTCGCGCAAGCGCCCTTCCACCTGGCGCATGCCCGCATAGGTGTTGAGCACGGTGGGATAAAAGGCGGCGATGGCGATCACCAGCAGCTTGGCGCCGTCGCCATTGCCTACCCACAAGCCCAGCAACGGTATCAGGCCCAGCAACGGTACCTGGCGGATGCTGTGGAACAGCGGGCCGATGAGCCTATCCGCCAGCGGCGACTGCGCCATCAGCGCCCCCGTGACGATGCCGGCGCTGCCGCCCAGCAGCAAGCCGGCCAGGGTGCGGCCCAGGCTGGCGCGCAGATGCACCCACAGCTCACCCGTCAAGACCAGGTCGCGCAAGCTGTACGCCAGGTCGCCCAAGGAGACAAAAATGTAGGCGGCGGCCGCGCCTTGGCCGGAAGCCCATTGCCAGGCTCCCAGCAAGGCCAGCGGCAGCAGCGCGCCCTTGAAGATCAGTATCAGACGCTGCTTCATTTGGACTCCCCACCGCGTTTCCAGCGCATCAGCCGCGCTTCCAGCGCATGGCAAAGCCGGTCCAGCCCAAAGCCGATGACGCCCGTCAGCACCACGCCCACCATCACCACGTCGAGGCGGAACATTTGCCGGCCCATTTCCATCATCTGCCCCAGGCCGCTGTCGGCGGCCAGCAATTCCGCGCCTACCAGCACCATCCACGAACGCGACAGGGCGATGCGCATGCCAGTCAGCGCGGCCGGCACGATGGCGGGCAAGACGATCAGGCGGATGCGCTGCCAGCGCGAGAAGCAATACACTTGCGCCACCTCGAAGTAACGCGCAGACAAGTTGCGGATGGCGTCATGCACGGCCAGCGCGACGATAAAGAAACTGGCCTTGGCAACAATAAACACCTTGAAACTCTCGCCTATGCCGAACAGCAAGATAAACAGGGGAATCAGGGCCACGGTCGGCAGCTGGCGCAAGACATTGAACGTGGGATCGACATAGCTGCGCAAGCCAGGAGACAGACCCAGCAAGACGCCAAACGCCAGGCCAACACTGGCGCCCAGGCCGAATCCGGCCAGCAGGCGGAACAGGCTGATGCCCAGGTGCTGGCCCAGTTCGCCGCTCTCGGCCAGGTCGCGGGCCGTCAGCAGCACTTGCCATGGCGACATCAATATGTGCGCGGGCATCCACTCGAACGTGGTGGCCGCCGTCCACAACAGCAGCAAGGCGAGCGGCGACGCCCAGACGGACCAGGGCGAGCGGATAAAGCGCCGCAGCCATGGCGTGCGTGCGGCCGCCGCTGGCGCCGGCGGGTGCTGCTTGCGCTGGGCGCGCGGCAAGGCAATGGCGTTGACGATGGAACTCATGGCGTCCAGTAAGTTTGCAATTTCAGCTGCGCCAGCGCCTGGTTGACGAACTGCGGCGCGAACAGGCTGTCCACTTGCAGGGGCCGCGCGATCAGGCCCGCGCTCTTTGCGTATGCCGCCTCGCCCACATAATGCTGGCGCAAACTGGCCGTAAACAACGGCGACCAGCGCGCCTGCCACGGCGTATGGTCGCCCGCCAGTTCACGCCGCACCACGCTTTCCACCTGGCCCGCCGCCGCCTCGGTGCGCACATATTCGTCTTCGCCGCCGGCGCCGGCAGCGCGGTGGTGCTCGCGCACATAGGCTGTGACCACCAGCTGGGCCAGTTGCGGATAGCTTTTCAGGAAACCGCTGTCGGCCCACAGCTCGGCGCGCATCTTCCAGTCCTGCGGCGGCGCCTTGCTGGACCAGATGATCTTGCCGACCTTTTTATCTTCCAGCAGGAATGCGTCGCTGAGGGTAAAAAAGGCGTCCGCGCCGCCCGTCGCCACGGCCGCCGCGCCCGCCTGCGGATTGAGGTTGAGGATTTTCACATCGCGCAGGCTCATGCCATTGGCTTCCAGCAGGCGCGCGAACGGGTATTCCCACGGCCGGCCCCGGTGCAAGGCGATCTTCTTGCCTTTCAGGTCCTTGATCGATTTCGCCGTGGAACCGTTCGGCACCACCAGGTAGGTATTGTTGGCGCTGCCGCCCGGCAAAATCAGCCGCGTCTGCAAGCCCGAGGCATTGGCGATAATCGAAGGCAAGTCGCCATACTGGGCCAGGTCGATCGAGTGGTTGGCAAACGCCTCGTTGACCTGTGTCGCCACCGAATTGGTGGTGACAGGCACCCATTCCAGCTTCACGCCCAGCTTGCCCAGCTCGGCCGCCAGCCAGCCTTGTGACGCCACCTGGGCGGCCGAACCGGCAAACACGGTCTTGCCGGACGGCGCCGTGCGCGCCACGACGGCGATGCGCACGGCGGCCGGCAATGGCTCGGCCGCCGCCGCGATGGCTGGCGCCAGCAGGCTGGCTGCCAGGGCGCTGGCGAATATTTTGCGCCAGTTCACACGTAAGAATTGCAATGACATCGTGGGCCTGTTCTTGAAAGGGTTACACCAGGTCGGTGGCAGGTAACAAAGACAGCGCGCGCGCAGTGTCGATCAGCTTGCTCATCTTCCATTGCTGCAGCAGCACGCCGGGTCCGAAGTCGCGCGAGCCGCCGATGGCTTCGGCCGCGATCTGGATTTTTGCCCCCTCTTCCAGCAGCAGGATGAATTCGGCCAGCTTCAGCAAGCCCTGCTTGCCCCACACGGTGGCGCCGCCGTTCGCTTCCAGGATGGCCGTGGCATGCGTGTTGCGGGCGATTTCACCGAGGATGAAATCGACTTCCGGCTGGCGGCGGTCGATATAGATGGGGATTTCGCGGATCAGCTGGAAGCGCTGCACGGGCACGTAGCGGATCGGCAGCGTGCGGTGCGTCTGTGCCCAGGCGCCCAGGGAGGGCGAATGCACGTGCGAAATCGACGTCACTTCCGGCCGCTCGCGGAACAGTTTCAGATAACGCGCGCCGCCGTTGTTGGCGTCGCCCACGATCACCGTGCCATCGAGCGCCAGCACGGCCGCCTTCAGCGGCTGGCCGCGACGGAACGGCCCCGGATCGTTGACCACCACCACCTTGTCGCCGCCAGGGGTGCGCTCGACAAAGCCCACCGTGCCGTTGGCCGTCAGGCTGCCCGTCTCGCGCAAGCCATCGAAGGCCGTCTGCGCATCGCGCCGCACCTGCTCCACGAAGGCCAGTTCGGCCGCCGTCAATTCCTGCGCCAGTACTTGTTGTGCTTCCGCTTGTGCCACGTCCGTCATGTCATGCTCCATTCTTTGGGGTTGAGGTTGGGGTCAGTCCTGCCTCTACTTTCGCAAGACGCGTGCCAGCGCTGGCACCGGGGAAATGCTGGAGCGCTGCTGCCTGCGCAACAGCGGCTGCTGGCGTGGCAGCAGTGTTGCGGACGCCCGCTGTCGGCCAGCCAGCACGCGGCGTCCGCAGTCTGACCCGGCGGGCCAGACCCCGGCATCAGGCATGTTTCGTGCAGCGTTCGGTCTTCCTCCCACCACCAAGGAATTCCATGACCACCGCAACATCCCCCGCCGTCGATACCGTCTGGTTCACCCGCTGCCCCGTGCCCACGGCCACGGGCCTGGCATACAAGCTGGGCTGGCTGGACGAAGAATTCGCCCGCGACGGCATCGCCCTGAAAACCCTGCAGGAAGTGGGCGGTGAACTGGCGCACCATCATTACGACCACGGCCTGTCCACGCTCGTGCGCGAAGGCGGCAACCTGCTGGCCCTGCCCGCCCGCGCGCAGGGAGCGCCGACGCGGCTGATCGGCCTGACCTGGATCGACGAATGGCAAGCCATCCTCGTGCGCCCCGGTTCCGGCATCACGACGCCCGCGCAGCTGCAGGGCAAGCGCCTGGCACTGCCTGCATTTCGCGCCGAGGATTTGCGCGACAACCGGCGCGGACGCAGCATCGCGCGCGGCATGAGCCTGGCCGGCTACAAGGGCGTGCTGGCGTCCGCCGGCCTCACCCTCGACGATGTGCAGCTGGTGGAAGTGGGCGCCGACGCCCAGGCATCCGCCAAGCTAGGCGCGGGCCTGTGGCAAGGCATCGCGCCGCTGCTGCGCGGCGAAGTCGATGCCGTGTACGTCAAAGGCGCGGCGGCGGCCGAGGCGGCCCGCGCGGCGGGGCTGCAAGTGGGCATCGACATTGACGCCCTGCCCAACCGGCGCTTCCGCGTGAATAACGGCACGCCGCGTCCGATCACCGTGCATGCATCCATGCTGGGACAGCATTTCGAACTGGTCGTGCGCTTTCTCACGCAGACCCTGCGCGCCGCGCACTGGGCCCGCAGCCACCAGGCCGAGGTGCTGGCCATCCTGCAGGGCGAGACGCGGGCCGGCGCCGATGCCGTGGCCGAAGCTTATCGGGACGGCTTTCATCTGGCCCTGGCGCCCGACCTGTCCGAGGACAAAGTGGCGCTGTTCCGCCAGCAAAAGAACTTCCAGCTGCAGCATGGTTTTCTCGACCACGACGTGGATATCGATGCGTGGATCGACGGGCGGCCTTTGGCCGAGGCGCAGCGGCGGCTGGAGGCGCTGCTGCGGGTAGCGGCCTAGTTTGGTGTTGTCGGCTTACGCTGCGCTAAGCCGACCTACCGCTGCGTCAAGCCGGCCTACGGGAGAACGCAATGGCCGGCGAGTACGCCGGCCTTTTCACATCAGTCAATCGCCATCAGAACTGCACCGTGTACGACGCCCCCACCGTGCGGCCCTGGCCGATGATGACGGTGTCGCCATTCACGGCACCGGGCACGAAGCTGGTCAGGGTGTGGTTGCGGTAAACCTTGTCGGCCAGGTTGTTCGCATATGCCGTGATCCGGTGCTTGCCGCCCGCGAACACATACGACAGGCGCGCGTTGGCCAGCGCGAAGCCGCCCTGGTTCAGCAAGTCGCGCGCGGCGCTTTGCGGGTCGACATAGTAGAACTGCTTCGACGTGTAGCGCACGTCGCCGCTGAAGACCAGCTGCGCGCCATTGCCCAGCGGGTAGCGGTAGTCGGCCGCCAGCAGGGCTGTCACATGGGGCGAGCGCACGAATTCATTGCCGGAGCGGTCGCCGCCATTGTTCTGGATGGCGAAATCGTCGAATTCCGTGCGCAGCAGGCCGATATTGGCGTTGATGTGCAGGTTGTCCGTCGGCTGCGCCTCGAGCTCGAATTCCGCACCATTCACGTGGGCCTTGCGCACGTTTTGCAGGTAATTGACGCTTTGCGTGGGGTCGCCGTTGTACACGCCCGTGATATTGACTTGCACGTTCTTGTAATCATAGTGAAAAACGTTGGCGTTGAAATTCAAACGCCCATCCAGCCACTCCGACTTGATGCCCGCTTCGAAGGAGTTCAGGGTTTCGGGCTTGACCGTATTGAGCGCCCGCACGTCCGTCGCGCTGGTGTTGTAGCCGCCCGACTTGATGCCATGCGCGTATTTCAGATAGCCGCGCAGGGTGCGGCTGAAACGGTATTCCGGCGTCACATCATAGGTCAGCGCATTCCAGGTGGTCGACGGCTTAGACGTGAAGTTGTTGTTGGCGACCGAGGCGGCCGTGTAATTGCCGCCCTGGACCGTGTTCCACCAGTTGGCCGGGTCGCCGAACGTCACCGTGTTCGATGCGGCCTGCACGCGCCGCAAGTCCAGGTCCTTGGTTTCCGTCGTCCAGCGCAGGCCGAACGTGGACAGGAACTGCTCGCTGAAGTTGACGGTGGTGCTGCCGAAGATGGCCGCGCTGCGCGCCTTGTGCTGATAAATGCTGCGGTTGTAGCCGACGGGTTGCGTGCTGCCCGCCAGCGCCGGCACCGTGCCGTTGGGCAGGCGCGCGCCGGCCGAATCGGAATCGATCTTTTCATTGAAGTAAAACAGGCCGGCCACCCAGCTCACGGCGCCGTTCTGCGGCGACGTCAGGCGCAGTTCCTGCGACACTTGCCGGCTGCTTGCCTTGGAACGGCTGCGCCCCACTTCCAGCGGCGTGTTGTCGCTGTCACCCGTCGCTTCGTTCCTGAAATTTTCATAGCCGGTGATCGACGTCAGGGTCAGCTCGCCCAGTGCGTATTCCAGGTTCAGCTGCGCACCGCCCTGTTGTACGTCGCTGTCGGCCGGCGCGTTCGTGCTCACATCATCCGGGTTGGTACTGGGGATGTAGCCGTTGCGGTAGACGCCATTCGCGCCATAGCTGGCCACCGTGGTGGTGGCACCTTTGGTGGTGTAGTCGCGGTAATGCAGGTTCAGATTGGCCGTCAGGTCGCGGCCAATCAGCGCCTTGAGCTGGCCGCGAATGGCGCTGTCCTTGAGCTTTCCATCGCGCTCGCCCGTAAACTGATTGTGAAAGCGGCCCTTGTCCTGCTGCTCCGTGTGGAAGGACAAGCGCCCCGCCAGCACCTCGTCGACCAGCGCACCGCCGATGGCGCCTTCGGCCAGCTTGGTGTCGTAGCTGCCGTAGTCAAGCTTGGCGTAGCCGCTGGACTTGAACGAAGGCTTGCGCGAAATGACGTTGATGGCGCCGCCCGTCGTGTTCTTGCCCCACAAAGTGCCTTGCGGACCGCGCAGCACTTCCACCCGGTCCAGGTCGAACAGGGGAAAGCCCGTGGCGCTGGAATTGCTGATGTAGACATCGTCGAGGTAAAAGCCGACGGGATTCGGAAAGTCGATCTGCTGCTGGCCCGCACCGACGCCGCGTATCCACCAGCGCGGACGGCCATGCTGCTGCGTGCCGGCCGAGGCGTTCGGCACGTAATTGAGGATTTCGCTGGCCGAGCGGCCGATGCCCGTGTCGAGCAGCTCCTTGCCGCCCAATACCGTGATCGCGCTGGGCACCTTCTGTGCCGATTCCTCGCGCTTTTGCGCCGTCACCGTCACCGATTGCAATGCGGCACCCTCGCCCCCGCCATTCGCGTCGGCCGTGGCTACGGCATCGGCGGCAGGCGTTTCGGCGCAAGCCAGACCGGGGGCAAGCAGCAGGCCGCCGATGGCAAAGGCCGAGCGCAGCGCGCGGCGCACTGGCGTCAAATGAAGAGGAGATGGGAAGAAGGCGGCGGGTGCAGTCGAACGGCGCATGGGTAATTATCCTTGAGTAAAGTCAAAACGCGAGATGGTGATGACTTACATTGCAAGGCGCATGCCCGCTGCCGCAGCGCAGCAAAAGAGAACATAAGTGCTTGATTTTAAAGGAAGGCTATCATGTTGATAGTGCTGTTGATTTGGCAGCAGCGGCAGTGCCGCGTGCTGCCTGCGCGACAGCAGGCGGTGGTCCTGCTGTCGCGGCAACAGGTGTGAAGCTCAGGCGGCGCGCAACAACGCCGATGTATGCCCGCGCACCAGCGGCAGCACTTCTTCGCCTACGCGGTAGGCTTCTTCCAGGTGCGGCGTGCTGGCCAGGATGAAGGCGTCGGCGCCCAGTTGCACCAGTTCGTCCAGGCGTTCGGCCACCTGCTGGTAGCTGCCGACAATGCCCTGCGTCTGGCCGCCGCGCAGCAGGTTGAAGCCCGACCAGATGTTCGGCGCCGTGATCAAGTCCTTGTAGCTGTTCAAGGTGGTCGGACGGTTGCCCCGCTGGCGCGCCGCGCCCACCGAGTCGCCGCCATCGGTGCCGAGGAACTGGCGCAAGATAGCGGGGTCCACGGCGTCAAAACCCTTGCGCACTTCATCCCACGCTTCTTCTTCCGTGGCGCGGGCTACGATGTCGACGCGCACGGCGCACTTGATCTTGCGGCCCAAGAGCGCCGTTTTTTCATGCACGCGGGCGAATTTCTCGCGCAGCTGCTCGAACGGTTCCAGCCACGTCAGGTAGTAATCGGCATGCTTCGAGGCGGAACCGAGGGCCGCGTCGGAGGAGCCGGAAAAATAAATCTCGGGGAAATCCTGCTCCGACAGCGGTGTGGCCAGGCCCGCGTCTTCCACCTGATAGAACTTTCCCTGGTAGGAAAACGGCCCGCCGCGCCACACGCCGCGCACCACGTCGAGAAACTCCGTGGTGCGCGTGTAGCGGTCGTCGTGGCCGGCCGAATCTCCCCACCACAGCTGCGCCGGGCCGCCGCCGCCCGTGATCACGTTGTACAGGGCGCGGCCGCCCGTGGCCCGCTGCAGGCTGGCCGTCATGCGCGCGGCCACCACTGGGTTCAAAAAGCCGGGCTGGAACGGGATCATGAAGCGGAAGGTGCGCGTCTCGCGCGCCAGCAGCGCGGAGATGGCCCACGGTTCGTCCGTCATCGGGAAAGACGGTATCAACCCGCCCTGGAAGCCCGATAGTTCAGCGGCGCGGGCGATTTCCGCCAGGTAGTCGATATAGCTAAAACCGTCGGCGCCGCCGCCACCGAGGCCGGCCTGGCGCAAGTTGTCATTGCCGGGAAACCAGTCGCCGCGAAACGGTGTGCGAGCGCGGTGCGAACTCGGTTCGCCATGCGTGGGGATGCGCCAGAAAAAATCGATTGCCATGTCGTGGTACTCCTTCAAATTAGGGGATTCAGGCCGCTTGTCGTTGCGTGTTCAACGCTGCCCGCACCAGCGGCAGCACGTGTTCGCCGACGCGGTAGGCTTCCTCAAAATGGGGGATGGCTGCCAGCACGAAGCTGGAGACACCCGCCTGCGCATACGCTTCCAGCGCCGCAGCGACTTGCCCATAGCTGCCGACCAGGGCGCCGTGGGCACCCGTCTGCGCTTGCGCAAAGCCGGGCCAGAAGGCTGCGGCACCGGCATCGAATGGCGTATCGTCGGGCAATCCTGCCCCGCTGCGGTAGCGGCGTGCATCGCGCAGGGCTTCCTCGAAGGTTTCGCGGGCCAGCACGTCGATGCGCAAGCCCGCCGCCACGTCGTGGCCCAGCTGGCGCGCCTGCGCTTGCAGACTGTCGATGACAGGCTGCAGATCCGCCAGCGGCGCCGCGTCGAACACATGCACGTCGGCCTGGCGCGCCGACAGGGCCAGCGCCTCCTGGCTGTCCCCCGTCAGATAGATGCCGTTGACGGGGTGGTTCGCCAGCGGCCCCTTGAAGCCTCCGCCCTGCACCTCGAAGAACTTGCCCTTGAAACTGAACGGCGAAGTACCTTGCACGCCGCGCGCCACCGTAATGAATTCATCGATGCGCGGCAAGATGTCAGCGTCCGGAGCCACATCGCCCTGGCGCCGGCGCGCTGCCGCATCGCCGCCATGGCCGATCTGCCAGGCGAAGCGCCCGCCCGTGAAGCGCTGAAAGCTGACGGCGTTCTTTGCCGCATACACGGCCGAGCCCCAGGCCGCATCGAATTCCGCGATCAGTTTCACATGCCGCGTGCTGCGCGCCAGATAGCCGGCGACGATCCAGCTTTCATCGCCCTGCGTATCGTGGCGTATCTGGATGCCGTCGAAGCCGGAAAGGTCGGCCGCGCGGGCGATCTGGTGCAGGTAATCGAGATAATTGAAGGGCGGACGCGCGCCGCGCGGGTCGCTCACGCCCGCCTGCAAGGGACTGGGCGCGCCGGCAGCGCGTTCGCCACGGCGCGTGATGCCGGGCGCCGCGTAGCGGCCGTCCCCGCCGGTGGGCAATTGCCAAATGAATTCGATGGTCATGCATGGACTCCTGTCGTGGGTCGAGAAAAAGGCCGCCGCGCATCGTGCGTAGCGATCTGCCCTTCTCTCCTCGCAGAAAACATGCCATGCGCAGCAGGCCCGCCAGCACCCTGCGCTGTTGATTTGGCAGCAATTGGCTGCACCCATGGCAGCAGCGTGCTGCGCGCGCAGCAGGCATAAAAAAGCCGGAGCCCGCATCGCTGCGGGTCCGGCTGCACAAGGCGCAAGGGCGGCTAGTCGATGGCGCCCGCCTTTTTCAGGAAGGTGCGCAGGATGTTGCGGCTGACGTTCAGGTGTTTGGCCGTGCGCACCTGGTTACGCTCGTTGCGCTCCCACGCGGCGCGTACCAGTTCCTGCTGCAAGGCCTCGAATGCCACGACTTCACCCGAGTCGAGCAAGGCTTGCCAGGCGCGGGCGAAGCGCTCGGCGGCGAGCATATCGTCCTGCACCGCCGCGCCATGGGCGGCATAGGCGATGTCGGCGCCGCCAGCCCAGGCGTCCGGTACGGGCACCGGGGCAGCAGCGGGTACGGCAACAGCAGACGAGAGCGGCGCGCGCTGCCAGCCCGACAAGCTCAAATCATCGGCCCGCACTTCGCCGCTGCGGCACACGAGCAGCGCGCGGTGGATGACATTTTCCAGTTCGCGGATATTGCCCGGCCAGGGGTAGGCCAGCAAGGTTTGCTGCGCGTCCGGCCCCAGTTCCACCTCGCCCAGGTGCAATCGCTGCGCGTAGATGGCCATGAAGTGGCGCGTCAGCGGCATGATGTCGCCTGGACGTTCGCGCAGGGGGCGCAGCGGCAGGCCGATCACCTGCAGCCGGTAATACAGGTCTTCGCGGAAGCGCCCCGCACGCACAGCTTCGGCCAGGTCCACATTGGTGGCAGCGATCAGGCGCACGTCGATGGGAATGGCGCGCCGCGCTCCCAGGCGCACCACTTCGCGCTCCTGCAGCACGCGCAGCAGCTTGACCTGCATCGCCAGCGGCAAGTCGCCGATTTCATCGAGAAACAGGGTGCCGCCACTGGCCGTCTCGAACCAGCCAGGTTTGCCCTGCTGGGCGCCCGTAAAAGCGCCTTTTTCATAGCCAAACAACTCGCTCTCGACCAGGGTTTCGGAAAATGCGCCGCAGTTGATCGCCACAAAGGTCTGCTCGGCGCGCCCGCTCAAGCCGTGCACATGGCGCGCAATCAGTTCTTTTCCAGTCCCCGTTTCACCCGTGATCAGCACCGTCGCCTCGCTGGGCGCGATGCGTTCGATCAGCTCGTGCAGCTGGCGTGAGCGGGGGTCGGCAAAGACAAAGGCCGTGGCGCGCACCAGCAAGCTCATTTGCTGCGCGTCACGGAAGGCGACCAGCGCGCCGTCATCGCCGGCACTGGCGCCACGGGCAAGGTGGGCGCTGCGCGCGAAATCGCTGCTGAAGTTGTGGGCTAAGAGTTCCATGGGCCGACTATACCGCGCGCCATCTCCGGGCGTGAACGAATCGTGCCGCGCTAGCTTATCCGGATTTTGCATATGTGGCTGCGGCTCCGCTTCTGCTCCACTCCCGCTCCAGTGCTGGCCCGAAGCTTGCATATAAATAGGGAAACGCCATGTCGCCAACCCACCACGGAGCTTCTGCCATGCCAGCACGCCAGCTTGTCCTGAATGTTTTTTTACAACGCCACGGCCACCATCCGGCCGCCTGGCGCCATCCGTCGGCCAGCGCCAGCGGGCGGCCCGACCTGGCCTGGTGGCTGCGCGCGGCCCAGCTGGCCGAGGCGGCCAAGTTCGACAGTTTCTTCATCGCCGACTTCATTGGCCGCGCCGGCGACGTCACGCCCGAGACAGGCCGCGCCGCCATCGGCCTGCCCTTCGAGCCCTTCACCCTGCTGTCGGCGATTGCCGCCGTCACCCGGCATATCGGCCTGATCGCCACCGTCAACACCAATTACGAACACCCGTACCACGTGGCACGCAAATTCAGTTCGCTCGACCACCTGAGCGGCGGGCGCGCAGGCTGGAACGTCGTATCCTCGTTCGGCGAACACACGGCGCGCAATTTCGGTATCGGTGAAGCACGCAGCCACGGGGAGCGCTATGCGCGCGCCGATGAGTTCGTCGCCTTGTCCAAGGCCTTGTGGGATAGCTGGGACGACGACGCCTTCGACCGGCCGGACCGCGCCAATGGCCAGTTCTACCAGCCGGCAGCAGGCCATCCGCAGGACTTCCGCGGAGATTACTTCGCCTCGCAAGGCTTGCTGGACTTGCCCCGCCCCGTGCAGGGCCACCCCGTGCTGGTCCAGGCGGGCAATTCCGAAACGGGCCGCGAGTTTGCCGCGCGGCTGGCCGAGATGGTGTACTGCTCCGCCACCTCGCTGCCCGTGGCGCAGGCGTATTACACGGACGTGAAGGGCCGCATGGTCAAATACGGCCGCGCCGAAGAGCAATTGAAGGTCACGCCGGGACTATCGGTGGTGGTGGCTGGATCGGACCAGCAGGCGCAAGACCAGTTCGGCGAGCTGCAAACGCTGGTAGACTTCAGCAAGCTGGAATTTGGCGGCTTCGATTTGTCCGGCTACCCGCTCGATGGGCCGCTGCCCGACCTTCCCTACCAGGCGGCAGAAAACGGCAAGGGGCGTTTCCAGCAGCAGCTGGAACTGGCCCGCCGCGACAATCTCACTTTGCGCCAGCTGGTGCTGCGCTTTCAGGTCGCGCGTGGCCATTTGCAAGCGATCGGCTCCGTCAAGACGGTGGCCGACCTGATGGAGCAGTGGTTCGTGGAACGGGGCGCCGACGGTTTCAATGTCGTGCCGCCGCTGCTGCCGCAAGGCTTCGAGGACTTTACGCGGCTGGTGGTGCCGGAACTGCAGCGGCGCGGCCTGTTCCGCACCGAATATGCCAGCAGCACCCTGCGCGGCCACCTGGGACTGGCGCGGCCCGCCAACCCGCATACGCTGGCGCGAGCACGGGCCGCGTAACCATTACTGCTGCGGATCGAAATGCTTGCGCAAGCCTTGCCAGCACTCGAAGTAATCCGGTTGCAGCAGGCCGCTGTTCATGGCGAACGCCGTGGGCTTGATGATGGTGCGCGTCTCGAACATGAAGGCCATGGTATCGCCCACTTTCACGGGCGTGGCCGTATCACTGTGCGATGCCTTCTCGAACGTCTGCGCATCGGGGCCGTGGCCGGACATGCAGTTGTGCAGGCTGGCGCCGCCCGGCACGAAGCCGGCCGCCTTGGCGTCGTACACGCCGTGGATCAGTCCCATGAATTCGCTGGCCACGTTGCGGTGGAACCAGGGCGGCCTGAACGTGTGCTCGGCCGCCAGCCAGCGCGGCGGGAAGATGGCGAAGTCGATGGCGCCGAACAGCGGATTTTCGCTGGGCGCCTGCAGCACGAGGAAGATCGACGGGTCGGGATGGTCGTAGCTGATCGAGCCGATGGTGTTGAAGCAGCGCAGATCGTATTTGTACGGCGCGTAATTGCCATGCCAGGCCACCACGTCCAGCGGCGAATGGTCGAGGGTCGTGCGCCACAGGTGGCCGCCGAACTTGGCCAGCAGTTCGCATGCGCCGTCGATATCCTCGTAGGCCGCGTGCGGCGTGAGGAAGTCGCGGCTGTTGGCCAGGCCGTTCGAGCCGATGGGGCCCATGTCCGGCAGGCGAAAGGCCGTGCCGAAGTTTTCGCACACATAGCCGCGCGCCGCGCCATCGGGCAGGGTCACGCGGAAACGCACGCCGCGGGGGATCACGGCGATTTCCTGCGGCTCCAGCTCGATCAAGCCCAGTTCCGTGGCGATCGCCAGCCTGCCCTCCTGCGGCACCACCAGCAGTTCGCCATCGGCCGAGTAAAAGTAGCGCTGCATGGAACGGTTGGCGGCATACACGTGGATGGCGCAGCCGCTCATCGCTTCCGCGCTGCCATTGCCCGCCATGGTGTGCCAGCCATCGATGAAGTCGACCGGCGTGGCACTGTCGGGCAGCGGCAGCGGGTTCCAGCGCAGCTGGTTTGGCGGCGTCGGCGGCATGGCATGGAAATCGCTGACGATGCGCGTGTTGTCGGCCAGCGTGAATGGCGGATGCTGGCTGGCGGGACGGATGCGGTACAGCCACGAGCGGCGGTTCTGTGCGCGCGGCGCCGTGAAGGCCGTGCCCGACAATTGTTCCGCATACAGGCCCAGCGGCGCCTGCTGCGGCGAATTCTGCCCCTGCGGCAAGGCGCCGGGCACGGCTTCCGTGGCAAATTCGTTGCCGAAGCCGCTCTGGTAGCCGGCGCCTATCATGCCCGCTCCGCCAGGCCGTCGGCCGCGTCGCGCAGCAAGCATTGCACCACGTCAGCCTTGCCGATGGCGCCCATGGCCAGCAGGGCAAAGCGGGCCAGGAACAGGGGTGAACGCTGCTCGCCCAGGCCGCCCATGGTGTGGCACAGCTCGGTGTACAAATTATCCAGTTCGATGTCGGTCATGCTGCCTCCTTAATAACTTTTATTAATCCGCTGCGCAAAGTGCCGGGGTCAGACCCGCCGGGGGGGCACACCCCAATGGGGCATGTCCCGATCCCGAAGGGACTGACCCCGGATTTAGCCAGCGCTGCCGC
The DNA here is from genome assembly GCF_002878455.1 of Janthinobacterium sp. AD80. Classification (GTDB taxonomy): domain Bacteria; phylum Pseudomonadota; class Gammaproteobacteria; order Burkholderiales; family Burkholderiaceae_D; genus Janthinobacterium. Next base: position 30,577 of record NZ_NRDQ01000028.1, read on the forward strand.
CACCTGCCCCGCCTGCACCTGCCGCCAGCGCGCCAGCACGTGCCCGTCCGGGCGCACCAGGTAATAGCTGCCGGGCTGCGCATCAAACAGCGAGAATACCTGCGCCGTGTGGTCCCAGGCGCCCTCTTGCGCTCCACTGCCGGCGATCGCCACGGTCGTCAGTGGCAATGCATCGCCCAGCGCCAGCAGTTCGGCTGGCACGGCGCCGTCCTCGCTGAAGTACAGGCCCGTGAAATCGCCATCCGGGCGTTTCAGCAAATCGGTAATATACCCCGCCTGCTGCACGCCGTCTTGCAACAGCGCCAGCGGACATTCGGGCAGGACCGTGCCCGGCGCGGGGCCGGCAGAAAACGCGTCCACGTCCGGCGCGTTCAGGGCTGACTGCGCATACGCGATGGCGCTCGTCTGGCGCGGGTTGATCAGCGAGCGCACCTGCGCATGCTTGCCCGCCAGGCCCAGCACGGCTGTGCGCATCAGCTCGAAGGCAAACGTGGGCGGCGCCATGAATTCCGTGCTTTTGCCACCGTGGCGCAGGTTTTCATGGGCAGCGAATACGCGCTCGTCGGAATAGCTGTCCAGCAAGCCGTGCGGCGCCTGGCCCTTGACGACATACGCGAGCTTCCAGGCCAGGTTGTCCGCATCATCGATGCCCGAGTTCGCCCCGCGCACGCCAAAGATGGGGACCAGATGGGCCGCGTCGCCCGCGAACAGCACACGGCCGTGCCGGTATTTCTCCAGGGTCAGCGCGTTGGCTTTGTAGATGGTGATCCACACGGGATGCCACGGCTGTGTTTCCCCCATCATGGCCAGCAGGCTGTCGACGCGGGGCGCCACGTTTTCCAGCAGCACGGCCGCCTGCGCATCCTCGTCGTCGCGCAGCTGGTAATCGACGCGCCAGATGTCGTCCGGCTGCTTGTGCACCAGCACGGTCGAGCCGGGATTCGACGGCGGGTCGAAATACGCGAGGCGCTCCGTCGGGCGCGCGCTCTTCAGGTGGATGTCGACGATGACATAGCGCCCTTCATAGCTGGTGCCCTGCAGTTTGAGGCCCAGCGCCTCGCGCACCACGCTGCGCCCGCCATCGGCCGCCACCAGCCAGTCCGTCTCGATCTGGTAGGTCTGCTCCGGCGTGGCCAGGCTGACCGTGGCGCCATCGGCGCGCTGCGCCACGCCGGTCACGCGCGTCTGCCAGCGGATATCGATCAGCCCGGACTGGCGTTCGGCCGCGTCGAGCAGGAATTGCTCGATATGGTATTGCGCCAGGTTGACCATCGGCGGCAGCTTCTGGTTCGCGTCCTGCGGCATGCTGAAATGCAGCACTTCTTCTTCGCGGTAAAAGCTGCGTCCGCCTGCCCACGGCAAGCCCTTTGCCAGGAAGCCGTCAAGCGCGCCCAGGCGTTCGATGATTTCCAGGCTGCGCCGCGAGATGCAGATGGCGCGGCTGCCCGTGCAGACGCCATCGTCCGCTTCGATCAGCACTGAAGGCACGCCGTGGCGGGCCAGGCCCAGGGCCGTGGCCAGGCCCACCGGGCCGCCGCCGACTATCAGCACGGGCACGTGCTGCGTGGCGGCGCCGGCTGGTTTGCCGGGCGGATAAACCTTCGGCACATGGGGATAAGGGTGGAATGTAGCGCTCATGATGGTTCCTTTCGACAATATTCGACTAGCTTATTTGCCGCTGCGCGCGATGGGCAGGGTCAGCACGATGGCCGCGCCCGCCACCAGCAGCACGCTGGCATACAGCAGGCCGGTGGAAAAGCTGTGTGTCAAATCCTTCAGCCAGCCTACCACGACAGGGTTCAGCGCCGAGCCGATATTGCCGGTGGCATTGATGACGGCGATGCCGATGGCGCGCGCGCCCAGGCTCAATGCGCGGTCCGGCGTGGTCCAGAAAACGGACATGGCGGTATAGGCGCCCGTCGAGGCCATGCACACGCCCAGCAGCTGCAGCACGGGATTGCCGGAATACGCGGTCAACAGCCAGCCAAAGGCCGACAGCAGCATGGGCCAGACGATGTGCCAGCGGCGCTCCTGCAGGCGGTCCGAACGGCGGCCCCACACGATCATGCCGATGACGGTGCACACTTGCGGGATGGCCGCCAGCAAGCCGATCTGCGTGTTGCTGGCATTGCTGTTAAAACTTTTCACGATCAGCGGCGTCCACACGGCCACCATCGCCAGGGTGTTCACCAGGCAAAAATAGGCGATGCCGAATTTCAATACCGTGGGAGACAGCATTTCCGCCAGCACAGAGACCTTTTTCTGCGGTGCGCCGTGCGCCGCAGCCGGCTTGTGCTCGGCGGCCAGCATGCGCGCCAGCACCTGCTGTTCCAGCTTGCTCAGCCAGTTCGCCCTGTTGGGAGAATCGTCGAGGTAGCCGTACACGGCCAGGCCCAGGAATACGGACGGCATGCCTTCGAGCAGGAACAGCCATTGCCAGCCTTTCAAGCCCCAGTGGCCATCGAGACCCAGGATCAGGCCCGACAGGGCCGAACCGATGGCGGCCGTCACGGGCATGGCGATCATGAACAGGGCATTGGCGCGCGCGCGGTAGGCGCTGGGAAACCAGTATGTCAGGTACAGCAGCATGCCGGGCAGAAAACCCGCCTCCGTCACGCCCACCAGGAAGCGCAGCGCATACAGGCTGGCCGGGCCGCTGGCGAACAGGGTCGCCGTCGAGGCCAGGCCCCAGGCAATCATCATGCTGCCTATCCATTTGCGGGCGCCGATGCGCGCCAGCACGATGTTGCTGGGAATGCTGCAGGCGATGTAGGCGATATAAAACAGGGTGGTGGCAAAGCCGAACTGGGTGCCGGACAGGCCCAGATCCTGCATCATGGTCAGGCCGGCGAAGCCGATGTTGATGCGGTCCAGGAAGGAAAACACGAACAGCAGGAACAGAAATCCCAGCAGATGGCGCGATACCTTGCGCATTACCTGCTGTTCCAGTTGGTAGGCGGCCGCGTCGGGAACGGGCGCAGTGGTGGCGATGGTCATGCTGGTCTCCATAGGGTGTCGCCCTCCCCTTGCTGTTTTTATTGGGTGAGAGCGGCCGGGTGATCCCGGCTTGAAACACAGTATGCAGACGGCGGTGCCGGCGGCTGTCCCCATTTTGGGGACATTTTGCGGGCAAAACAGTCAAAAAGGCGCAGTCGTCGCTACGCCAAAGGAACTAGGCCGGTGCTGGCGCCATGCACAGCGCAAACAGCTGCCGCTGGCTGGAAACGCCCAGGCGCTTGTACGCGCGCTTCTGATAGGTAATCACGCTCGATGGCTGCACGCCCATGATGTCGGCGATCTCGGCTGCGGTGAGTCCTTCGAGCACGCAACGCAGCACATCGAGTTCGCGCTTGCTCAGGGCGGGACAATGCTGGCGCAGCCGTGCCAGCATCATCGGCGCGACGCCCTGCGTCGCCTGCCCCTTCAAGCCGTAGTGGTGCTTGACGGCATGCGCAAACAGCGGCGACAGCGTTTCAATGGCGGCGATCTCGCCGGGCTGGAACTGGCCCTGGCTGCTATCGCGGTAAAAATTGACGGACAGCCAGATATCGCCGGCCGGCTGCACCAGTAGCGATAGCCGGTCCGAAACATTCGGTTTTTGATAGCAGGCGGCGCGGTAGCCGGGATGGTCGATTTCGTCGCTCGCTTGCTGGTGCAAGACGATGGCGGGATCGATTTTCAGCCCCGGCACCGGCGCGATCACGCGCTGGTTGCCATCGAGCGCATAGTAGTGACGCGCGTAGCTCTCGGCAATATCTTGCAAAAAACGTCCGCCGCGCCGGTCGGCCACGGCCACCGTGCGGGGGCGGTTGCCGAATTCATAGGCAAAGATGGTGCACTGGGCAATGGGCGCGGCCGTGCTGACCGTCTTCAGGATGGCCCCGGCGACGGCATTCACGTCCGCATGGCCGATGGCGGCCATCAGCTCCAGGGTACGCCCGAAGTCCAGCAGGCCTTCCGCAGGCCGCCGTTCGACGCGCCAGTAACGCATGCCTGCTCCTTATTGCGCGCGCTGCGGCAAGACCCAGTCCGGCCGGATGTAATGGCAGGTGTAGCCGTGCGGCAAGCGCTGCAGATAATCCTGGTGCTCGGGTTCCGCTTCCCAGAACGGGCCGGCCGGCGCCACTTCCGTCACCACCTTGCCGGGCCACAGGCCGGAAGCGTCGACATCGCGGATGGTGTCTTCGGCCACGCGCTTCTGCGCGTCGCTGGTGTAGTAGATGGCCGAACGGTAGCTGGTGCCGCGGTCGTTGCCCTGGCGGTTTTCCGTGCTCGGGTCATGGATCTGGAAGAAAAATTCCAGGATCTTGCGGTAGCTGATGGTTTGTGGGTCGAAGACGATCTCGATCGCTTCCGCATGCGTGCCGTGGTTGCGGTAGGTGGCATTGGCCACGTCGCCGCCGCTGTAGCCCACGCGCGTGGCGATCACGCCCGGATAGCGGCGCAGCAGGTCTTGCACGCCCCAGAAGCAGCCGCCGGCCAGGATCGCGGTCTCGTTGTCATGTGCCATGGTGTCTTTCCCCTTGATTCAGAAGCAGCTATCTTACCGCGTCGCGCCATTTCCTTCAGGACGGGCCACAAGCCGCTGCAGCTGCGCCGCCTGGTAGGCGCCGATGGCGTCGTTGAACAGGCAGCGGATCAGCGGGTCGTCAACGATGTCGGCCTCTTCCAGTTCGGCACGCGTGGCGGCGTCGAAATCGCCATCGTTGATGCGCATGTACATCGACGTCAGCGATTCGCCCAGCACCAGCGCCGCATGGCATTTCACCAGCGGCACCTCGGTGGTCCATCCTGGCGCCTCGCCCGTGTCCGGCACGAGGTCGATCAAGTCGCCATGCGTGCGGTAATGCAGGACGGTGGCCGCGCCGTCGTGGCCGTACAGGGCCAGGCGCCACAGGCGCGGTGGCTGGAAGTAGCTGTCGTCTGGCAGCTCCATGGCGCGGTAGCGTTCGAGCAAGCCATGACGGCAAAAGTCCAGCACCAGCGCCGTGTCGGCCTCGCTCAAGGGCGCGAAATGGCGGGCGATATCGGCCGTGGCCGGCGGCGGCGCGTCCGGCCGGTAGTCGAAATCGACATCCTGCGGCCCCACGGGAATGACCCATGGCAGCGGCGCGGCCGGCGTGATGCCGTGCGCATCGAGCAGCACGGCCGTGCCAGGATCGAGACGGAAGATGTGCGCCTCGGGCATGGCCTTGCCGATTTCCTCGGCAAAGCGCCGGTAGCTGATCGGGAACATCGCATGGTTGTACCAGGACCAGTCTTCCTGCACGAACTGGCAGGAGCTGGGCACGAGGTAACGGGGTGCCAGCGCGCGCAGCTGCGGCACCCAGTCGTCCGGCAATTCCACCGGGCCGCGCGTTGCCAGCGACGGCGCGATGACGGCGACCTCGCGCATGGTCTGGAATGGCCACAACACCATGTCCCACGGTCCCAGGGCGGCCAGCTGCTCCAGGGTCTCGGGGCCGATCCAGGAATCGACCACGTTAAGCACATGCATGCCCGCCGCGCGCACCTGGAACAGCGAGTCGACATCGTCATCGAGCGCCCGGCGCGGCGTCACCTCGATGGCGCCCACGCGCACCGGCACGTCGACATGCAGCCGCTGCACCTGCGTAAACCCCAGCGCGCGCAGCATCGCGAACAGTTCGTCGAAGACGCAGTACAGATAGATCGGCGTGGCGCGGTCCAGCACATCAAGGCTGTCGAGCGAGCAGTGGTCGTCGTGGAAGTGCGAGATGAAGACGGCATCCCAGCCCAGCCGGCGCACGGCATCGAGGTCGAAACGCACGGCCGGAAACGCGTGGCAGTTGCGGCTGAACGGATTTTCAACGATGGGATCAAAGGCGATGGCCGTGCCTTCGCATTCGAAGACATAGCCGGCGTGCAGGATGCGGGAGATTTTCAGGGGCATGATGAGGGCTGAATAAACCCAAATGCGAGTACCGGGGTCGGACCCTGAGGGTCCGACCCCAGAATTTGCTTCTGGGGTAAAGATTGACACTAAAGCTACGCCACCGGCAGAAACTTAATACGGATTATTCAGCACATCCATCGCAAAATACGTAAAGATCATGTCCGCGCCCGCGCGCTTGATGGCGCCCAGGGTTTCCTGCACCACGCGGCGCTCGTCGATGGCGCCGGCTTGCGCGGCGAACTTGATCATCGCGTATTCGCCGCTGACCTGGTAGGCGCCGATCGGCAAGCGCGTCACTTCGCGCAGGTCGCGGATGATGTCCAGGTAGGCGCCGGCCGGCTTGACCATCAGCGCGTCGGCGCCTTCGGCTTCGTCGATCAACGATTCGCGGATCGCTTCGCGGCGGTTCATCGGGTCCATCTGGTAGGTCTTGCGGTCGCCCTTCAGGGTGCTGCCGGCGGCGTCGCGGAACGGGCCATACAGGCCGGAAGCGAACTTGGTCGAATACGCCATCACGGGCGTGTCCTGGAAACCGGCCGCGTCGAGCGCGCTGCGGATGGCCGCCACCTGGCCATCCATGGCGGCCGACGGGGCGATGATGTCGGCGCCCGCCTGTGCCGCGATGACGGCCTGCTTGCCCAGGTTCAGCACCGTGCTGTCATTGTCGACCGTGTCGCCATGCAGGATGCCGCAATGGCCGTGGTCCGTGTATTCGCAGAAGCAGGTGTCGGACATGACCACCATTTCCGGCACGGCGTCCTTGATGATGCGCGACATGCGCGCCACCAGGCCGTCCGGGTTCAGGGTGTCCGTGCCGTGGCTATCCTTGTGGTGCGAAATGCCGAAGGTCATGACGGAACGCAGGCCGGCGCGCGCATAGCGTTCCACTTCCTGTGCCAGCTTCGCTTCGGGAATGCGGCGCACGCCGGGCATGGAGGTGATGTCGATGAAATCGCTGGCGCCTTCGTCGACAAAGATCGGCAGGACCAGGTCGCGCGGGTTGATCTCGGTCTCGCGGAACAGCTCGCGCAGTTGCGGGGTCGCGCGCAGGCGGCGCATGCGCGAAGTGGGGAATTGTGCTGGCATGGTAACTGGCTTCAGGTTAAGGACGCCCGCAAGTATACGCCGATCAAGGCGCTTGCGCCGGGCCGCCCGGCAAAAAAGCTGCCCAGGTCAAGAAACGCCGGCCCGCAGCGGCGCCCGATGGCCATGCGGCGCGACCGCCGGCTGGTTCAGCAAGGCAGACAGTTGCCGCCGCATGTCGGCCGCCAGCTGCACCAGCATGGCGCCGCGGCGACGCGCATCGGCGCGTTTCTTCGATGGCAGCAGCTGCAGATCCGGCATGCGGCATGGCCCGCACGGCAGCCGGTAATTGCCGTCGCTGGTCGGCAGCGCGTGCAGCTCCTGCCACGCCTGGTCGTAATCGCAGGAGATGTGGCGGCGCCGGCGCCAGTTCAGCGCGATGCGGTTGGCATTGCTGACCAGGCCAAGGTGGTCGCAGCCAAAAAAATCGCCGAGGTCGCGCAAGGCGGCCACCATCAGGTTTTTCGGCCGGCAGCCGTGCAGCGCCCGCGTGGCATCGCGCACGGCCTGCGCGCCGGCGGGCGAACGCAAGCCCTGCAGCGCGCCCAGCGCAATGGCCACGCCGCCAGGCTGGCCAGGCTGCGAGCGGAACAGGAAGCTGGCCAGGTACAGCGGCACGCCGTCGCGCGTCAGGCGCAAACACAGTTCGCCTTCGCGGTGGCTGTCGTGGATGGCCGTCAGCTGCAGGCGGTACGTGGCGCCATCCTTGCCCTCGACGCTGGCCAGCACCAGGGCGCGGCGCGCCACGTACTCCACCAGCGGCCGCGCACCCGCCTGCCACAGGAAGCGGTAATGCCCGCGCAGCAGGTCCACCCTGGCCGCGCACCCAAGGCGGCGGTTCGCGTAGGGCCGGTAGATTTTATACAGCAGGCTGGGATGGTCTTGCGCCAGCGCCGCCAGGCCCGGCGTGGCGGCGATGAAGGCCTGCCAGCGCGCGCGCTGCACGGGAAAGACCAGCGCGCCCAGCGCGGCCTTGAGACGGTGGCCATGCTGGCGCGAAGGCGGCTGCGGCAGCGCTGCGGGTTCCCCGGTGACGGTAAAAGTAGGCATGCGAACGGCTCTGGGACGGATCTGGCAAACAAGACGCGACCGTGGCCGCGGACTGCCCGGCGCAGGCGGCTGCACGCATGCAGCCGCTCTGCGACGGGTAGAGCGGATGATAGGGTGGGGTCTCGAGGAAGGGGGTTACAAGTTGGTAATGTGCCGGCAAGCGGGCGGGCGCCGGGCATTTACGTGGGGGTGACCTGCCCCAGGACCACGGGCCGCCGGCCGTAGCGCTGCACCAGCCAGCGCCGCGCCGGCACTTCCAGCAGACGGTAGCTGAGGCTGCTGGCGATGATCAGCACGAAGCCGAACACGCCCGCCTTGAGCAGCACGGACAGCAAATCGGTACCGGGAAATGCCAGGCGCAGCGGCTTTTGCAGCAGCAGCGACAGCGGGATGTGCAGCAGGTAGACGGCATACGAAATATCGCCCAGGAAAGCCGACACGCGGCCCTCTAACAGGGCCGGCCGCCAGCGCGCAAACAGCCAGATCAGCATCGGCAGCACGCCCATGACGGTGAACGCCAGCGGCGCTACCCTGTCCGCGCAGCCATGCAGGCCGATGGCGGCCAGGGCCAGGGCGGTCAGCGCGGCAAAGTACAGCAGGATGCGCGCATCCTGCCTACACTGGAACAGCAGCAAGCCGCCAGAAAAGCCCAGCACGCCGCGCAGCATGCCCTCCAGTAAATCGCTGTTGTTAAACCCATGCAGGTAGCGGTCCATGCTGATCGCCATGCTCCACAGGCAAATGCACGAGAGCAGGTGGATGGCCATTTTCCAACCCAGGCTGCGCAAGCCCTGACGCACGGCGCAGTACCACAGCACGTTCAGGACGACCTCGACAAAAATTGTCCAGCCCGGTTGATTCAGGGGAAAGCCCAAGCCATCGTTGAACAGGCATGGCAGCATCAGCGCATTGGGCACGACGCAGCGCAATTCGGCGATGCCGTCACCCTTGCCGAACCACATTTTCGACAGGAAGACCAGGAAAGCCAGCGCCAGACAAACGATATACAAGGGGTACAGGCGGGCCATGCGCTGCAGGATGAAGGCCGGCGCCGGCATGCCCTGGCCGATGCGTGCCTCATAGCTGTAGGCCATGACCCAGCCCGACAGCAGGAAGAAAAAAATCGACGGCCAGGTCGGCGTGCGGAATGGCAAAACCAAACAGTCCGGGCAGGTGGTAGACCACCACTGCAATGGCGGCGATGCCGCGCAAGCCGTCGAGCGACACGATGCGCGTGCTGGCCGCGCCCTGACCTGTGCCCTGGCCTGTGCCCTGACCTGTGCTATGACCTGTATTGCCTGCTGCAAGCATGTGACGTCCCTGCCTGGTGAAAGAGAACGGCAGCAATGAAGCGCCTGGCAACGGACGCATGGCAATGAAGGACACGCATCCGGCACAGGTCGAAACAGTGCCAAAAATGCATTGTAATGTCTTTTTTATAATTTCTGTGATTTAATTTTTTGACAAGCTGGCAAGTACAAGAAAATACCGGCAAACACAGGCGTGCTGCTGCCGGCGACAACACCGGCAGGAAGCGTTTGCAGGAGGGAAATGGCGCGAGCTAGCGGCGCAAGCGCAGCCGTACGCGCAAGCCCGGCGCCGCATCCTCGATCTGCAGCTTGCCGCCATGCAGCGTGGCAATGGCGGCGACGATGGACAGGCCCAGGCCATTGCCGGGCAGATGGCGGCTCTTGTCGAGCCGGTAAAAGCGCTGCGTCAGCTTCGGCAATTCGCCGCCCGGCACGCCGGGGCCGTTGTCGCGCACGGCCAGCCAGCGGCCATCGGCATCGCTGCCGGCCGACACTTCCACCGTGGCGCCCTGCCCCGCGTACTTGATGGCGTTGTCGACCAGGCTGGCCAGCGCGCTGCCCAGCAAGTTGCGGTCGCCGCGCGCCGGCACGCCCTCGCCATACATCTGCACCAGCAGCACGCCCCGTTCATCGGCCGTGGCCTCATACATTTCCACGATGTCGGCACCGATCTGCTGCAGGTCGATGTCGCTGAAATTCTCGGGACGCATGCCCGATTCGGCCGCCGCGATCTGCAGCAGCTTGTCGAACACGCGCGTCAGGTCGTCGATATCGTCGATGGCCGCCTGCGCCGCGCTTGCATGGCCGGCCAGCGTGCGCTCCTGGCGCAAGGCGCCATCGAGCTTGTTGCGGATGCGTCCCAGCGGCGTGCGCAAATCGTGGGCGATGGCGTTCGACACATGGCGCACGCCTTCCATCAGGTGTTCGATGCGGTCGAGCATGCGGTTGATGTCGCGGCTCAGCAAGCCGAATTCATCTTCGCTGGCGACGGGAATGCGCCGGCTCAGGTCCCCCGCCTCGATCTCGCCCGCCGTGCGGCGGATCTGCCCGATGCGCGCTTCGAGCTGGCGGCGGAACAGCCAGGCGCCTGCCACCACCAGCAGGATGGCCACGCCGCCGCCATACGCCAGCGAGCGCAGCACCAGGGCGCGGATCGACTTGCCCTCCTCCATGTCGCGCCCGACGAACAGGCGCGCGCCGCCCTCGAGGTCGCGGATCAGCAGGCGTGCAGGCACGCGCCGCCCTTCGCGCGTCACGTCGCGGTGCAGCAGATGGCCCACGGGACTGTCCGCGTCGGGCCAGGACGACAGGTTGCCGGCCACGCGCCGTCCATCGGCGTCCGTCAGCAGGAAGATCTCCGTGTCGCTGTCGGTGCGGTCGGTCAGCAGATGGGCGATTTCCGCCATCGTGCGGCTGGCGTCGTCCGGCTGGTACAGGGCGGCCAGGCGCTCGGAGAGCAAGGTCAGCTTGCGGTCCACGCTGCGATCGAGCACGCCGATGGTGCCAAAATAGAAGACGGCGCAGACGATGCTGATCGAGACGACCACCAGCACGCCGTAGCCGAGGGCCAGGCGCGCCGCGATCGAGCGGTGCAGGCTACGCACCGTCAAGCACGCCCAGGGTGTAGCCGACGCCGCGCACGGTGTGGATCAAGGGCGGCGAAAATTCCTTGTCTACCTTGGTGCGCAAGCGGCTCACCTGCACGTCGATGACATTGGTCTGCGGGTCGAAATGGTAGTCCCACACGGCTTCGAGCAGCATGGCGCGGGTGACGGACTGGCCCTGGTGGCGCATCAGGTATTCGAGCAGGCGGAACTCGCGCGGCTGCAGCGCGATCTGCCGGTTCGCGCGCGTCACGCGCATGGTGCGCATGTCGAGCACCAAGTCGGCCACCTGCAGCTGCGTCGATTCGGGCACGGGCGCCGCGCGCCGCAGCAGCGCCTCGATGCGCGCCAGCAGTTCGGCGATGGCGAAAGGTTTCGACAGATAATCGTCGCCGCCGCTGCGCAGGCCGCGCACGCGCTCGTCGACGCTGGACAGGGCCGACAGCACCAGCACCGGCGTATTGCGGCCCATGCCGCGCAGGCGCGCGACGATGGCCAGGCCGTCGATCTCGCCCGGCAGCAGGCGGTCGAGCACCAGCGCGTCCCAGTCTTCGCCGCAGGCCAGGCGCATGCCGTCGATGCCATTGTCGCAGGCCGTCACGTCGTGGCCCGCCTCGCGCAGGCCGGCACAAATATAGCGGGAAGTTTCGGCTTCGTCTTCGATGACCAGGCAGCGCACGGTGGTTCCTTTACAAATCGGGGCGGCAAATATGCGCAGCATACGCCAGGCGCGCGACACTTGCCAGTTCCGCGGCCCGGCACAGGCAAGAGCGCATTTGCCAGGCAGTTCGCAGGGGCGGCGCGCGGACATGCCAGGCTGGCAAGATTGCGCCCGCTCCGGCAGCATTCCTGCGCGCGAGCGCGTGCGGCGAACGATGGCAGGGTCGGGTACAATACGGCCTCGACAATGATGATTGGCCGCGCACCCGCGCGCATTCCCAGCGCTTTCCGGCACGCTGCGGCCGGCATCGACACCACTGCCACTACACGCGACTAACGAACAGCAGGCACGCCCGGCGCGCGCCACAGACAAGCATACAGCCATGAAATCGACCCACTCTCTCGCACTGGCGCTGGCCATGGCCATCACCTGCGGCGGCGCCGCTGCCAAAGATACCAAGCAAAGCCTGCTGTTCGATGAAATCCCCATCGGCAGCTGGAGCACCTCCGCCGAACTGGGCGCCATCACCACCTCGGGCAATACGGTCGGCACCTCCGTCACCGGCAAGATCGACGCGCGCCAGGAACTCGATGACTGGAGCAACCAGTACATCTTCAGCGGCTACTTCAAGGAAGACGAGACGACAAACGACGATGGCACGAAGATCCGCGAACGCTCGGCCGAACGCTTTTCCGCCTCCGCCAAGGCCGCCTACAAGCTGATGTCCGACAATGAAAAACTGTTCGTGCTCGCTTCGCACGTGAACGACAAGTTCGGCGCCTACACCAAGTACTCGACCCTGGCCGTCGGTCACGGCTCGCGCTGGTACCAGTCGAGCGACAAGAGCGTCGACGTGGAAATCGGTCCAGGCTATTTCAGCGGCACCAACGATGCGGGCGAATCGGAACACGGCCTGACGGTGCGCGGCGCGGCCGCCATGAAATGGAAGATCAGCCAGTCGGCGATGTTTACGCAGACGGTCAGCGTGGAACGCGGCACCTCGAACACCCACTCGATCGCCGAAACAGCGCTCAGCACCAAGATCAACGGCACCATGCAGATGAAGGCCGCCTTCAGCGCGCGCAACGACACGCGCGTGCCGGACGATAAAAAGAATACGGATACACAGACCTCGCTGACCCTGGTCTACTCCTTCTGAGGCGCGCCACCACCATGCTGATGCCGATGCGGCGCCTGCGCCTGTGCGCCCTGCTGTGTGCTGCGGCGCTGCTGAGCGGCTGCGCCGCCGTCACCGTCAGCGCCATCTCGCCGGCCGACTACCTGCAGCAGCGCCGCGGCGATATCCTCACGACGGGAAAATTAAGTGCCGCGGCCAGCGAAGTGCTGCGCATCATCGGCAGCGACATCGCCGCCTGCGAAGCCAACACGGGCAGCTGCCGCGCCGACCTGGCCCGCTCAGAACTGCTCAGCGACGAGCAGCGCCTGGCGACCCTATCCGAGCTGTGGCTGGAAAGCGCCCTGGCCGAGGAAAAACAGGGTGGCCACGCCAGCGCCGAGCTGCTAGCCGCCTGGCTCGAATCGGCCCGCTACGCGTATGCCTACCTGTTCTACACGGCACGCACGCCGGGCCAGCGCGCGTTCGAGGAACGCCAGACGCAAATCCGCGACTATTACAACTACGCCGTGCAGAAAGCCGTCGGCAACCTGTTCCGCCACCGTGGCGAATACCGCCCCGACGGCCACGTGATCCGCGTCGCCGGCTGGGAAATCGACAGCGAATTGTCGGCGCTGCGCCTGCCCGCGGACGGCACCCTGCCGGACGAACTGCTGCCGGCCACCTCGCTGTCGTTTTCCGGCGTGCGCAATGTGTACCGGCGCGACGGCTTCGGCGCCGACCTGGTGGCCGTCATGCCCAAGCCCCGCAAATCGGCAGACGGTTATGTGCCGTACCAGGAAACCCGCTTCCCCGTCGTCACGGCACTGATCCGCTTTGAAGGCAGCAGCCTGCAGGAGGTACTGGCCACGCAGCAGCTGCTGGTGATGCTGGTCGACCCGACACGCAGCGAAACGGCGCGCCTGGCCGGCCAGGACCTGCCCGTGGCGGCCAACTTCACGGCCGGCTATGGCCTGTGGCTGGCCCGTTCCGGCTTTGGCGTGCAGGCACTGCGCACGCTGTTTGGCCGCGCCGACGGCATCTCGCGCCCGCAGGTACACCTGATGCAGCCGTATGATCCGGCCAAGCGCACCATCGTCATGCTGCACGGCCTGGCCAGCAGTCCGGAAGCGTGGATCAACGTGGCAAATGAACTGATGGGCGACGAACAGCTGCGCCGCCGCTACCAGATCTGGCAGGTGTACTACCCCAGCAACGCCCCGCTGGCGGCGAATAACGCGGCCATCCGCCAGGCGCTGCAGGCGACGTTGGCGCAGTTCGACCCGTCGGCCAAGGCGGCGGCCGCGAACGACATGGTCTTGATCGGCCACAGCATGGGCGGCGTGCTGGCGCGCCTGATGGTCTCGGACGCCAATACCACGCTGCTCGACGCCATCACGGAAGAATACAATTTGAAGGGCAAGAAGGCGGAAAAAGTGCGCGCCGGCCTGGCGCCCTACCTGAATTTCACGGCCATGCCGCAGGTGAACCGCGCCATCTTCATCGCCGCGCCGCACCGCGGCACCTCGTTCGCCAACCACAAGGTGGCGCGCTGGATCGCCAACCTGATCACACTGCCCATCAACATGCTCGACCAGCTGTCCGACGCGGCCGGCAGCCTGGCGCAGCTCGACACGGGCAGCAGCGAGCCGCTGCGCATCCCCAACAGCATCGATAACCTCAGCGACAAGGACCCGTTCGTGCGCCTGGTGGCCGACCTGCCCATCAGCCCGAAAGTGCGCTACCACTCCATCATGGGCAACGACACGCCGGACCTGCCGCTGGCCGAATCGAGCGACGGCGTGGTGCCCTACGCCAGCGCCCACCTCGACGGTGCCCTGTCGGAAAAAGTCATCCCGTCGTGGCACAGCGTGCAGGAAAGCCCGCAGGCGATCCTGGAGATACGGCGGATTTTACGCCAGCCCGACACATTGCCATGAGCGGGCGTAGGTCGGATTAGGCGAAGCCGTAATCCGACAACATTGTTAGCTTCACTGTGGGCAGCGCCAACAACGTTGTCGGATTACGCGGGGCTTTGCCCCGCCAAGCCGACCTGCCAGGCTACCAACACAGCCTCACACCGGCTCGCGCCACTTGTCCTTGATCTCCAGCATGGCCGAGGCCGCAAGCGGTAATCCGACAACATTATTGGCCACGCCCATGGTGATGTCGGCTTACGCGCTCCGCGCTAAGCCGACCTACCCGACTGGTGCCCATGGTTGGGCTGGCAGCCGCAGGTCGGATTAGGCGAAGCCGTAATCCGACAACATTGTTAGCTTCACTGTGGGCAGCGCCAACAACGTTGTCGGATTACGCAGGGCTTTGCCCCGCCAAGCCGACCTGCCAGGCTACCGACACAGCCTCACACCGGCTCGCGCCACTTGTCCTTGATCTCCAGCATGGCCGGCAGCTGTTCGATGAACAATGCCAGCAGTTGCGGATCGAAATGCGTGCCACTGTCGCGCTGCATGGTGGCAATCGCATCTGCCACCGTCCAGGCGGGCTTGTACGGGCGTTCGCTGGTCAGGGCGTCGAAGACGTCCGCGATGGCGACGATGCGGCCTTCGTGGGGAATCTCTTCTCCCTTCAAGCCTTGCGGATAGCCGCTGCCATCCCATTTTTCGTGGTGCGTCAGGGCGATGGTGCGGGCCATTTTCAGCAGGCCCCCCGCGTGCTCGCCGATGATGGCCGCGCCGATTTGCGCATGGCTGCGCATGACTTGCCATTCGTCCGCATCGAGCTTGCCCGGCTTTTGCAGGATGGCGTCGGGGATGCCGATCTTGCCCACGTCGTGCATGGGCGCCGCATTCAGCAAATCTTCCGCCTGGGCCGCGCTGTAGCCGGCCGCCAAGGCCAGCTGGCGCGCGTAATAGCTCATGCGGATGACGTGCATGCCCGTCTCGTTGTCCTTGTATTCGGCCGCCTGGCCCAGGGTCTGGATCACCTGCAGGCGCGAGCGGCGCAATTCCTCGGCATCGACCAGCGACAAGTGCGTGCGCACGCGGGCACGCACGATGGGCGGGCTGACGGGCTTGGTGATGTAGTCGACGGCGCCGGCGTCAAAGCCGTCCGCCTCGTCCTTCACATCGCACAGGGCCGTCACAAAAATGACGGGGATGGACGCGGTGGCCGGCAAGGCTTTCAGCTGGCGGCACACTTCATAGCCCGTCATGCCGGGCATCATGATGTCAAGCAGGATCAGCTCGACGGGATTGTTCTGCGCCAGTTCCAGCGCCTTCTCGCCATCCTTGGCGTACAGCAGGCGGTAATCGTCCTGCAGGATCTGGCGCAGCACCTGCAGATTCGTCGCTTCATCGTCGACCAGCAGCAGGATCGGTTTGTCTTCGTGTAAGGTCATCGTTAGCCCAAAATCAGGAAAGTTCGGCAGGCGTATCGCTTGCCAGCCAGTCCAGCAACTGGCGCAGCACGCCGGCGCGCGCGCAAATTCAAAGTCATCGATGCGCTGGCCAGCGCCTG
>NZ_NRDQ01000280.1 GCF_002878455.1 Janthinobacterium sp. AD80
AAAGCCGGCCGAAGCACGCCCGACGCGCGGTCCGCGCCAGATGCGCGGCGTGCAAGCTGAACGCGCGCTGCGCCAGCCGSCGCGCGCCGAAGCGCCGCAGGCAGCTGAAGCCGTACCGGTCGCAGAGCAGGCCGCCGCGCCTGTCGCCGACGTGTTCGATGCCGAAGGCAACCTCGTTTCCGGCCCGCGCCTGCCGCGCGGTCCGCGCAACGACGTGCCGGGTGCCGGCAAGAATGCGGGCAAGAGCCGCAAAAAGGGCAAGGGCCGCCAGGCTGCGCCAGGCAAGGTCAGCGACGCTGATGCTGTCTTCTCGTTCGTCACCTCCGACGCTTTCGACAGCGAAGAAGGCGGCACGGGCCGCGTGCAAAAAGCCGCCGTGCGCCGCGACCTGACCTCCGACGACGATGCGCCGAAGCTGCACAAGGTGCTGGCCGAAGCCGGTCTTGGTTCGCGCCGCGACATGGAAGACCTGATCATTTCGGGCCGCGTGTCCGTGAATGGCGAGCCGGCCCACATCGGCCAGCGCATCTTGCCGAGCGACCATGTGCGCATCAACGGCAAGTTGATCCAGCGCCGCGTCAGCAAGAAGCCGCCGCGCGTATTGGTCTACCACAAGCCGGCCGGCGAAATCGTCAGCCACAACGACCCGGACGGCCGTCCATCCGTATTCGACCGCCTGCCGACCATGAAGGCGGGCAAATGGCTGGCCGTTGGCCGCCTTGACTTCAACACCGAAGGCTTGCTGCTGTTTACCACCTCCGGTGACCTGGCCAACCGCCTGATGCACCCGCGCTACGGCATCGACCGCGAGTACGCCGTGCGTACCCTGGGCGAGCTGGAAGAGGGCATGCGCCAGAAGCTGCTGGCCGGCGTCGAGCTGGAAGACGGCTTGGCGCAGTTCTCGAAGATCGCCGATGGTGGCGGCGAAGGCATCAACAAGTGGTACCGCGTGGTGATCGGCGAAGGCCGTAACCGCGAAGTGCGCCGCATGTTCGAAGCCATCGGCCTGACCGTTTCGCGCCTGATCCGTACCCGCTACGGCGCCATGACCCTGCCGAGCGGCCTGAAACGCGGCCGCTGGGAAGAGATGGATGAAAACACCGTGCGCGATCTGCTGACCGCCTACGGCATCGAAAAGAAAATGCCGCCTTCGGGCGATCCACGTGCCGCCGGCGCCGCCAAGGGCCGCGAAGCACGCAAGGTCGAACGCAAGGACCGCGATGACGAGCCGAATGGCAACCGCATCGATGTGAGCAACCGCAACGCCGATCCATTCCCGGTCGCGCCGCGCCGTGGCCAGCCGCAAGGCCAGTTTGCCCGTCCGCAAGGCCAGGGCCGCCCAGGCGGCGCCGG
>NZ_NRDQ01000281.1 GCF_002878455.1 Janthinobacterium sp. AD80
CCGGCGATCTCGATGCGGCCATGCGCCTTGCGGTTGATGTCGCGGTAAGGACGCAGGAAATGCGCCAGGTCGGCGGGCAGTGCCGGCAGCGGCGCCAGGGCGTCGTCCAGCTGCGCCGCCAGGATCGCCGCCACATCGCGGTTCTCGATGCGCGCGCGCTCCAGCGCCTGCTCGGCCTCGTCGCCGAGGCGCACGGCCGTATAGCCCCAGATGCACAGCAGCAGGCAGGCGGCCAGCACGGCGCACAGGACCGTGCTGGCCGCATGGCCCTCCCAGGCCGCGTCCAGCCAGCGCCGCGCGGCGAGCCGGCGTTCCACAATGACAGGCGCCTCCACTCAGCCCACTATGCGCTCAGGCGCCGCAAGGCGCGGGCCGGCGCAGGACGGCCAGGCAAGGCATGGGCCGGCAAGGCCGCCGGCGCCGGCTGCAGGCGGAACACGCTGACCACCTGCAGCAGGTTCGCCGCCTCGGTTTCGAGCGACTGCGAGGCCGCTGCCGCTTCTTCCACCAGCGCCGCATTCTGTTGCGTCACTTCGTCCATCTGCACCACGGCCTGGCTGATCTGGCCGATGCCCGTGCTTTGCTCGGCGCTGGCCGCCGTGATGTCGGCCACCATCTGGCTCACGCGCGCGACGGCAGCCACCACCTCCTGCATGGTGGCGCCAGCCTGCGCCACCAGCGCCGCGCCCGCGTCGACCTGCTGCGTGGAATTGGCGATCAGCGCGCGAATATCGCGCGCGGCGGCGGCGCTGCGCTGGGCCAGGCTGCGCACCTCGGTGGCAACGACGGCAAAGCCGCGTCCCTGCTCGCCCGCGCGCGCCGCTTCCACGGCCGCATTCAGGGCCAGGATATTCGTCTGGAAAGCCAGCATGTCGATCACGCCGATGATATCGGCAATCTGCGCCGACGACGCGCTGATCGCGTCCATGGTGTGGATCACCTGCCCCACGGCCTGGCCGCCGTCGCCGGCGATCTTTGCCGCCTCGGTGGCCAGCGCGCTGGCGTGGCGCGCATTGTCCGCATTCTGCTGCACCGTGGAACTCAGTTCCTCCATGGCGGACGCCGTCTGTTCCAGCGAGCTGGCTTGTTCTTCCGTGCGCGCCGACAGGTCGATATTGCCGGCGGCGATCTGCGTCGACGCCGTGGCAATGGTGTCGGTTCCGCTGCGCACGCGCTGCACGATGTCGAGCAGGTTGCCGTTCATGATGGACAGTGCGTCGAGCAGCTTGCCCGTCTCGTCGCGGCCATGCCGGCCAAAGCGCGACGTCAGGTCGCCGGCGGCCACCGTCTGCGCCACGCCCAGCGCATATTGCAGCGGCGCGACGATGCTGCGCGTGACCAGCCACGCCGTCACCAGCGAAAAGGCGATGGCCAGCGCGCTCAGCGCCAGCATCATGCTGCGCGCCGACAGGTATTCCGCGTGCACCTGGGCGCCCGCCGCTTCCATGCGCTCGTGCTGGTGCGTGATCAGGGTTTCCAGCGCCGCCATGTAGCGCAGCTGGTCGCCGCGCACGCTGCCCAGCAGCAGGGCCGCCGCCTCGTCGCGCGCATCGGCGTCGAGCAGGGCCAGCACTTTGTCGCGGCCCTGGTTGAAGGTGGCGCGCGCCTGCGTCACGGCCGCCATCAGCGCGCGGCCCTGGTCCGACAGGATGATGCGGTCAAGCTGGGCCAGGCGCTGCTCCGTGTCCGCACCCGCCCTGGCGATGCTGTCGCGCTCCTGCGCCAGCTGCCGCGGATCCGTCATCAGCAGCAGGTTGCGCGACGAGCGCGCGATGACATTGACGTTCTTGATGATGTCATTGGCCAGCACGGTCTTCGGATATTTGTCGTCGATTACGTCGCGCATGCGCAGTTCCAGGCTGGACAGGCGCAGCATGCCCAGCGCCGCAGTGCCCAGCAACATCAAGGTCAACAAAGCAAAGGACCAGCGCAAGCGGGTCCCGATATTCATATTCGCCATCTTCATTCGCATCCTTCAGAGTGGTGCATCGGTCATCGCGCCGGGCCTCCATGCAAGGCTGACGGCAATGGCTGGCGCCGCCAGCGGCCATGGAAGGCCGGGCGCAGCGGGCGGAGGGGTCAGCCTGGACAAGGCGGAGGCGGGAGCTTGGGTTGCTACGGGGCAAGTGTGAGTTATCTCACAGGCAATGTCGCGTTAAGTTTTGCAAAGATTTGCTTAGATGGCAAAACAGCTATTTTAATAACACTGTTTTTTTGGTAAGTAGAAACCACAATAGGCGCAGAATACGGCAGGCGGCGCGCCATGCAAAACGGCCGCACAGGGCGGCCGTCGGCTGGGTGGCGCAAGCGCCCTGCGTCACCTCAAGGCATCAGAAGACTTCCCATTCGTCCTCGCGCGGCGCGCTCTGGCGCTGGGACGGCACGGCGCGCAGCACGGGCCGCGCCTTCGCC
>NZ_NRDQ01000282.1 GCF_002878455.1 Janthinobacterium sp. AD80
GTTCCACGCCGGGCGCGGGCGTGACCAGCAAGGCGATCGCCTGGCCCAGCACGGGATGCGGCACGCCCAGAGCCGCCGCCTCGGCCACCAGGCCGCTGGCGAACGCCACTTCCTCGATCTCGGCCGGGCTGACCCGGTAGCCGGAGGTCTTGATCATCTCGTCGCCGCGACCGACGAAATACAGATAGCCTTCCGTATCGCGGCGCACCGTGTCGCCCGACCAGACGGCCAGTTCCGGCAGCACCAGGCCGCTGGCTTGCGGCGGCAAGGGTTTGAAGCGCTCGGCCGTGCGGGCCGAGTCATTCCAGTAGCCGAGCGCCACGAGCGCGCCGCGGTGCACCAGTTCGCCGGGTTCGTCCGGCGCGCAGATGCTGCCGTCCGGCCGCAGCACCAGCACTTCCGCGTTCGGGATGGCCATGCCGATGGAATCGGGGCGCCGCTCCAGCTGTTCCGGCGCCAGATAGGTGGAGCGGAACGCTTCCGTCAAGCCATACATCAGAAACACTTGCGTGCGCGGCAGCGCCTGGCGCAGCCGGTCGAGCGTGCTTCTCTGCATCACGCCGCCCGAGTTGGTGATGTAGCGCAAGGGCGTCGACAATGGCCAGCTCAACTGGGACAGCTGTATCCACAGGGGCGGCACGCCGGCCAGCCCCGTGATGGCTTCCTGCTCCACCGTTTCGACGATGTCGCGCAGCAGCAGGTAATTCATCAGCACGGCGCAGGCGCCGCTGGCAAAGGCCGTCGTCAGCTGGCTCAGGCCATAGTCAAAGCTGAGCGGCAGCACGCACAGGATGCGGTCTTGCGGCGTGTTGCGCAGATAGCTCGCGACGCTGAGGGCGCCCGCCACCATGTTGCGGTGCGACAGGACGACGCCTTTCGGTCGGCCCGTGCTGCCCGAGGTATACAAGATGGCCGCCATGTCCGTGTCGATCACGGCATGCGGCGCCGTTTCCCGTCCCGCCACGCTGGCCAGCGCGTCGGCCCAGGAAAGTACACGCACGCCGGCCAGGCCGTTTTCCGCCTGTCCCGGCTGCCATTCGCCCGTCAGCAGCACCGTGCGCAGGTCCGGGCAGGCGGCCAGGGCCGGCACCAGCTGGCCCAGCCGTTCGCGCGAAGTGACGAGGATGTCCACATTGCAGTCGGCCAGGATGTAGGCCACCTGGTCCGGCTTGAGCAAGGGATTGACGGGCACGAAGACGCCGCCCGCCGCCGCCGCGCCAAACATGGCGCAGACGTTTTCCGGACGCTTGTCGAGATAGATGGCGACCCGCCCGCCGCGCGCCAGGCCCAGCGCGAGCAAGGCGCCGGCCGTGTCGCGCACGCCTTGCGCCAGCGCGCCATAGGCCAGCTGTTCGCCGTGCCATGACAGTGCCGGTGCATCGGCGTCCCGCTGCGCCGCCTCGAAAATGCATTCGTGTATCCGTGTCGCCATCGTCTCGCCCTCTGGTTGGCATGCAGGCCATGCATCCCCCTATGATTGGGATAAACGAACACAGCGGTCTTGATGTGTATCAAGCAAAAGTTTCAGTAGCACAGCTTGAGGCGGCGCAAGACCGCCGCCGGCCGCTGCGTTCTAATGGACAGCGTTGGCTCGCATAGCCGCCTCATCCGATCTCGCCATGGCCTTCACCCGCCTTTCCCGCCTTGCCCGCCCCTGGCAGCGCGCCGCCGCCAGCATCGCCCAGCTGGGCTGGTGCGACAGCGCCTGGCTGGGCCTGGCACGCCTGCTGGCGCGCGT
>NZ_NRDQ01000283.1 GCF_002878455.1 Janthinobacterium sp. AD80
CCTGCGGAAAACTGGGAAGCGTCGTCGCTGCGCCTGCGCTTCCTGCACGCGGGCCTGCGCGCGCCGGCCGCGCCGCTGCTGTTTTTTGCCGCCAAGACGGCACTGGCCGCGGGCTTGCCGGCGGCGCTGTTTTTCCTGCTGCTGCACTGGCAGCCCAAGCTGGCCGGCAGCGCCTTGCTGCTGTGCCTATGCCTGCTGGCCACCTGCGGCTACTACCTGCCCAACCTGGTGCTCACGCGCCTGGCAAGGCAGCGCCAGCGCGACATCGTCGACACCTTTCCCGACGCCCTGGACCTGATGACGGTATGCGTCGAGGCGGGCCTGGGCATGGATGCGGCGCTGGCCAGGGTGGCCGCCGAGATCGCCCTGAAAAGCACCGTCGTCAGCGAGGAACTGACCCTGGTGACGCTGGAATTGCGCGCCGGCAGCAACAAGGAAACGGCGCTGCGCAACCTGGCCATGCGCACGGGCGTGGAAGACGTCGATATCCTGGCCACCATGCTGATCCAGGCCGAGCGCTTCGGCACGGGCATCGGCGCCTCGCTGCGCGTGCTGTCGGAACAGCTGCGCACCCGGCGGCGCCAGGGCGCCGAGGAGCAGGCGGCGAAAATCTCGCTCAAGCTGCTGTTTCCCCTGATCTTTTTTATCTTTCCTTCGCTGCTGGTGGTGCTCATGGGGCCCGCCATCCTGCAAATCTACCGCCAGCTGCTGCCGGCCATGGCCAATGCAAGCTGAACCACAATCGATCGCGCGCCAGCGGGGCGTGGCCGCCGTCGAACTGGCCTTGCTGCTGCCCGTGCTGCTGCTGATTTTCTTCGGCATCGCCGGCTTGAGCCGCCTGTATTTCGTGCAGCTGGCCCTGGCCAATGCGGCGCGTGCCGGCATGCAGTTTGCCGTGGCCGGCAACTCGCGCGACGTGGCAAGGATCGCCGCCGCCGCGCAGGCCGATGCCCGCCTGGACCTGCCCGACATGGCCTTGCCGGCGGTGGCGATCGTGCAGCGCTGCGCCGATGGCAGCCCCTACGGCGGCGGCCTGTGCGCCGGCGCCGCCAGCGCGCCGTGGACGTATGTGGAAGTGCGCGCCAGCTACCAGCTCGGTGCCGGCTTGGTGCCCATGCTGCCCGTCTTTGCACGGCCGCTGCGGCTGCGGCAAAGCGCCGTGGCGCGCCTGCAATGAGGCAGCGCATGCACGCACGCCAGCGCGGCGCCTTCGCCGTCGAATTCGGCCTCATCCTGGGCCTGCTCCTGCTGCTGGTGTTTGCCATTGCCAACCTGGGCCTGGTCGCCTGGAACTACAACACCATCTCGCATGCGAGCCGCGAAGGCGTGCGCCATGCCAGCGTACTGAGCAACAGCGAAGGACGCTACAGCCGCGAACAGGCGCGCGCGCTGATCCGCGCACGCGTGCAGGGCCATGCCGTGGGCCAGCGCTTCGATGCCATCGAAGTCAGCTGGGAAGATGGCGAGAACGCGCCCGGCAAGGTCGTCACGGTGACGACCCGCTATGTTTTTTATCCCGTCACGCCCCTGTTCGGCACGCTGGGCATTGCCCTGCACAGCTCGGCCAGCATGATGATTTCCAACTAACCACTACCAGGCTCCCGATGCGCTTGCGTCCTCCCCTTTTTGTGCGGCACCAACGCGGCAGCATTCCCGTCGCCACCGCCCTGCTCCTGCCGTTGCTGCTGGGCTTTGCCGGCCTGGCCGGCGACAGCGGCAATGTCTACCTGGCCAAGCGCCGCATGCAGACGGCGGCCGACGCGGGCGCCATTTCGGCGGCGCTGGAACTGCAGCGCCAGGCCGGCGTGGCCGAAGTCATCGCGGCCGGCAAGCACGATGCCGCCCTGAACGGTTTCGCCGCCAGCGGCACGCAGGTCGATACGCCGCCCGTCTCCGGCGCGCATGCGGCGCGTCCCGGCTACGCGGAAGTGCGGCTGGCGCAGGACGTCCCCACGCATTTCATGGGCCTGTTCGGTTTTCCCACGGTGGAGGTGACGGCGCGCGCGGTAGCCGGCGCGCGGCCCGACGCCAGCTGTTTTCTCGCCCTCAACAGCAAGAACGTGGCCGACGCCATGACGGTCACGGGCGCCGGTGAAATTTCGGGCGAGCACTGTTCGATCTTCGTCAACGGCAGCACGCCCAACACCCTGTCGGCCAGCGGCGCCATGACCATCCGCGCCGACAGCATCGGCGTGCAGGCGCCCGCCTACCGGCACGACAGCGGCAGCGTCTTTTTGCCCGCGCCGCAGGTGGGGCAGGCGGCGCGGCGCGACCCGCTGGCGGCACTGCAG
>NZ_NRDQ01000284.1 GCF_002878455.1 Janthinobacterium sp. AD80
CTGGCGCACGCGCGCCTGGGCGCCGCGCAGGGTGGGGCTGTCGGCCAGCGCCTGCTCCATCAGGCGGTTCAATTGCGGGTCTTGCAGCGCCTGCCACCATTGTGCGCGCGGCCATTGGATGGCGGCGCTGGCGGCGGCATCCATGGCCTTGCTCGCCTGCAGCTTGTTGGCGTCGAGCATGGCCGATTGCGGCGCGATGTGGCCCATGTCGGCGCACGCGCTCAAGGCAAGGATCAGGCTGGCGGCAAGCAGACGGCGGTGCAGGGACATGCAAGACTCCGGAAATCGATGGTGTTGGGGGGGCAGGGAAAAATCACAGCTCGCCGCGGTGAGCGCCGGGAGTGGCCCGGGGTGCTGCGCCGCAACTGAGGTGTATTACAGACATACTGACTTGCTGAAACCGGCTGACTGGTTTCTTATTTCGCGATGTGCTTGGCCGTTTGCGCGACGTCAAAGTCCGCTTCCGTTTGCGGGATCTGGCCAGCCTTGCGGGCGGCGTAGAACTCGGCCATGACTTGCTCGCGCGTCACGTTGCTGGCGGCGATGGCAGGCGTTTTCGGATAGTCCACTTCGCTGGTGGCGATTTCGCCGGCATTGCGGGCACGGAGGTATTCGGCCGTGACGTCGGCGCGCGTCAACTGCTGGCTGGCGGCGGCTGGCGCGGTGCTTTGCGCGAAGGCAGCGCTGGCGGTGGTGATGGCGAACAATGCTGCGATCAGTGATTTGGCTTGCATGATAAGACTCCAATATAGACATGATGGCTGGGTGGATGGGCCGGATCGCCACGTACCGGTCGGTTCGCTCCTGCGGCGCGGGTGGGCGCCGCAGGAGCGATCAAGCATTTCTGGATGAGAACTTGCTTACTTGGATTAACTATAGCAATGAATAGTACATTTGTGAAGTAAATTCTAAAAATATTTGTGCGGTGCGACATTTTCTTGACGGAAATGCATTGCAGCCGTGCGCCGTTGGCATGGCGAGGCGGGTACGATGGTTGTTCGAGATTTTTTGTGAAGGGAGTCAGCCATGAGCAGCAGCAGCCTTGATCCGGACAATTTGCCCGTCACCCCCGACCGCGTACTGGGCAGCGGCCACGGCAAGGGGGCGCTCGGCCCCAGCGACAGTTCCGACAGCGGCAGCGACATGCAGGGCGTGCCGGGCCAGGACGCCGAAGCGCTCGACAGCGACAGCGATGCGGCCGGTACTGGCGACCGGGCCGGCGTGGAGCCGCTCAACACGGCGCCCGACGGCGGCGACATCGACGTCGACCACGTGGAAAGCGTGGCGCCTGCGCAGCCGCCAGCCGGTGCCGACAGCGAATCGCCGGCGCCGCGCCGGCACGGCGTCCCTGAGCCAGCTCAGCCAGCTGAGCCGCCTTCCTGTCCGCGCACGGGCGCCGGAATTACTGCCGCTCTGGCGCCATCAGCGTAAAATGCGGGCAGGGCGGCGCCGGCGCCGCCAAGGCCGACCGGCCCGCACAGGATAGGATGTCACCAGGGATGCACACGCAGATGTCGGAAGACAAAGAAAAAGACTTGATGTCGATGTACCGCGAGACGCGGCCACGTGAATTTTTTGGCGAAAAAAGCACGACCAATCACCTGGCCTGGAGCTTGCTGGTGATCTTGCTGGCGCTGGTCTTCTGGCTGGTCGTGGCCCTGGCGGCGGCGGAAAACCAGCGCTATGCCCTGCAGACCGGGGTCTGCCAGGATCACGTGTTCCCGGCGGAAATCGACATGTCCTGCCTGAAACAGGTCAAGTCGCGCGAACACTGGTGGCAGCATGTGGGCCATGCGCTGCTGAAGATGGGCGCCTGAGCGGCGCAAGCCAATCCTGAAGGGCGCGCCGCGGCAGCGAGCACGCGGCGCCCTTCCTGTTGCGGGAGGCGAGATGCCACGCGATACTGCACGGGAACAGCCGCAATGGCTGTTTACGCGCCACAGTGCCTTGACGGTGCGCCAGCTGCTGCGCGCCTATGCCGTGCTGTGCCTGTTTTCCACCGCCATCGCCCTGGCCTTTGCGCTGCGCGGCTACTGGTATATCCCCGTCTTTTCATTTGCCGAGCTGGCCCTGGTGGCCATCGCCCTGCTGTACTACCTGCGCCATGCCCGCGATTACGAGCATCTGGCCTTGCGCGACGGCGTACTGGTCGTCGAGCAGGTGAGCGCCGGGCGGCGCCAGCGCAGCAGCTTTCGTCCCTGGTGCACGCGCATCGTCGTGCCCGAGGGACCGCGCCAGCTGATACGCATCAGCTGCGGCGGCACGCGCGTCGAGGTGGGCGCCTTTGCCACGCCGGAACGGCGGCGGCAGGTGGCGCAGGAACTGCTGGCCTGGCTGCCGCCGCTGGAACCGTGAAGGATGCGGGGCTTACTTCGGTCCGTAAAACTGGAACGTCTGTACCACCAGCAGGGAGACGGGGAAACCGGTGAAGGTCTTGAATTCCTTCACGCCCGTGATCTTGTAGGCGCCGGCCTGGAACGGTTCGCCTTCTTCCCAGCTGTGATCCTTCATGGCGAACTGCAGCAGGCGCTTGTCGTTGTAGCGGTAGGTGAAGATGGTGTAGGCGCCGACGCGGCTGGTGACGACGAAGCGTTCATCGCGCTCGTCGGCGATGAGCAGGATGCCCGGATAGCGGCTGATGCCCGCTTCCTCGTTCTGTATCCTGAGGATCACATCCGTAAAGCTGCATTCGGCGTCGCGGATCTTGTCGCGCTTTTGCGCGATCTTCATCACCTCGTCGTAGCTCTTGTTATGGGTGATCGACCATGACGGCGCGTCGCAATAATTGGCGGCGCCGGCGCCGGCGCTGGGCGCGCACAGCAGCAGGCAGACAGTGGCAGCAGGGAAGAACTTCAGTGGGTCGGGTGGCCGGTGGCGTGTTGTGAAGGCGGCAGTCTAGCGCCAGATTGCCGCTTTCACAAGTACCGGCAAGCGCTCGCTCAGACGGCGCGCGACGGCCCTGCCCACAGATTGATGTTGCCTTCGCGCGCCTGCACGTCGATGGCGGCCAGCTCGTCGGCCGTGAATGCCAGCTGCTGCAGCGCGGCCACGTTTTCACGGATTTGCGCGCTGCTGCTCGCGCCGATCAGGGTCGAGGTGACGCGCGGGTCGCGCAGCACCCAGGCCAGCGCCATCTGCGCCAGGGTTTGTCCGCGCTGCGCGGCGATCTGGTTCAGGGCGCGCACGCGGGCCAGGTTTTCCGCGCTCAGGTGCTGTTGCATCAGCGAACCGCCGCCGGGCCGGTTGACGCGCGCATCCTGCGGCACGCCGTCCAGGTATTTATCGCTGAGCAAACCCTGCGCCAGCGCCGTGAAGGTGATGCAGCCGATGCCTTCTGCCTGCAAGGTATCGAGCAAGCCATCTTCCTCGATCCAGCGGTTGAGCATGTTGTAGGACGGCTGATGGATCAGGCACGGCACTTTCCAGTCTTTCAGCAGGGCTGCCGCTTCTGCCGTTTTCTGCGGCGAATACGAGGACAGGCCCACATACAGCGCCTTGCCCTGCTGTACGGCGGTGGCCAGCGCGCCCATGGTTTCTTCCAGCGGCGTGTCGGCGTCGTAGCGGTGCGAATAGAAGATGTCGACGTAGTCGAGACCCAGGCGCCGCAGGCTCTGGTCGAGGCTGGCCAGCACGTATTTGCGCGAACCGCCGCCCTGGCCGTACGGGCCGGGCCACATGTCCCAGCCTGCCTTGGTGGAAATGATCAGCTCATCGCGGTAGGGCAGGAAATCGTCGCGCAGCAGCTTGCCGAAATTGCTTTCCGCACTGCCGTACGGCGGGCCGTAGTTGTTCGCCAGGTCGAAATGCGTGATGCCCAGGTCAAACGCGGTGCGCAGCATGTCGCGCTGGGATGCCAGGCTGTTGCTGTCGCCAAAGTTGTGCCACAGGCCCAGGGACAGCAGCGGCAGTTTCAGGCCGCTGCGTCCGCACGTGCGGTACTGCATGGTGTCATAGCGGTTCTCGGCGGCGTGGTAGGTCATGGCATCTCCAGAATGTTTTAAGCGCCTATTTTCGCGCAAAATCAAGCGGTGCGTGCATGACCGCATGCGTGCCGCTTGCGCCAGGCGCGGCGCGTCTTACAATAACTGTTCACGAAAAGGCGACGAGCGAGGAGCGGTCATGGAAATCGAATTGAAATTGCTGGTGGCGCCGCAAGACGTGCCGCGCCTGCGCGCCCATCCGCTGCTGGCGCAATATGCACAGCCTGCGCACGACACGCCGACTGCGCAAAGCGCGCCGGGCGAACCGCAGGTGCTGAACATGCACGATATCTATGTCGATACGCCCGACCTGCAGCTGTGCCGCCACCAGGCGGGCTTGCGCGTGCGCCATGTGGACGGGCACTGGGTGCAGACCCTGAAGGCGGGCGGCAGCGGCAGCGGCGGCTTGCACAGCCGCCACGAATGGGAGGGCGAGGTGGCCGGCCCCGCGCCCGAGCTCGACGCACTCGATGCGGCCATCGGCCGCAAGCAGCCGATCCGCGCGCTGCTGCGCAAGGATGCCATCCGCGGTGGCTTGCAGCCCGTGTTCAGCACGCGCATGGAGCGCACGGCATGGCAGCTGCGCACGCCGCAGGGCGACCATATCGAGTGCGTGCTGGACCAGGGCGTGATCGAGCACGGCGTGGACGGCGCCGCGCGCAGCGTGCCCGTCAGCGAAATCGAACTGGAGCTGAAGCAGGGGC
Source organism: Janthinobacterium sp. AD80 (assembly GCF_002878455.1). Taxonomy (GTDB): domain Bacteria; phylum Pseudomonadota; class Gammaproteobacteria; order Burkholderiales; family Burkholderiaceae_D; genus Janthinobacterium. The sequence goes on from NZ_NRDQ01000284.1 coordinate 4,685, forward strand.
AGGCAGCCAGCCTGTTCGACGTAGCGCTGGCCCTGCTGCAGGACGTGCCGCTGCGCCTGGGCCACATGAGCAAGGCGGAGCGCGGCTACCGTCTCGCGGCATCACAGCCTTTGCGCGCCGTCAAGGCGCAGCCCTTGCGGCTCGACGAGGGCATGACGGTGGAGCAAAGCTTTCAGGCCATCCTCGGCAATTGCCTGGAGCAGGTGAGCGGCAACCAGGATGGCGTGGCGGCGGGCGAGGACGTGGAAAGCCTGCACCAGATGCGCGTGGGACTGCGCCGCCTGCGCTCGGCGCTGGGCATGTTCAACTCCCTGCTGGCGCTGCCGGACGCGCTGAAGACGGAACTCGACTGGCTGGGCGGTTCACTGGGCGAGGCGCGCGACTGGGATGTGCTGGCCGGCCATACCCTCGCGCAGCTCGATGGCCAGGCAAAGGCCGATGCGGCGGCACTGGTGCAGGCGGCGCAGGAGCAGGCGCGCATCAGGCATGCGCAGGCGGCGCAGGCCGTCAACGCCACGCGCTATACGGCCTGGATGCTGGGCCTGCAGCGCTGGCTGCAGGCGCGCGGCTGGCGCGACATCGCCACGGCGCGCCAGCTGCGCCAGCTGGACGCGGGCGTGTCGCCGTTTGCCCGCCGTACCTTGCGCAAGGACCAGCGCCGCCTGATGAAGCGCGGTAAGCGCCTGCTGCACGCCACGCCGCAGCAGCGGCACCGCGTGCGCATCGCCGCCAAGAAGACGCGCTATGCGACGGAATTCTTTGCTTCGCTGTTTGCCGCGCGCGCCGTGAAGCCGTATGTGGGACGCTTGTCGGCGCTGCAGGATGAACTGGGCTGGCTTAACGATGCGCAGGTGGCGGACCGCCTGCTGCAGGCGCTGCCCGATGGCCAGCCGGATCACGCCGAGTTGCGCCTGCACGCAGCCTTCCTGCGCGGCTACCTGGCGGCACGCGCACAGTCGCAGGTGGCCGATGGCAGCATGCGCAAGGCCTGGCGGCGCTTCAAGGCGGCGCGCTTGCCGGCATAGCACGCCCGCCAGTCCTGGCTGCGCGTCGGCAGCCGCGCACGGTGCCGTTGCTGTTGCTGTTGCTCTTGCTGTTGCCGTTGCTGTTGCCGTTGCCGTTGCGGTGTGCCGGGTGCCGGGTACCTCGTGCCATGGCTACGCGAGGCCGCCAGGCAGTCGGTCGGCAAGCCAGCGGCGCGGCTTCCATTCGCGCCACGCCGGCTATTGCCAGGCCCTCTCATGCCTTCCCATGCCTGCCCATGCATTCCCGGGCATCGCCTGGCTTGTGCTGGGCTGACGCAGGTTGGCGTCGTTGCGCTACGCCAGCGCGCGGCCCAGCTGGCGTTCCAGGATGGCCAGCGGCGATTTTTCGGGTGCGGCCATGGCCGTGACGGGCAGCAGCCAGGTTTGCTCCAGTGCATGCTGTCCGCGCAGGGCCGCATGCGAGACGGCATCCGAAAACACGATCCACGTCTGGCCCGGCGCGAATGCGTGGGTGACTTGCTCCGCCTGCGCCTGATAGGCGGGATCGGCCTTCATGGCGTCGTGCAGCTGCAGCATGTAGTGATCGTAGGGCGTGCGCCGGGACTTGGTGACGCGCAGCCACCGCAGCAGGGCCGCCGTGGCGGGCAGGGGACGGGCGGCGCGCGGCAGGAAGCGCTGCGCCACCTGTTCGAATGGCGCACCCAGTTTCCACACGCGCGGCGCGCCTTGCGGGTGGATGTTGCTAAACACGCGCAGGATGCGTTTCCCCTGCGTGGGCGAGGCGGGGAAGCTGTCGACATGCAGGCGCGTGTCGTCCTTGCGCCAGGACGTGACGCGCCCGGCGATTTCCACGGGTCGAAAGCTGGTCTTGCCTTGCTGAAAATGCGGCTGGTAGGCGGGCAGCAGGCTGGCCAGCAAGCGCCGCGTCTGGCCCGCATAGCGCCGCATCAGCGCGGCCAGCAGGGCCGCGTCGCGGGCGTCGCCATGGCCGCGCACGCCGCGCGCCGGGTCCCAGCTGATATTCTTGGCGCCGCCGGCCGCGCCTTGCAGGAGCGGCAGTTCGGCAGCCTGCAAGCCAAAGGCCAGCGCCGGCAGGACGACCACCTGGCCATCTTCCAGCGCCTGCCGCGCCGCCACCTGCCAGGCGGGATGACAGGGAGCGTCCCACTGGAGGACGGGAAGATCGATGAGCTTGCTCATGGGCGCCACGCAGGGACGGCATCGGGTCCACCAGTATGCGCGGGCGCCGCCCGTCATCGTTTGCGCTAGCGCAGGCTTGGCGTCCGTCTCGGTAGCGGAATGCATGCGCCGCCCGCGCCCCAGGCAGCGGGCACTGGCCGTCGCGGGATTTATCTCGCCGTCGCGCGGCCCGCCATGTGCATTCCCCCTTGTGCGCGCTCCTGGTGGGCTGCCGGTGGAAGATGCTCGCCAGCGGGACGGGCTCCTGGCCTACAGTTTGCTGTTCTGGCAGCCGGCACTCACGCATTCGCGCACGCGGTCCTGCAGGAATTGCGCGCGTTCGATGGTGGTCTGGGTGGCGCAATCGAGGTTCACGTAGAAGCCCGAGGATTCGCGTTTGGAGCAGTTCTGGTTGCGCGCGGCGATCCACGCCAGCTGGCCCGCCTTGAGTTTTTGCTTGCCGCCGGCATCGAGCTTGGCGGCGAGCGTCTTGTAGTTGGCGTTGAGTTCCTTGTCCGCTTCCTGGTACACCTTGTTCAGGCAGTACAGGCCGTCGAAGTCGTTGCGCGGCGTGTCGCAGGCCGAGTTGGCGAAGGCGGAACCGGAAGCGAGGACGAGCAAGGCGAGCAGGAATTTTTTCATGGTTTTCTTTCCGAAGGTAAATGAGGAGAACGGTCCGGCGCCGGCCGGCGGCCAGGCAGACGCGGCGCCTCGGCGCTTGCCCATCTTACAACATCCGCTTATCGCCGCGCGTCCTGCTTGCCAGCTGGCGCCATCATGCTAGTAGGCCAGCTTGCCGGGCAGCGTGACTTCGATCGTCGTGCCCTGGCCCGGTTCGCTGGCGATGCGCAGGCTGGCGCCGATGGCGGCGGCGCGTTCGCGCATGCCCGGCAAGCCCCAGTGGCCGGGCCGCTGGCCCGTGCTGGCCAGCGCCTCGTCGAAGCCGCGGCCGTTGTCGCGCACGCGCAGGGTGAATGCCTGCGGCGCGTAGTCGAGCTCCAGTTCGATCAGCGCCGCCTCCGCGTAGCGCGAGGCATTGAACAGCGCTTCGCGGGCGATCGCATAGATTTCATCGTGCACGCGCGGCTGCAGGCGCCGGCAGTTGCCGGTGGTGGTGGCCTGGAACGCATGCGCGCGGTGCTCGGACAAGCCCTTGCCGAACTGCTGCAGGGCCAGTCCCAGTTCATCGGGCGAGGCCACCGTGCGCAGGTCGAGGATCTGGTCGCGGCCTTCGACCAGCAGCTGCTCGGCCAGGTTCAAGGTGCCGTCCAGGCGCGCCCGTTCACGCGTGCCTTTCGGCAGCATGCCCGTGTGCGCGTGGAACGACAGGATCAGCGCCTGCACGCTTTGCAGCAGCGTGTCGTGCAGCGCGCGGGCGATGCGCGAGCGTTCGGCTAGGCGTTCCTGCAGGCGCTCGTGCATGCGCCGCGTCAGGTGGCGGATGCGCAGCACATAGGCGGCATACAGCAGCAGCGCGCCGCCCAGCACCAGCAGCGCCGTGAACCAGCGGCTCTGCACGAAGGTGGGGGCGATATGGATGTCGAGCGCCGCGCCTTCGCGGTTCCACACCTGGTCTTCGTTGGCCGCCATGACTTCGAAGCGGTAGTCGCCGGGCGCCAGGTTGGTGTAATAGGCTTCGCGCCGGCCGGGGGCTTCCTGCCAGTGCTCGTCGACGCCGACAAGGCGGTAGCGCAGGCGCACGCGCTCGGGCATCGACAGGCTCAGCGCCGTGAAGTCGAGCTGCAGGCGCTTGCTGCCCTCGGGCAGGCGCAGCGGCTTGCCCGCAGCGATGGCGTGCGGCGCGCCGTCGGCCAGCACGGCGGTGATCTGCACGGGCGGCGGCAGCGCGTTGCGGGCGATGTGCGCGGGATCGAGCATGGCGATGGTGGCCGAGGTGGCGAACCACAGCTGGCCGTCGGGCGCGTGGATCAGCGACGGCACGGGACGCAGCTGCGAGGCGTGGCCCTGCAGGCCGTCGAGCGCATCGAAGCGTTCGTAGTCGAGCGGCGCCGCGCCGCCGTCCTTCAGCCAGGCGGCGATGGCGGCCGCACCCAGGTGGTAGATACCGTCGGCGCCATGCAGCCACAGGTCGCCGCCGGGCAGGCGCACGATGCCCGACACGCCGCGGAAGGTTTCGCCGCGCGCGCCGCGCAGG
>NZ_NRDQ01000285.1 GCF_002878455.1 Janthinobacterium sp. AD80
TTCCGCACCAATGGCGTGAGCGTGGGTGGCGACTACCGTATCAGCGACCTGGCGACCCTGGGCGTGGGTGCCGGTTTCAGCCATGACCGCAGCGACGTGGGCCAGAACGGCAGCCGCAGCACGGCCGACAGCGCCGTGGCGGCCGTGTATGGCAGCCTGCGTCCGAGCAAGGGCGTCTTCCTCGATGGCGTGCTCGGCTACGGCACCCTGCAGTACGACGCCTCGCGCTACCTGACCGATGGCAGCGGTTTCGCCACGGGCGAACGCGACGGCAAGCAAGTGTTTGGCGCGCTGGTGGGCGGCATGGAAATGCGCCATGAAACGTGGATGTGGTCGCCGTACGGCCGCGTGGAACTGATGTCGGCCAAGCTCGATCCGTACACGGAGACGGCGACGGGCATCAATGCGCTCAGCTACTTCAAGCAGACCGTGCGTTCGCGCATCGGCGCGCTGGGCGTGCGCGCCGAGGGCATCTATGTGGGCGGCCTGGGCACGTGGTTCCCGCGTGCGCGCCTCGAGTACCGTCACCAGTTCGAGGGCGCCGACAATGCGCGCCTGGCGTATGCCGACCTGGCGGCGGACGGCCCCGTGTACGTGATCCGCACGGTGCCGCAGCAGACGGGCAACTGGACGGCGGGCCTGGGCGTGAAGCTGCTGCTGTCGAACGGCATGACATTGACGCTGGACTACAACAGCAATCTGAACATCGATAGTGGACGTACCCAGTCGGTGATGTTCGGCATCGCCATGCCGTTGAAGTAACGTTGAAGTAACGTTGAAGCAGCCATGACTTGACTGGGCAGACAGGCGCCAGCCTGATCGCCGGAGCGGATAGCAATCCGCTCCGGCGATTTTTTTTTAGTTCTGCGTCAGGCGCGTGGTGTCTTTCAGCGCCGCCACCACCTTCAGCAGGGTGTCGCCAAAGCCGCCCCTGGCTTTCGCGTGGCGGCGCGCGCTGGTGGTGACGCGCGGCGCGGCGCTCCAGGCGATGTGCGCGCCGCTGGCCTGCAGCGCCGCCACCAGTACCACGTCTTCGCTGCAGGCCAGGGGGGCGAAGCCGCCGGCGCGCAGATAGGCGCTGGCGGACACGCCGAAGTTGGCGCCGTGGATGTGCCGGTGGCCATCGGCATCCGTGTAGCTGCGGGCGAAATGTGAGCGCAGGGCCTTGGCGTGGCGCCCGTGCGGCGACCAGTCCTCGACCGCCACCGTGCCGCAGACGGCATCGGCATTCAGGCCCAGCTGGGCGCTCAGCCAGGACGGCGAGACGCGCGTATCGGCATCCGTAAACGCCAGCCAGCGGGCGCCGCGTTGCAGCAGCAGCCGTGCGCCGGCAGCGCGCGCGATGCCCACGTTGCGGGCGTTGACGCTGATGCAGTCGAGCCGCCAGCGCCGGTCCACCTGCATGGCATGCGTCAGCACGATGCGCTGTGAACGGTCGCTGCAGGCATCGAGCACGATGACGATGCTGACCGCTTCGCCCTGCAGCAACGGGCAGGTGGCGGCGGCGCGCAGCGCCGTCAGGCAGTCGTCCAGACAGGCTTCCTCGTCGTGCACGGGGACCACCACGCCGATCATGCGAAGCCCTCGCGTTGCGCCACCGAGCGCGCATCGTTCGACCAGATCCCCAGTAAAAAGTCGGTTTCCTCATGGCGCAGCACGCGGTGCAGGCCGGGCGCATCCTGGAACGCGGCATGCACGCGCACGGTCGAGACGATGCGCTGGGCGAACGGCGCGCGCCAGTGGCACAGCACGATGCTGCCGCCCGGCGCCAGGCTGGCGATGCTGTGCTCGACCACGCGCCCCAGTTCTTCCGGCGACAGGTAATAGGCGATCTCGCTGAGGACGATCAGGTCGAACTTGTCCTCGCCCGGCAGGATGCGCGGCCAGTCCTGTGGCAGCCGGTGCTGCGCGAGACTGACATGGTCGCCGCATCCGGCATCCAGCAGGCGCTGCCGCGCCAGCCGCAATGCCTGTGCTGAAAGGTCGGCCGCCAGCACGTGGTTGCAGCGCCGCGCCAGTTCCACCGTCAGCTCGCCATTGCCGCAGCCCGGTTCATACGCATGGCGGAAGCGCCGCTGCGGCAGGCTGGCCAGCAGGATGGCGCGCTTGCGTTCCTCGTACCAGCGCTGGCGCACCAGCCACGGGTCGCTGTCGTCGCGGTACAGCTGTTCAAAGTAGCTGGCGCGCTGGTCATCCTTGTCGGCGGACGGTTTCATAGAAAATACACCTCCCAGGCATGCAGCAGGCGCTGCAAGGCGTCACCGGCGACGATCGGCGGCTGGCCCGTCGACGGGTCGCCTTGCATCTGGCTGGCAAAGCAGCGCAGGGCGGCGCGCTTGCGCTGCAATTGGGCGGCGGACAGGGGCAGGCGGCGCGCGCGGTGCCAGGGCATGCGCATGTCGCCCGGCTCGGCCCAGTGCCAGCCCCAGACGGGCATTTCCACCAGGCTGGCGCCGCTGGCCGAACAGGCCGAAGCGCAGGCCCAGCCGCACGCCTCGTGATCGGGATGGCCGTCCAGGCGCCAGGTGGTCAACACCCTGTCGCCGGGGCGCAGCTGCGCCGCCAGCAAGGCGCTCAACTGCGGCGTCATGCCAGCGACGCCGCCATCGGGCAGGCGCAGGCGCAGCCATGCGGGCGGCGCCATGCCCAGCATGGCAAGCGCCTGCGCGGATTCGCGTGGGCGCACGCGGCGCAGTCGTTCCGGCGGCCAGAGCGGCGAACCCGGATGGCTGGCGTCGCCATCGGTGACGGCGACGAGCAGCAACTCGCTGCCCTGCGCCGCCAGCAGCTGCAGCAGGCCGCCGCAGGCAAGGATTTCATCATCGGGATGGGGCGCGACGATGACGGCGCGCGCCCCCGGCGGCACCAGTTCGCCCGCGCTGACGAGGGGCACGTCATGGAGTCCAGGCCAGGACAGCCACACGTGGTCTGGCGTGCCGCCGCCTTCGATGCGGCGCGCATGCATGTCGGGATGGGCGAACATGTCACAGCCCCCAGGGATGTTCTTCGGCGCCGGCGACGATGCCGCCCAGCACGGCCTGGTCGCGCTCCGCGTGGCTCTGGCGCAGGAAGACGGGCAGGTCGGCCGCCAGCCGCGCGAACTGCGCATCGCGGCACAGGGGGCCGGCGCCCAG
>NZ_NRDQ01000286.1 GCF_002878455.1 Janthinobacterium sp. AD80
GGCCGTGTCCGGGTTCAAAATGCCCACCAGCGTTCAGCTTTTGAAGTCATGCCCTTGGCCACCATCTGCGTGCCGATCAGAATATCCACTTCGCCCCGGTGCACGGTGTCGACGCTTCCTGCGCGCTGCCCTTCTTGCGCGTCGAATCGGCATCGATGCGCAGAATCGGTTCGGCCTGCTGCAGCACGCGTCAGCCCAGCTGCAGCAGCAGCGTCGCGGCCAGCAGCCAGCGCAGGGCGCGGGGCACGCAGGCCCAGGGGCGCAAGGAGCTGGCCATCAGATATTCCGGCGATAAAAGTCGCACAGCGCGCAGGCGGCCAGCAGGCCCGCATAGATGACCGTCTGCGTGGCGATGCCGGCCAGGTCGGGCCAGCCGCCGCTGGCGTACAGCAGCCATTCCGTGCGCGTGAAGGTGTCGAGGCGGGGCAGCAGCAGGGCCAGCACGTCGATGCTGCCCGCCATCGCCTGCTGCGCCCAGGTATCGCCGGCCGGCGCGCCGTGCGCCAGCAGTTGCAGGCTGCCCACGCTGCGCGCCAAGAGATAAAAGCCGCTGACGGCGGCCAGTGCCGGCAGCGCCTGCTGCAAGCTGGCGGCGCACAGCAGGCTGAAGGCGGCGACGATCCACAATTCGCCCAGCAGGGAGGCGGCCCATAGCGCGCTCCGGGCGGGCGGGGCGAACAGCGCCATCAGCAGGCCGAACAGCACCGCCGGCACGGCCGCCAGCGCGCCGTAGCCCAGCAGTTTTCCCAGCAGGTAGGCGGCGCGCGGCATGGGCATGGCCAGCAGCCACTCGAGGCCCTTGTCGGCCGCTTCGCGCGCCATGCTGGTGACGATGAAGGTGGCCAGCAGGAAAACGCTGGCCAGGCGCAAGCCGGCCGCCAGCAGGGACGCCTGCACGGCGGCGCTTTCCGTCAGCGCCAGTTGCTGCAGGAAGCCGGCCAGGCCGCGCGGCGCCGGCGGCCAGCACGCACAGCCAGGGCAAGCGGCTGCGCAGCGCTTCGAGCAGCGTGTAGCGGGCGATGGTCAGCACGGGCTTGAGCAGGGTCGGCATCGGCATCAGCGGGGCAGCCTTTGCGCCTGCACCATGCGGTTGAACAGCACGTTGGGCGACAGCCAGACGACAATATCGTCGAATTCGCCGCCGGCTTGCTGCGGCCCGCTGGCGGCGCGGCTGATGTAGATGTTCAGGCTGGCCGCATTGTTGCGCTCGTCGACATTGTTGCCCGCCGCTCCGGCCTGGCGCTGGCCCTGGGTGCTGGTGGCGCCGAAGCCGTTCTTGCCGTGCGACAAAATCATGGCGGGAATGTCGTTCAGCGCCGTCGCCTGCACCAGCGGGCCGCCGTTGCGCGTGACGATGCTGATGTCGCGCGGGGTGCCCAGGCTGAACGGCTGCGCGCTGTCGCTGAAGGCGGGCGTGACGCTGTAGCGGAACAGATGGTCCCAGCTGTCGCCCTGGCGCAGGCCCAGCGTGGCCCAGGGCAGGAAGCCCACGCGTTTTTCGCCGTTGCAGCGGCCGCCGCGCCGGTCTTCCAGGCCATTCTGGCTGGAAATGGCGGGACAGGGCAGGTAGCCATTGCGCAGTGCAAAGCCCGTCAGCGCCTCGCTGGCCTCGTCGAGCGCTTTTTGCGTCTCGGCCACCTTGCGCTGTTCCAGCTGTACCGTCAGCGGCGTGACCAGGCCGCCGATCATCAGGCCGACGATGACCAGCACGATGGCGATTTCAATCAGGGAAAAGCCGTGCTGGCGCCGGCAAGGCAGGGGACGGGCGCTCATGGCAGGTTGCGCGCGGCGCGCATGCGTTGGTACAAGGTGGGCAAGGTAATCCAGGCAACCATATCGTTGAAGGCGCCGCCGGCCACCTGCCCGGTGGTATCGGCGGGACGGGAGATGACACTGCGGCTGGCGCTGTCGTTGGCGGCCGCGTCGAGCGCGCCGCGCAGCGTGGGCGCCTGCGCCACGCCGCTGGCGTAGGTGCCGAACGGCGCCTTGCCCTGCGAGAACAGCACCACGGGCAGGCACTGGATACTGACGTCGCACTGTTCCTGGCCGGCCATGTACACCAGTTCGCCGCGGCTGTCGCGCGTGCGCACGACGCGGTTGGCGACGGCGGAAAACGAGACGATGGGCGCGCGCGCCATTTCCGGCGTGACGCTGTAGCGCAGCACCTTGCCCCAGGCGTCGACACCGCTCACGCCCAGCGCCACCCACGGCAGGAAGCCGCTGCAATCGGCATCGCTCTGGCAGGCATCGGCACGCTCGCGGCCATCGATGGCCGAGGCGGCAGGGCGCGGCAGGCGGCCGTTGACCGTCGCAAAACCCAGCAAGGCGTCGCGCGCCTGCGCCAGGGTGGCCAGGGTGCGCTGCTGGCGCGCGTTCTCGGCCGTGTTGCGGCCAAAGGCGCTGATCAGCAAGCTGGCCGTGCCCAGGCCCAGCACGGCAACCAGCAGCAGCAGGGCCGCGCCGCGTTGCCGCCCTTGCCGCCGCGCCGGGCAAGCCAGTGGCTTCATGGCTGCCCCTCCGGCGCTTCGCTGACGCTGCCGGTGGCCGGGTCGTAGCGCTGGCCCGGCTTGAGCAGCACCACCTGGCCCGTCGACAGGCGCAGGGTCAGGGGTGCCCGTAGCGCCGCTGCGGTCATGGCCCAACTGGTTATACGGTTCCGTTTGCGGCGTCTGGTTCAGCCACACGGTGGAGCGTCCGCTGCTGCGCTGCACGACGCCATTCAGTTCCATGGGCGGGGCCGGTGGCGGCGGCAGCGGCGGTGGCGGGAGCGCCAGTGCGGGATCGGCCGGCGGCGGCCCGTAGCGCTGGGCATCGAGCTGGGCGCGCTGCTCGGGCGAGGCGAACAGGCGCCCCAGCTGCGGGCCTGGCGCCTGGGCCGCGGCCATGCCGCAGGCCAGCGGCAGCAGCAGGAGGATGGCGCGTCTCATGGATGCACCTGGACCGGCTGGCCGCTGCCCAAGGTCAGCCACAGCAGGCTGCAATCGGCGCTCAGGGTGGCCGACGTGGCGCCGCCGCCAGCGTCCGCGCCCGCGTTCGCACCCGTACCTGCTGCCCCACCGGCGATGCGCTTGAGCGCGCAATCGTGCACGGCAAAATAGCCGGCCTGGCGCAAGTCGTCGAACAGGTTCAGCAAGTCCATTTCGTGCAGCAAGTCCAGGTGCAGCTGCATCTTGCTGGCACGCAGCTGGTACTGGCCCGTGGCCATGGGCGTGGGGACTTGCAGCAGCTGCTGCGGGCTGATGTCGTAGCTGATGGGCAGAAGCTTGCGCCGCTCCTGGCTCTGGCGGATGGCGTCGATCCAGGCCAGGCGGTTTTCCTCGCCGATCAGGCCGCGCTGGCGCAGGGCCAGGAATTGCGGTTCGTAGATGCGGATTTCCTGCTTTTCCGCTTCCATATGGTTGAACAGGCTGGCGGCGGCCGCGCGCGCGTGGCGCGCCGTTTCCAGCTGCATTTCCTGGCGCTGGCGGTAGGCGGCGCTCAGGCTGAGCAAGAGCAGGCTGGCCAGCATGGTCAGCGTGAAGCACAGCAGGGCACGCCGGACCAGCTGCAGCTCGCCCATCCAGGCGGGCAGGGTGCGCGCGGGCGCCGCGGCTTTTTTCATGCCGGGCAGGGGCGGGTGCTTGACGGGGCCGCTCATGGCTGCCACACGAGCAAGAGGGTGAAGCGGGCCTGGCTGGCCGCTGCCGGCGCGGCGCTCTTGCCCGACAGGGACGCGCTGGGACGCAGGTCCAGCGGCGTTTCCTCGATGCTGACCTGCATGCCCGGCTGGCGCGCCAGGTTTTGCGCAAAGGCCGTGATGGCGCCCAGCGCGGCGCGGTAATCGTTGTTCAGGATGATCATCATCGTCATGCTGATCTCGGGCGCGCTGGCGGGCCTTGGCTCCG
>NZ_NRDQ01000287.1 GCF_002878455.1 Janthinobacterium sp. AD80
TCCAGGCGGCGAGCCGCTGCAGTTCTTCCTCGGGCGGCGGCGCATCAGCCACGACATCGCCGCCAAGTGGCGCGCCACGCGCTGGTGGGGCGTGGATATCGGCGACCGCGAAGCCGTGCTGTGGGGCTCGCCCATCGAGCTGCGCGCGCAAGACCGGCTGCGCCGCGTACGCGACGCGCTGCTGCGCACCACCTTGCTGCCCGCCTTTGCCATGTCGCCCGCGCGCCTGGCGCACTACGTGGAGCAGCTGCGCCGCCTGCGCCCGCGCATGCTGTTCGGCTACCCGTCGGCCCTGTGCCGCATCGCCAGCCATGCGCAGGAGCACGACGTGCCGCTCGACGGCCTGGGCGTGAAAGTGGCGTTCGTCACGGCCGAACGGCTGTACGAGGAACAGCGCGCGCAGATCGCCGCCGCCTTTTCCTGCCCGGTGGCGAATGGCTATGGCGGGCGCGACGCGGGCTTCATCGCCCACGAATGCCCGGACGGCGGCATGCACATCACGGCCGAGGACATCATCGTGGAAATCGTCGACGCCGGGGGACAACCGCTGCCCGCAGGCCGCACGGGGCAGATCGTCGTCACCCACCTGGCCACGCAGGACTACCCGTTCATCCGCTACGCCACGGGCGACGTGGGCGCGCTGGGCACCGCGCCCTGCGCCTGCGGGCGCGGCCTGCCGCTGCTGCAGCACATCGAGGGGCGCAGCACGGACTTCCTCACGGCGGTGGACGGCACCGTCATGCACGGCCTGGCCCTCGTCTACATCGTGCGCGAACTGCCGCAGGTGCGCGGCTTCAAGATCATCCAGGAAAGCCTGCTGCGCACGCGCGTGCTGCTGGTCTGCCTGCCGCGCCTCGACGCGGCCACGCGCGCCGCCATCGTGAGCGGCTTCCAGGCCAGGCTGGGCGCGCAGGTCGATATCTCCATCGAGGAAGTCGACGAGATCGCGGCCGAGGCATCGGGCAAATACCGCTATGTGGTGAGCCGGGTGGCATAGATCCCCTCAACGCAGCATTGTCAGCAGGAGGTAGCCGCCATGCATCGCCACCGCATCCGTTCCAACCAGTTCCTGGTGCTGGGACTGACCGCCTGGCTGGCCTGCAACCTGGTCTTGCGCTGGCTGTACTGGCCCCTATTCCAGTCGCACGGTCCGTTCGGCATCGCCCAGCCGGCGCTGCCCGACCTGTTGCTGATGGTCGCCTGCACCCTGTGCAGCGCCCTGCTGTTCGCCCTCGCGGGCCTGCTGCTCGGCGCCCTGCATGCGCGCCGGGGCGACGTGCTCATCGCCGTCTACGCGGCCCTCTCGCTGATCGCGCTGGAAGCCGATATCGGCTGGTATGCGATGTCGAAATCACACGTCACCCTGGGCGACCTGCAGCTATTCCTGACGCAAAGCTGGCAGCACCATTTCGGCATCCAGCCGCACGACATCTGGCGTTTTGGCCGGGTCGCCTGCGCGCACATCGCCGCCGTATGCCTCATTTATTATGCGCACCGCCAGCTGCGCCGCCATGCGGGCGCACACCCGGCGCTGGGCTGGCTGCGGCGGGCCTGCGCCTGGCGCCACGCGTTTGTCCTGCTGCTGCTCCTGGTGCTCGCGGGCCAGGCCTACACCATGCTGCGCCGCGGCGGCGAGTATGCGCGCACCGTGTGGGACGTCGCCGCCAGCGCCAATCCGTATTACATTTCGGCGGCCGACCGCTGGCTGCGCAAGGCGCGCCTGCCCAGCGCCTGGGTCGAGTTCAACGCCCGCCTGCAGGCCGCGCGCGGCCAGGCCAGGACGCCGCAGCCGCTAGCCGTGCCGGCCAGCCTGGCCCTGCGCACGGCACCCGCCAGGCGGCCCGACATCCTGTTTCTCACCATCGAAAGCTGGAACGTCAGCCTGGCCGACCGCCACGCGATGCCGTATTTTGCCTCGCTGGCGCAGCGCTGCCATATCGGCGGCAACCATTATTCGGGCGCGAATCAGACGGAACTGGGCATACTCAGCCTGCTGTACGGCGATCCGACCATCTTCTTTGCCGGCTACCGCCAGCACGCGGCCGTGGTGCGCCAGTCGCCCTACATCGCGGCGCTGGGCAAACTGGGCTACCGCACGGGCCGCGTGGTCAGCGACCTGACGCAGCAAAACACGATCCCGCGCTACCTGGCCAGCTTCAACCAGGCCGAAGTCGTCAACCAGTCTGACTGGGAAAACATCCACACCATCGCCGCGCGCCTGCGCCATCCGGCGCCCGCCTTCATCCACGCGCACTACTACGGCACGCATTATCCCTACCTGCACGCGCCCAATTTCAGCGCGCACCAGCCGGAAACGCCGCCCAGCTTCAATTTCCAGAGCGCCAACCTGGCGCTGAACCGGGGCGCCGTCATCAACCGCTACCGCAACACCCTGGGCGAACTCGATGCCTGGCTCAAGGCCCTGCTGCAGCAGATCGACCTGTCCTCGACCATCGTCGTCATCACGGGCGACCATGGCGAGGAGATGTTCGAGACAGGCCGCCTGGGCCACGCCTCGACGCTGGACGCGCCGCAGATCCGCACCCCGCTGGCCATCTGCGCGCCCGCCGCCCTGGCCGTCGCCACGGGCGAATCGGCGCTGCTGTCGTCGCACGCCGACATCTTCCCCACCGTCTTCCACATGCTGGGCCTTGAACACCGCCTGTCCGCCATCGGGCGCAGCCTGCTGGGCGAACAGGCGCCTAAGGTCGCGCTGGTAGCCAAACAGAACCACGGCAAGACACCGCTGCAATGGGCCGCCGTCACGCCGGCCGGCACCCTGTACCTGACCCTGGGCAGCGACGGCAGCGTTGCCGCCACGGGCGGCGATGCGGCGCTGGCGGCGGCGT
>NZ_NRDQ01000288.1 GCF_002878455.1 Janthinobacterium sp. AD80
AAGGCCAGGTCCAGGCGGCGCCGCGCCAGGGTCGCGCGCGCCTGCGCCACGGTGGCCACGGCTTGCTCGCGCTGGGCCACGGCATCGTCATACGCCTGGCGGCTGATGGCGTCCGCCTCGACCAGCGGCTTTAACCTGTCGGCCTGGCTGCTGGCGCGCTTCGCCGTGGCCACCGCATGCTGCAGGGCGGCTGCGGCCGAATCGACTTCCGCCTGGAATGGCGCGGGGTTCAGCTGGAACAGCTTCTGCCCCGCTTTGACGTCGGCGCCCTGCTCGAACTGGCGGCGCAGCACGATACCGCCCACTTGCGGGCGGATGTCGGCCGTGCGGAAGGCGGCCACCCGGCCCGGCAACTCGTCGCTGAGCACGACGGGCGCCGCTTGCAGCTTGAGCACGGTGACGGCGGCGGGCGGCGTGGCCGCCTCTTCCGGTGAGGGTTGGGAACAGGCGGCAAGGCTGAGCAGCGCCGCGGCGATCAAACTATTTTTTTGGGTGAAGAAGCTCGGATGCATGGTCTTTCTCTATGGCAGATCCCAACCGGCGGTCCGGTCGACAGATAAGCGCAGCATAAAAGCCCTGCGTGGATGTTCCGTCAAAGAAATGTGGAGATTCGATGGAGACAGCGAAGAATGCTAGACTCCGCGCATGAACTATCTCCACAGCGCCAGCCAACCGTCGTTCCTCGCCACCACCCCGCCCGCCGCCCTCGTGCTGATCGCCGAAGATGAACCGCAGATCGCGCGCATCCTGGCCGGCTACCTGGAGCGCGACGGCTACCGCACGGCCTTCGCGATGGATGGCCAGGAGGCGCTGCAGCAGCACCTGGCGCTGGCGCCCGACCTGCTGCTGCTCGACGTGCAGATGCCCAGGATCGACGGCTGGGGCGTGCTGACGGAAGTGCGGCGGCGCGGCGAAACGCCCGTCATCATGCTGACGGCGCGCGACCAGGATGCCGACAAGCTGGCCGCCCTGCGCGTGGGCGCGGACGACTACATCATCAAACCCTTCAATCCGGCCGAAGTGGTGGCCCGCGTGGCCGCCGTGCTGCGCCGCTCGCGCGTGCGCCACCACCCGGTGGGCGGCCAGCGCCTGCGCTGCGGCCCCATCGAAATCGACCAGGAAACCTATGTGGCCAGCGTGCTGCGCGATGGCATGGCCCAGCCTCTCATGCTCAGCCTGACGCTGACGGAGTTCCGCCTGCTGGCGCACCTGGCGCGCACGCCGCGCCGCGTCTGCACGCGCCTGGAATTGCTGGAGTCGTGCATGCCCGAGAGTAATTCAATGGAGCGCACGGTGGACAGCCACGTCAGCAAGCTGCGCAAGAAGCTGGAGGAAGCGGGCGTGATGAACATGCCGGCCAGCCTGCGCGGCGTCGGCTACCGCCTGGAAAGCGACTGATGCGTTTCACGGGCCTGAACCGGCAGATCATCCTGTCGATGTCCGTGCTGATGGTCAGCAGCATCCTGATCATCTGGATCGGATCCTGGATGTTTTTTGCCATCGCCTTCAAGATCGATCCCGGCATGCTGTCCGAGCCGGACGACTGGTCGCCCAGCACCGTCGAGTGGCTGTGGATCTTCGCCATCACCATTTTCGGCCTGCTGCTGGCCGCGTTCTTCGCCATCAAGCTGGCCTCGCGCATTCTCAAGCCGATCAATTCCGTGATGGACAGCGTGCGCCGCGTGGCCCACGGCGACCTGTCCGCGCGCGCCTTCGCCGGCGACCGCAGCCTGGGCGAGACAGCCATGCTGGTCGATGACTTCAACAGCATGGCCGAACGCCTGCAGCGCGCGGCCAAGGAAAGCGAGACGTGGAACGCGGCCATCGCGCACGAGCTGCGCACGCCCGTGACCATCCTGCGCGGCACCTTGCAAGGTGTCGTCGACGGCGTCTTCAAGCCCGAGGAAGTGCCGTTTTCCAGCCTGCTGTCGCAAGTGGAAGACCTGGGCCGCCTGATCGAGGACTTGCGCACCCTGAGCCTGGCCGACAGCGGCCACATGCAGCTGCGCATGGCGTGGACCGACCTGACACTGGAAATCGAGGAAGTGCGCCGCCTGCTGGCGCCGGAGATGACCGCGGCCGGCTTCACCCTGCAACTGCACCTGTCCGACCATCCCGTCTGCTGCGACGCGGCGCGCATCCGGCAAATCGTGCTGGCCCTGCTCGACAACGCACGCCGCTACGCCCATCCTGGCCTGCTGCGCGTGCGTACGCGCGTGCAGGCCGGCCAGTACTACCTGAGCGTCGAGGACGCAGGCCCCGGCATTGCGGAGGATTTGGCGCCGCATGTGTTCGAAGCGTTCCGCCGCGGCGACAGCGCACGCGACGACGTCAGCGCGGGCAGCGGCCTGGGGCTGGCCGTGGTCGAGGCCATCGCCCGCGCCCACGGCGGCGGC
>NZ_NRDQ01000289.1 GCF_002878455.1 Janthinobacterium sp. AD80
GTCGCCGAAGCGCGCGTCGAGGCGCGGCGTGCTGCTGTGCGCACAGGCGGCCAGCTGCAGCGCCAGCACCAGCGCGGCCAGGCGCCGAAAGAACGGCAAGAGGGATTTCCACATGGCAGCTCCCGGCATCATGGCAACTCGAAACCAGCGGCCGCGCGCGGCGCCGATGGCAGTGGTGGTGACGGTGGCGATGAAGCCGGCGGCGGCCCCTCCATCGTGCCGTCGCCCATCAGGCTCCTGCGCGATGGCGGCGTCAGCTGCGCCGTCGGCAGCACGGGCACGCCCGGCAAGGGCTTGACCAGGTGGGCGGTAATGACAAACAGCAATTCCGTGCGGTCATGCTGGAAATCCGTGCTGCGAAACAGCGCGCCGAGGATAGGCACTTCGCTCAGCCACGGCACGCCCGTGATATTGCTGACCTGGTTATTCTTGATCAAGCCGCCGATCGCATAGCTCTGGCCGTCATACAGCTGCACCGTCGTCGAGGCGCGCCGCGTGGTGATGACGGGCAGGATCGAGCGCGCGCTGACGCCGGCGGCGGAGATGCCCACGCCTTCGCGCGACAGTTCCGACACTTCCGGCGCCACCTTCAAATGGATGCGTCCGCCCGCCAGCACGGTGGGCGTGAAGCGCAGGCCGACACCGTACTCGCGCTCTTCCAGGGTGATCTTGTTGTTGTCCTGGCCGACGGGAATGAAAATCTTGCCGCCTGCCAAAAAACTACCCTCCTGGCCGCTGATCGCCATCACCGTCGGCTCGGCCAGGATGCGGATCAGGCCATCCTGTTTCTGCGCCTCGATGGTCAGCTTCTGGCCGTTCGACTTGCGCACGTCGAGCACGCCATTGGCCGCGCCGCTGAGGAAATTCGACAGCAAAGTCGTGGCCCAGCTGCCCGAGGCGAAACGCAGCGTGGCGCCCACTTCCAGGCGCTCCAGCAGCGACTTCGACACTTCCGCGATCTGCACGGCCAGCATCACCTGCTGCGGCGCGCTGACGTCGAGCATGTTGATGATGCGGCTTGCCGGCGTGCCGCCCGCGCCTGCCGTGGCCAGCGGCACGGCGGCGCCATCGGCGGGCTTGGGCAGCGCCAGCGGCACGGTAGCGCGGCGCACATACGCTTGCGCCAGCTCCACGGCGCGCACCACGGCGCCCGCATCCTGCACCGTGCCGCTCAGCACCAGCGAATCGGCCACGGCCGTGACGCGGATGGCTTGCTCGTCGGGCATCAGGGCCGCCAGGGTCGCCTGCAGGCCGGCCGGGTCCATGCTGACGCTGACATTTACTACGCTGCACAGGCCGCTCTTGCCCTGGATGATCATGTTGGTGCTGCCCACGTCGACACCCACCACGTACAAGGTGTCCGGCGCCACCAGCATGGCTTGCACCACGGCCGGATTGCCGACGCTGCGCTGTTGCACCGCCTCCGGCAGGCGCAGCATGCTCGACTTGCCCACCTGCAGCTGCAAGTTGCCCGGCGACGCCGCCTCGCCGCCGCAGCGCGGGCCGGGATCGGCCGCCGCGGGCAAGCACGGCAGGAAGCAGCAAAGGAGCAGCAGGGCGCGGTTCATGTGAGCAAGTCCATGGTGATTGAATGCCGGGAAGCTAAAAACACTCGCGCGACTGGCGCGTGCCATCGATGACGCCGCTGCACTGGCGCGCCGGTGCCTGGGCCACGCGCGCC
>NZ_NRDQ01000029.1 GCF_002878455.1 Janthinobacterium sp. AD80
ATCGTGCGTAGGGTGTCGTCAAATGGCAGTACTTCGGCCAGTGCGTGACGGCCCTTGTAGCCGGTACTACGGCAATGCTCACAGCCACGTCCGCGCGTCAACGTGATCTGGGCTTGCATTATGCCGGCCCCCTTTAATCGCTCCAGAATGTCCTCGCTGGCCAGCTCCGGCTCGCTGCAGACAGGACAATTCGAGCGGATCAGGCGCTGAGCCACTACGCCGTTCAACGCCGACATGAGGCTATATAAGTCGATGTCCATGTGGGCAAAACGGCTGATCACGTCAAATACGCTATTCGCATGCACGGTTGTAAACACCAGATGGCCCGTTAATGCGGCTTGCACGGCGATTTCGGCCGTTTCGGCATCGCGGATTTCGCCCACCAGTATTTTGTCTGGATCATGGCGTAGAATGGAGCGCAGGCCTTGGGAAAAAGTCAGTCCCTTCTTTTCGTTCACGGGGATCTGCAATACACCCGGCAATTCATACTCCACAGGGTCTTCGATGGTAATGATCTTTTCCTGCCCGGTCTGGATCTCCGTGAGCGCCGCATACAACGTCGTGGTCTTGCCGCTGCCCGTCGGCCCGGTGACCAGCAGCATGCCATGCGGCTTCTTCGCCAGGCGGCGGATGCGCTCGATTGCATCGGCATCGAGGCCCAGGCTGGCCAGCGAAATGGCATGAGCATCGCCACGCAACTGCGTTTTGTCGAGCAGTCGCACCACGGCATCCTCGCCAAAAATGCTGGGCATGATGGAAACCCTGAAGTCCAGTTCGCGCGAACCCAGCTCGATGCGGAAGCGACCATCCTGCGGCACGCGACGCTCGGCGATATCGAGCTGCGCTAGCACCTTGATGCGCGAGATGACCTCCTCGGCGCGCACGCGGTCCGGTAATTCGGATGCCGGTACCAGTACGCCATCGAGGCGCAGCTTGACCTTCACGCCATTGCGGTCGCATTCAAAATGGATGTCGCTGGCACCAGCTTTCCAGGCATCATAAATAGCGGCATCGACAAAGCGTACGATTGGACTGGTGCTGCGTTCAATGGTTTCGATCGAAATCACATTTCCTGCGCCATCGCCAACGCTGCTACGCTGTTCCGGCGCACCGGCCGACAAGCTGCTCGAGGCTTTGATACGGTGTTGAGCCTGTTCCAGCGCCGCCAGGATGTCCGTCTTGTCGCCCCATGCCAGCGCCGGGTAGCCGCCCACTTTGTTGGCCAGCCATTGCAAAGCGTGGTCGTCCCAAGGATCGGTCACCACGAAACTATCGCCGCCCGGAAGCCGCAACGGATAGATTACGCGCTTGACGCAGTCCGTAAAACTCAGTAGCGAGAATTCGGGAGTGCAGGCCAGCATGGCGGCTTGCGGGTAATACTCCATATCCAGCTGGGCAGGGGCTGCCGCGGCGAGGTCGGCCACTGAGCAGCCGGCCAGTGCCGCCAGTTCAACCGCCAGCGCCTGGCCACTGTCGCGCGCGCGGGCCCGCGCTTGCGCCAGCAAGGTGTTCAACGGCGGCATGGCGGCTAAGGTGGAGACACTACTCATGTATCAAATTCCTCCAGCCAGGTCGAATACTGGCATGTACATCAAAATAATAATCGCACCAATCATGATGCCAACGGCCATCAGCAAGATCGGTTCCGCGACCCTCGTGGCGCGGTCAATAAATACGGTAAATTCTTGGCGGTATGTCTGCGCGATGATGTCCATGATGCGTGCCAGGTTGCCGGATCGTTCTCCGACCTGCAGTAGCCGCTCGGTCACCGTATCCGTCAATCCATTCTCGGCAAAGGCCGTCGACAGGCGCTTGCCCTCCTGGATCACGCCACGCGCGCGAAGTATCTGGTCCTGGAGTTTCTTTTCAAAGGCCAGGTTTTGCGCTAGCGGTATGGCATCGCTCAGCGTATAGCCGCCCTTGAGCAGCATCGACATGGTTTGATAGATGCGTGCCAGTTGGTACAGGCGCAAGTAATGCTGGACAAACTTGAAGCGGCCCAGCGCGCGAAGTAGAAATATCTTTAGCTTGCCATTGCGGTGGCCGATTACCGCCAGCGCAACCAGTCCAGCTAAGCTTGCCAGTATCAGACCGAGATAATCGCTGGAGACCTGCCCCAATTTCATCAGGATCACCGTGGAAAAACTCAGTTTTTGCGAAAAATCGTCATAGACTTTGGCAAAGCGGGGCACGACATAAGAAATCATGAAGAGGCATACCAGCATCCCAAAGCCGACAACCAGAGTGGGATAGATCGCCGCGCTGACCACCTTACGGCCCAGTTCCTGGCCCACTTTTTCATACGCCACATATTCTTCCAACGCCTCATCAAGCCGGCTGGTGCGCTCACTGGCACGGATAGAGGCGATCAATAGCGGAGGAAAGCCGATACGGTTTAATTCCAGCGCCGATGACAGAGGTTTCCCCTCCAAAAGCAATTGCCTGATTTCCAGCAGTACGGTGCGCTTGGCATCATCGTTGTCCTTGGTGCACAGGGTGTCAATCGCTTCCACCAGCGACATGCCGGATGACAGCAGGGTGCGCAGCTCGTCGCAAAACAGCACAAGATTAAAACCCCGTATGCCGGACACGCCGCGCGTGCGGATGCGCCGGCCCTGCGCAGTGACCGACAATACCGCGTAGCCTTGCTGCTCCACCATACGCGTGACAGCGGCGGCATCCTCGCCGTCCACCGTGCGTTCTGCAATGGCGCCGCTGGAGGCATGAAATGTGCGTATCTTAAATTGCATGAAGATCCAATCGGTTCTGACGGGCAGCGGCTGCCGTATGCGGGGCGCGCGTCATGGCGCTGCCACATACACAAACTTCCAGTCGGTGTAGCGTCCACCTGACACCGGCGCGGCACCCGGCAGGAGCAAAGGCTGGCGCCGCAAGGTGGCTTTTTCGCTCATACTGTACACGCCGGCGATACCTCCATCGGCCGCCTTCACCAGTCCCCACTTCGCCCCCTTGCTCACTGGATCGAGGTAAATCTTGCGCAAGTGGCGCCGCACGCCGACAAAACGTCTGTCCTCGACCAGGTCCTGCAGTGCTGGCGGGTACGCTTTTGCCGTACCGGGTGCCTGCGCGTAATAGGTACCGATGGCGCGCACATACGCCTGTCCGATCTGGATCAACTCTTCCTCCCGCTCGCGCTGTGTCGCGGTACTCCATGCTTCGCCGACGGCGGCCAGGCCAATACCGAACATCGCCAGCGCGAATAGCATGGCGACATAGGTAAAGCCATGCTGGGCCGTAACAGCGTTACCACGAGGCATACTCGCTCCCGTCGCGTGCGCGGCCCGCCGCACCGCTCCTGACGTCGAACACGACACCCATGTCCTTTTTTTCCGGCGCGACGATGACCCAGCTGTCGCTGCGGTCGGTAATCGGGTCGACAGGCAGCTTGCGTAGGTAGCGGCGCGCAACGATTTCGTCGAGCGAATCGGGATAGCGGCCATTGTCGCCAAAATACTTGTCGATTGCATCGCGCGTCTGCGCCAGGTTCTGCCGCAGCACCGATTCCTTGGCCTTGTCGACATTGCCGAAATAGCGCGGCACTGATAGCGATAGCAGCATGCCGATCAGCGCCATTACGACCAGCAGTTCGATCAGCGTAAAGCCGCGACTTGAGGGGCGAGTTACCATAGCCGGTACGCGATGCCGTTCATGCCGACCCTGTCCGAGGTGGAATAGACGTCAAACACGTCCGAGCCCTCCTTCGGCTCATCAGGTGGAGACAAGTAGCTGCGCAAGCCCCAGGACAATTCCGCCTTCACATCGGCGGGCGCGAACGGATCTTTCGGAATGCGCCGCAGCAGATACATGGTCTGACCACCTGCTGCCAGGTCAGGCACGCCCTGCACCAGCACTGCCAGCGATGGCGGGTATCCGCTGCCTTGCTCCCCCTTGCCGATCCGTCCAGCATCGTAGGCCTGCTTGTAGCCGTCGATGGCGCGGCGGATTTCCCACAAGGACTGCTTCAGTTCGCGTTCCTTGTTGCGTGTCGCCGTCAGCTCGACCAGCGGCATGGCGGCCGTGGCCAGGATGCCGAGTACGACCATCACCACGAGCAACTCGACAGTGGTGTAACCGGCGCGCAGGCGATGGGCAAATTTGCGCGGTTTATGCATGGCACGAACTCACTTGACCATCACGCGCAGCGGCGCTGGCAAGGTCTCCGCGTCGATTGGCGTCGAGGAAATGGATTTGGCCGACAGCACGCGAATCTCGGCGGAGCCCGCAGCAAGCGCCTTGAACTTGAAGCTCATCATCGTGCCTTCTCCTTTCACGCCAGCGGCACCGGTGCGCAGGATCGCCATCGATGCCAGGCCCTTGCCTTGCTCCATCGACTTGCTCGCGCTGGCGGTAGCGCCATCCTGGGTGAAAAAGGCACCTTCATCCACGTCGACCACTTGCAGGTTCTGTGGTGAAAACTGCAGCTTCAGCGGCATGCCCCGCAAAGCGGTGGCTGCCTTCACATTGACATGTACGGTAAACGTGTCTCCAGCCTTGACCTCCTGTGGCCCCACTAGCGATACGGCCACCTGCGGCGTAGCCGCTGCTGGTGCCCCTCCATCCTGCGGCAGTACCATCATCGGCGCCACGCCCTGCGGCGCACCCGGGGCCATGGGCACCGCGCCTGGCAAGCCGGGAACCGGTGGCGTGCCCTTGGCCGCGCCTGGCTTTTCCACAGCTGGCAGGGTCAAAGGTCGGCTGCGCACATCGTTTTCGGTCCCCGACCAGAACTCCGCCTGGTTCAGGTCCGGTCTGCGGATATTGCGCACGATACGCGGCGTGATCGACAGTACGATCTCAGTGCGCTGGCCATCGTCGCGCTGCGAAGAGAACAGCCGGCCTACCAAAGGCAAATCTCCGATGCCGGGCACGCGGTTGGCACTCATGCGCTCTTCGTTGCTGATCAAGCCGGCAAGCAACTGGGTTTCTCCATCGCGCAGCCGCAGCACCGTGCTGGCGGTGCGCGTGCCGATCTGGTACACCAGAGAACCGGCAGCCGTCTTGATCTCGCGCACCAGCGAACTGACTTCCAGACCAACTTTGATGGCCACCTCGTCATCCAGGTAGATATTCGGCTCGACGTCGAGCTTCAGGCCGACATCGACGTATTGCACCGATTCGGAAATGAAGCTGTTATTGTTGGAGCTGCCAGTGGTAGTGACCACCGGCAGCTTGTCGCCGATCAGGATCTTGGCTTTTTCGCGGTTGCGTGCGCGGATCTTGGGGTTGGCCAGTATATTCACGTCGCCCACGTCGCGGTGCAGATTGATGCGCACATCGGGCAAATTGATGCCGATGGAGTCGCGATTCAGGCTTTTCAGGTTGCCCAGCGTAAAACCGTCCGAGCCGGCGGGCGCGAGCGGCGTCAGGTTGAAGCCGTCCGGGTACTTGATGCCCAGTTCGGTCAGGCTGGAGCGTTTTATCTCCAGCACCTCCACCTCCATCATGACTTCCGGCTCGGACAGATCGTGTAACGCGATCAGGCGTTCTGCCAGGCGTATCGTTTCCGGTGTTTCGCGGACCATGATCAGGTTCAGCTTTTCGTCGATGAAAGGCTCACGTATCTTCAGCATGGTTTTCAGCAGCAAGGCGGTCTGCTTGACGTCCGCGCTGGACAGATAGAAGGCGCGAATTACCAGGTCCTGGTATTCCTTGGCCTTTTCTGCTGTCTTCGGATAGATCAGCACGGTGGACGCATCGAGCACCTTGAAGGTCAGCTGACTCGTTGAGGTCAGCAATTCCAGCGCATCGTCAAGACGTGTCTGCCGCAGAAAAATAGTGGTGCGCAAATCCTGGCGCACGTCCTTGTCGAGCACAAAATTGATGCCGCTGTTGCGCGTCAGGGCCTCAAGCACCATGCGCAGGTTGGCATCGCGGAAGTCGAGCGAGATGGGGCGCGTTTCGGCCAGCCTTGCGACACTTAGCTCGGACTGTTTGCTGGCCAACTCCAATTGCCGCTGCAGTCCAAGCAATTCGGCATTTCTTGGCGTATCCTTCAGTGCAGCCTCGATCACCAGCATGGCGCGCTCGCGCATGCCTTTCTCAATCAGCTCGCGGGCACTGGCGACAGCAGCCTTTTGCCGCGTGTCGCGTTCGATTTCCAGCAGCATGGCCCTGGCTCTGTCCTCATTGGGCTGTATCGCCAGCGCACGCTGCAGAATTTCCTTCGCCTGGGTCTCATTGCCGCGCGAACGCGCCGCCGTCGCCGCTGTCAGCAAGCGCGCCAGGATAGTGTCGCGTGCAGCAAGCTGGCCGGTGCGCAGAATCACGCTTTCCGGATCGCTCAGCAGGGCTTTATCATAGGCCTGTAGCGCATCCTCATACTTGCCGGCGCCTATCTGGCGCTGAGCGTCGTCACGTATATATTGCGTGCCGCATCCTGCCAGCAAGACGGCGCTGCATACCGCGCCGGCCCAGCCCAAATAATGTCCCTTGTAACGCAATGCCTTACTCCCTGTTATATATGAACGCCCTACTGGCGCCAGCCATTTAATTACCGGTCTGCACGGCGATCACTATTTTTTCTTCCAGCGGCACATACGTCACCACAATCTGCGTTTCTGTCACGGCATCGATGCGGTATGTATTATCCAACAACTGGCGCGCGTGGATGGGAATAAGTGTGTCGCCACGCGTTAAATAAGTAACCGTCCTGCCATCCACATCGACCATGCGCCCGAAGTACTGATAGGGAAAGGTCGGTGCGCTCGGTTTTGGCGGAGGTGGCGGCGGAGGTGGCGGCAAGGCTTTCGGTGCGGGCGGCTGGAAACTGATGAAACGGAACAGGTCTGTTTTCGATTCCACCAGAGGATCGCGTTCCAGCAAAGCGCCCGCCTCGCCAGCGGTGGTTTCCTGAGCCAGCGTAACTGCTGGGGCGGCCTGTCGGCGCGGCCTTGCATCTTCGGTGGACAATGCAAGGCTCTCTTGCTCGCGCCATGCGGTCCAGCCGCACAAGGCCACTGTGAGTAGCGCTGCCAGCCTTAGGCCTTGCCGGCGGGACGGCAAGGTCGGCGTCGATATTGCCATCAGCTTGGCTTCCGGTAAAAGTAGGTGAAGCGCAGATCGATATCCATCACGATATCGCTGGCGCGCGCGCGCCGTAGCGACAACGAGTCCAGCGCCAATCCGCCATGCGTGGCCAGCAGCGCGGCCAGGGTTTTCTTCAGCGGTAAATAGGCACCCTTGATACGTGCATTGACCTCGACGCGCCCGATCCTGGCGTCTGGCTGATTGTCGCCTGCTGGCTTGAAGCTCGCATCGGACATCAGCAAGCCGTTTTGCGTCGCCAGCGACTGCAAGTCCGCCGTCACCAGAGACAGGCTATCGAAACCTGCCAATTGTGCCGCTAGGTTTTGCTGCGTTGCCACAGGATCAGCGGCTTGCGTGCGCAGCTGGGCTTCCAACATCCGCACCTTGGCTGCAGCAGTTTTGTTATCCGCTCGCTGCGTTGGCAATTCAGAAATAGCAAGCCACGTCGCGCAGCACAGTACGGTGCCAGTGACCAGCCATGGCCAATGCTGGCGGCCGGAAAGGCGGAATTGCGATTTTTTTCTAAAAAATACATTGTACATTGATAAGCAAAAAATTTATATAGAGGCTGAGATAGGAAATTAATCACCATGAAACATATTAATAGGCAGCACAAAAATCGAAAAATAAAGTTAGGGCTATTCTTAGGAGATGTATCAATTTATTAAATTCTATGCACCGGAGGGGGCATTTTAAAAAATTCCATTTTATTATAACTGTCAAAAATATTTGCAATTTTAAAAAATATAGGCGAATAGTGGAATGAAAATCAGAAATTTCATGTGGAGTTGATACAAGAGCAATGTGGAGCTTTAGAGCGCCGAACAAAACGCCGCCCAGAGAAACAAACCACCCCGAAGTTGGTCAAACCTACCTGATATTATTTTTGACGACGGTTTTTATCAAGCGTTAAAGCTGCGCCTGATGCATATCACCCCTCGTTCGTATTGAATCTGCAACCGGTAAAAACGCACATCGTGTTTGTCAAAGTTCTACCGTCCACCAAGGATAACCTCCACTACTTTTCATGTTTCGTCGCTAAAGTACAGCGCAATCGTCCCTCCAGTTATATAAGCAATCAACAAATCGGCCTTGATGCGATTAATTCCAGGATGGTCGGGATAAATGGATGCGAAGCCCGATCCATAGCCACTATTCGAGTCGCAGCCTGTCAGAGCAGGTGACAGTTCCACGTTGACGCCACCGTCCCAGGTCACCACAAGCCCCTTTACGACAGAGTTGTTGGATCACCTAGGCCCCTCCGCTGCTACAGACGTTGAGAATGCTAGAGCCGCCATGGCCGTGAATAGATGGCCATAGGCAGGCCGAAAATATGATTTGATAAATTCCTTTTACTATTTGATGTGTTAACCTTAGAGGCAGCCATGACAAATGGCTGACGGGGAGTTACGTATGCATATTTCCCAAGCATCCTTCCCTTGATAATATAGTGAGATATGGCCCTCCCCTCGCAATTGGCAAGCCCACCGCAGCTATGCGAGACCTTGGCTGTCTTGAGGACCACTGTTAGATCCTTGCCCAGCGCACGTCCTGCAGCGCGAACGACGCTGCGTGGGCCGCCATGACGATGGCAGCCAGGGCACGGTGGAAGAACACGGATCAACTCGTCAAGCGCAGCTCTGGCGCGGAACAGGGCCATGCTGCCACGAGGGATATGATCGCACTAAACTAAACAGTTATTTTTATTTTAGTGAAAAATTATTTAATGTTAATTTTCTTTGAGTGAAAATAATAGTTGCTGAAATTCGATGGGCAATATTTATTAAAGCTCCTCACATCATCATCAGTCATCATTCTAGACTTTAATATATCCCTAAGTAATTTCTTATTTCTTTCTGGTGCTAGATATACAACATATGAAGAACCAATCTCCAGCCCCTCAAGAAATCCGAACTGAAATTTTGAATTAACTTTTTTCCCTTTTAAAGTTTCACTCACTTTTGCAGTGTAAACCACTCCACAATTAAAATTATTTTTACCGATTTTCGCATATTCCAATATCTCAACTTCATATACTGAAATTGCTCGAGAAAATGATTTTTCATCTCCTGCAGAAAGTACGGTTCTAGCACTTACGTCACAAAACACAAAAAAATAAAATAAAAAAAAATGACGTAAGTAACGCTGACAAAAAAACTTTCCCATTATTTTCTCCCTGGATAGTAGCGATTCCTCTGTTCACTTGTTGCATCATTGAAATATTTATCCAAATTTCGAGGGAGACGCTTGCTCGGTGAGATTTTTAATAAGTCAATTGCAAATTTATCAGCAAATGCTTCATAATTTGGCGTCAGCATAACACTGACAACCGGCCGACCTTCGTTTAGCAGGTGGCCCAGTTCATGAGCTGTAACATACTGCTTCCCGTAATCTGTAAGACCCATAGAGCCGCGATAGAATATAATTTTATCCCCTTTCGCCTCGGCCATTACAGGATTTCCCTCATAATCCGTTCTATTTCCGTCAACATAATTAAAGGAAGCTCGTTCGCCCGCTTTAATCCATTCAGAATTTCCACTTTCATTAACTAATTCAATAACTTTTCCAACATTGCTCGCCAAATCGGAAGGTAAATTTCCATATTTCCGAGCGGAATGAATCGCATCATTAAATAAATAGCTGAACGCCCCTGTCACCGCCCCGTTAGTAAATTTTCCACCTCCCAATACGGAAACTGTCCCCCCCATGACCGCACTGACTGCCGCACCATTTAACCTATTTCCAGATTCGGTAATATTTTTCATAAAATCCGTGCCTGACATCGCTTTGGTGAAAGCAGCACTAAGTGCACCAGAACCACACGAACCGCCGGTTGCTGAGCTTGTTACACAGCCTACCACTCCATGGAGCGCAAGGCCAGCAGGGCCGCTCCATGCCGCAGCCTCCCTAGCGCCTGTAAGGAAATTGCCTCCCGCGATCACATTCCCTGCCCCGGCAAACATACCGGCAGTAAAGGCACCTTGCAGCCCTCCTTTTATATTTCCTGTTGCGACAGTCCCGCTGATAAATCCAGTGACGGCCGCTTGTGCAACAGCACCTTCCGCACCCAAGCCAATTAGAAAATTACTTCCGGGTAAATATACACTGATCACCACAGCCGCGATCACTGGTGCATACTTTTTAATATGGTTATTCCACAGGTTATCTACCAGTCCAAATTTAATCAATCCATTAAATAGATAGCCACTCGGATCCGTGCAGGTCATCGGATTGTTATAGCAGTACGCGTAGCGGTTGTAGTTCTGCAGGTTCATCGGATCCTGGATGAACGGATCGCCCTGCATGAACATGCCCAGGCGCGGATCGAAGATGCGACCGTTCATGTGGATCACGCCGACATCGTCCAAGTGCTCGTGGCCCGTGTAGCCGCGGTCCGTGCCGCTGCTGGTATTGTTCCAGTCATACACCAGCTTGCCGCTGGCGTCGTAGTTGCCACTGGCCGTGCGCCGCTTTCCGAATGGATCGTAGGAGTAGCGTGCCGTCAGCGTGCCGTTATGGTCGGTGGTGCTGACCAGGCTGCCCTGCAGGTCCTTATGCCAGTATTCCAATTTCACGATCACCAGGCTAGGCGGTATCCACGGCACCATCTGCCCTGCCCCCAGTGCCGGCAGGCTGCCTGTTGTCACCAGCACGCCCAGGCTGGCGCCGCCGATCGACAGGTAATGACGGTTGCTGATGCTGCTGCCGTTCTGCTCGCTCTCGAAGCCCAGGCCGCCGGCATTGTCCGGGTGCATCATCCACGTCACGCGCGTGCCGTTGCTGCCGACACGGGTTTCCTTCACGCGCTGGTGGTTTTCATCGTACTGCCAGCTGTAGCGCGGATAACCGTTGGGGCCTTCCAGGCCATTCTGGCCATCGGGCAGGTTAAAACTGGTGTAGCTGATCTTGCGGTAGCTGCCGGCGCTGGCGCCTGTCAGGTTACCGTTCGCATCATAGGTATAACTGGCCGGGATCGCACCGCTGACGCTGGTCAGGGCATGCGGGCGCACCACGCCTGGCCCGGATGCCGGATAGCTGTAGGTGCCGACATCGCTCTTGTACAACACGCTGCCCAGCGCGTTGTATTGCAGGCTGACCGTGCGTTGTAGCCCCGGCACCGCCGGTGCCGACACGGTGTAATTGCGCAGGCGGCCGATCGGATCGTAATCGTAATCATCCGTCACCGAGCCGGTGACACCGTCGCCATTCGCATCGATGCGCTTGCGCAGATGGTTCAAACTGTCCCACTCATATTGGTAATTCAGGATCGCTGGGTACGAGCCCGTGAAGGCGGCCGTGTTGCTGCGGATGCGCCCCGTGACCGGTTCGAAGTCGGCGCGTACCGTGACGTTGTTGCCATAGAACTGCTGCTCCGCCTGGCCGCGCGCGTCATAGAACTGGCCTTGCCACAGCAAACTGCCAGCCGGGCGGCTCGTCGCCGGTGCCGTCGCCGCGCCATTCGCGCCCGGCAGCGGCGTGATGCTGGCCGCCTGCGCCAGCGTGGCAGAGGACAGGAAACCCTTCGGCGTATATTGATAGTCCACCTGCACGCCGGTCGGATAGATCTGGCTCACCAGGCGGCCATTTGCGTCGTAGCGCACGCCGCTGGCAAAGCTGGGCCCGCCCGTCACATCCGTGCGCGTATTGACCGGCCGTCCCAGGCTGTCGTAGGCGATCTTGCGGCTCACACCATTGCTGCTGCCGCTCGAGCACAGCTTGCCGATGCCTTTGCTGCAGGCGCTGCCATCGAGGTAGCGGTCATAGCGCCAGTAGCTGGCGTATTCCGGTTCGGAGCGGTTGATGAGGCGCCCCAGCAGGTCGTATTCCAGGGTCGTGGCTTGATTCAGCGCGCGCTGGTTCGGACTTTGCTGCCACACCAGTTCACCCAGCGCGTTGTAGTCGTACTGCCACCAGCCCGTATCCGGATCGACCATCTCCTTCTTGCGCCCGCGGATATCGTATTTCACGCTGATGACGTTCTGCATCGCATCACGGGTCTGGATCAGGTTGCCGAATGCGTCATACTGGTGCGCCAGCTGGGCGCCCAGTGTATTCGTCACGCGTACCAGCTTGCCATCGATATTTTTTTCTTCCAGACGCTGCTGCCCGTGGTCGTTCTCGTAAGTGACCGTCAGTCCCTTGTAGAAAATGATGTTTTTTGCCGCGTTCATGGCGCGGCGCGCGCCGAACTGCACGCTGCCGTGCTTGCCCAGCGGATCGCTGGTATACACGCGTACGACACGGCCTAACGCATCGTAGATATTCATGCTCATGCCATAGTCGCCGCTGCCGCCGCTGCTCGAGGACTGCGAATCGAGGAAGTATGGCTGGGTGCTCAGTACCGCCACACCTTGGGCGTTATAGTCGGTATCCTGTACCACCAGGCGCCCCGTGCCGCCCGGCTGGGCGGCACCATCGTAGGCTTCGGTGACGGTGCGTACCTTGCGCCCGGCGCTGTCCATGTAGACGCGCGAAAACGGCCCGTTCTTCGCGTCGGCGCTGTTGCGCGGTTCGACGTGGACAAAACTGATTGCCTCGGGTGTCCATTCGGCGCGCGGCGGCGCCGGGCAGTGCGGACTGTTCGAACTGACATCTTCGATGCCCCGTTCCGGCAAATAACAGTAGGCGGTGACGGTGCTGCCGCCATCGGCGCGCGTTTCGCGTACGGTGCGGCCGAAATCATCGACCTGCAGGCGTGTCGTCAGGGCATTCGGCCCTGTCAGCGCGGTGAGTGCGCCAAAGCGCGGATCGTATTCCTTGCTCTCCGCATGTCCCAGGGCATTCGTCGATGTATTGGCAAAGGTGCCTGCCGGAATGCTGACGTTGCCGATGCCGGCCAGCGCGACCGTGCTGGCGGCATACGTGCTACCGCTGCTGCGGCTGAGGAACGCGGCGCGCCCGCCCGAGCCGCAGTCGCTGGTGGTCGCACTAATGCGGTTGCCGTAGCCATCATAGGCATAGCTGGTGGTGACGCAGGACGCGGTGCCAGGCTCGACGATTTCTTTTTTCAGCAGCCCTGTCACCGGGTCATATTCGAAGGAGCTGGAGCGGCTGTAGGCCAGCGGGTTGGCCGGCGACTGCGCCTGCGCCAGGGGAGCGCCGAACGCGCACAGCGCGATCAGCCAGCAAGTCAATTGTCGCATTGCGTTCCTTGCCATGCCTGGCAGAAAATGGTTGAACTTGGCCTTGCCGGCCGTGGCGTGTGTGCTGATGTCGGCGGCCATCTCAGTCGTCTCCCAGCAGCAGGTTGATGATGGCCATCATTGCAGCGGGATTCATTGCCGGCTCGATGGGCGTGACACCCGGATCGGTGCCCGAGCCCGACGTCGGGGCACCGGCCGACACGGTCGGCAGCAGGCTCGAACTGGCGCTGACATCACTCAAGACCGTGGCCGTTTTCAGGCGCCCGAGTATCCAGCTATCGCCGCTGGTATTGTCGGCAAGGTAGTCATTCGTCGTGCGCTTGCTGCTGCTTTGCGCCGGGCCGGAGGTGCTGCTGGTGACCGTCAGAATCTCGCGGGCGTCGCCGCTGTTGTTGAACGTGTTGGTGGTCGTCACTGTCGGCAGTGCCACGCCTTCGAGATCCCAGCCCTCTTCCGTGCTTTTATACAGGTAAGGACGCTGTACCTTGGCGCTGGTGGCG
Source organism: Janthinobacterium sp. AD80 (assembly GCF_002878455.1). GTDB lineage: Bacteria > Pseudomonadota > Gammaproteobacteria > Burkholderiales > Burkholderiaceae_D > Janthinobacterium. Next base: position 13,691 of record NZ_NRDQ01000029.1, read on the forward strand.
CATGGCGCGCCTGGGCTGGCGGCCTCCTGCGCACCGGCCGCTGCCGTTTTGTCGCAGTAGATAAAGGTGCTGCGGCTGAGCAGTGGCGCGGAGGGCTGGTCCAGGGCGCCACGGCGTGTTTCACTCATGCTGGCTGGACCGGGATTGGGGCCGTTCTGGATGTTTTGCGTGGTAACCGTCAGGTATTCGTCGTTGGGCGCGGTATTCTGGATGGCGTAGCTGCGGAATCCCAGCCAGCCACGGCCATCATAGGCCATCTTCATGCCGCTGTACGCATATTCGGTCTTTTGCAGGGTGCCGCCAAAGCCGGCATTGGTCGTCACGGTGGCGACGACATAGGTTGGCGTGAGCACGTCGACCATGGGGTACACGGCCGCGTCAGGCGTCCCGCGATCGCTCTTGTAGCGCTGGCCCAGGCTACCAGTGTTTGGGTTGGTCAGCGGCACCCAGTTCAAGCTGGTGGTGATGCCATTGCCGGTGCGCACCGACATCAGCTGGTCTGGTGGCATGGGATCCGTCTTGGCGTACAGCTGGTTGCGGCTGGCGTCGTTCGCCGAGGAAGGCGACGCTTTCAGGCGCAAGATTTCGATAGCGCCGCGTCCGCTGAAGTCGCCCAGCACAAAGCGTGCGCTGCCGTCGCTCTTTTGCAGCTGGTCGTTGGTGGTGGTCAGGTTGAAGGCGCCGGCGCTGAAGGTGCCGTCGCCATTGCTCTGATAGATGCGGTTCTGCGAGGGATCGTCTTTCCAGTGCAGGATATCGGCGCGGCCATCGCCATTGAAGTCCGCTACCTGCATCCCGCTGGTCTGGCGGCCATACATGTCTTGTTCTTGCAATCCAGCATCCGCAGAATTAAGATTGAAGTTGCCGGCTTTTCTCTGTAAGTAGGTGCCGTCAGCCACCATCAATGACTGGAATACACCATTTGCGGAGGGAAGAATGCAATCGGAACGTCCATCGCCATTGAAATCCGCCGGGAAATAGCATGCAGATATTGCTTGATGGGCCGGATCATAGTCGAAATTGCCATCGCCACGCGATAGCCAAATACCGCTTTTTACGACAAAATCAGTTAGCCCATCGCCATTGACGTCGCCGATATAGGAAGTGCTGCCGCCATAACCAAGTGACTGCTGGGGCTCTCCATATAGCGAAACATGCGTAATATTGCTTGATTGAAGCTCACTGAATGTGCCATTGGTTTGCCCCAGGAAAATCCGGTTGCAAATAAGGTTGGCACACAGTGCCGCATCGCTGGGAGGATTTAGTGTCGTGGTGAATTCTGGGAGTATGGCGGTAACAATGTCCAACAGGCCATCATTATTCACATCCATCAGATAATAGGTTTGCCCAAGATTGCGCGATACACCGATATACTTCCCGTACTCTTCGCATGAAAGGTCGGGATCATGCGGTCCAGAACAGTCAAAGCGATCCAGCGTCGCAGACGGTATTTTCATCATTTCAATACCGGCGATAGGGATTGCATTGAATGACCCATCGCCATTGGAGAGATACAAGATGCTCGGCACTGTACCGCAACCACTTATACTATCTCCCCGAGCGCGCAGAATATCGGTCAATCCATCGCCATTAAAATCGATGGCGGTGGAGGTGTAGCAGCCGTCGCTCTTAAAGAGATTCTGGTTGGTGATGTTGAACTGCCCTGCTCCCGTACCGTTTGGAATGGCAGTAAAAGCACCATCGCCGTCGCTGCGGAATAACCGGTTTTCACTAGGCACATTCGACCAGCGTAGTATGCTGGTGCGGCCTTTGCCGAAAAAGTCACCCGTCAACACCCCATAGGCTCCTGTCAAGCTGGTCATGACGGTGGTCGATAATTCTGTATTTTTGAAAGCTGTGTTGGACGTATAGCTTAATCCGCCACCCGGCGAATAAGTAAAGGTGGTGGCCGGCAAGCATTTACTCAGATTGAGATCGGCGCATTCGCGCACTTTGACTAACCGGCTGCGCAAGGTCACGGGTCCGTTGTCATAGTCGAGTTTGATCGACTTGACATGCACCGCATTGGCCGGCTTGGCGGATACATTGCCGGGCCAGTTGATATATGTCGAGACCTTGTCGAGGAGCCAGACGCTGACATTCTTGCCGCCCTGGTGATAGGCTTCGGAGCGGTCCTGCAGCGTGCCGCGGGCCCTGTCGGGGCGTTCGGTGTATTCGAACACTACGCGGTTAACCGGTTGCTGCGCCGCCGTACCCGTGTAGATAATTTCTTTGAGGCGCCACTCGTGGCCCGGTGTTGCGTTGCCGACGGCGGGTCCGCTGCCCCAGGCGACGTCGCGCTGTTCATAACGGAAATCTATGTAATTGCCCAGCGTGTCGCTGATGCGGCTGACGGCCCAAGCCGTGATGGTTCCCTTGTTGATGACATTGATGGCAGCATTGCCCGCCATATCACCATATTCGTAGATCTGGCCGCTCTTGGTCCACACCTTGAAATAGGATGGGCCGTTGGCGGGATCACCGTTTGCGCTATAGGCGCGGATGCGCGCATAGATATCCTTGTCGGTGCGGTACTCGCGCACCATGCCGGCGCCGCCGAGGCTATCGCCTTGTTGGTTCGCAACGGGATTGCCGGAGGCATCGGTCTGGATCAGGCGCTGGCCATCCAGGCACAATTTATCGTTGCCGCCATATTCGACGCTGCGCGCCACGCCATCGATACGCTTGTTGCCGGCACAGCGGGTAATGAGGGAGATGCCCTGCACGCTCCAGCCATGGCCGACCGGACCATTGATGCCACTGGCGCTATACAGCAGGCCAAGATTGGGCGTCATGCCGCCAATTCCCGGCGGCACGGCAATCGGAATCGTGTAGCTTGGTGTGCCGCTATTCGATACGCTGACGCCTTGCGCTTGTGCAGCTGCACAAATAATCAAGAAGGTGGCGCCAATCAAATACCGTTGCAGGAACGCGGCAGGTCGTTTGTTGCCGGAAATGCGCAATGTCATCAATTCATTCTCCGTGGCAGAACAGAGTCTTTCCGAAGTACAGCAAAAACCGGAAGCGGCTTTTCACACCGATTGCTGTTCAACGACGGACATCAGCCCCTGCAATAGTCTATTTTTACGAAACAGTCATTTTTAAAATATTACGCCATAGCAAGTAAAAAATTGCAAACTAAATATCAAAAAAAATGGAAAATTTATAACTTGCACTCTGCTGTATAACATGTCAGGAAATAGATCGCACAGACAGCCACCATCGCGTCTAATGGTTTACTTACACGGGGTGTCAGTAGCAGGGGCAACAAGCACCATAACGAGAATTAAAAAGAGTACGTTGCATGCACTTCTGCTGCTACCTGCCCGGTGCTTGCATCCAACGCGATTGTGTTGGCGCGTGGCCATCACCACCACGCGCATCGAATTTTGGAAAACGTCGAATCGAAGCGACAAACATTTCCCCGTATTTCGATCAAAAGGAGGTAAGGCAATCGGCGAAATAGCCATGCGGTTCAAAAAATTTTCTATGTGATCTCGAGCTGGCTGATGTGCGTGAGTCCGGGCTGGCAGTACTGGATAAAATTAGCAATGAGGGGCTAAAATAGTAGCCACAGTGGTAAGAAAATAGTATATTTCATGCAGGAAATTTAAATGAATGTACGTCCAAGGATCGTCATGAAGAATTTTTTTTGCGCTATGTTGTTTTTCTTTGCCAGCGTGCAGGCAACTGCTTGGGATGGCGTGACTAGCGGGAAAATCGCACAAATCGAGGCTGTTGGAGGCGCCGGCGGGGCCGGAAACTTCGACCTTCGCGTCTATCTGTCTTCAGCCACGCCACCGTGTCCAAGCGAAATTGCATCGCCACCAGCCTGGAGCTACTTGAATGCGGCCGATGCGAATTACAAAGGTATTTTAAGTATTTTATTAATGGCACAAGCATTGAACAAGACAGTCACAATCCATAGCAACCGTGTGGCTGGCTATTGCCAGATAGCTTGGGTCATCGTCTCGGAAGGCTGATTAATGCAGAAAAAGGAGATTATAGTCTGCGCAAGGCATGACCTTCTGAGATGATGGGTGCGTTTGACCGCACCATTGTTAGGCAAAAAAAAGGAACCAGTGCGCAAAATGGCTTTTCTGCGTGACGCGCCAACAAGAAAATTGGCTCCGAGCGGCATGGAGTGAGAGTTCTGGAGTAGTGTCGGGGTAGGACGCTCATCCTACCGATATCGTTAATGTCACTGGAACGTAACTGGCACATGATCGACCGATGCTGTCTTGGTCATCGGATAGCCAATTATCTGCTGGCACTGCCATGGCCGGGGGCAAAAAACGGCCACGACAGTATTTCTAAGGTTCTAGGCAAGCGACACTGATTGCTGCGAAATCATTGACTTTTAATGTACTTATCATGGTGCTGCAACCGCGAAATCAGGCACGGCATAGACTTTATTTATTTCATTGCATGCAGTCAATTCGTTCCACGCAAACGCTAGTTTTTTATTGGTCAATTGTGCGGTCATCATCATTGCATATGTCTGTTTTATGAAGGCCGGATTTCCAGAAATTTGGCACCAGTACTGACAAGTTTTGTCGGTTGTGAAATAAACGTTGCCGTTTGAATGACTGATCAGGGTTACGATATTTTCGTCACAAAATGCAGCGTTTGCGGTCGTGCTGATAAGAGTTGCCGAGAGAAGGACTAGATTGGCGATATTTTTCATTTTCATACATGGCTTTCTTTATTGAAAAATGAATTGACTGAATCGGTAAGACCAAGATAGTAAACAATCCATCAGCTTGGATATACAGGAGTCACAACAATCCGAAACTCACAAGCATGCAGGAACCTGGAATATCGTCATAATAAATAAACATCGTGGCATTGGATGTCTTTGCAGCCATCAACGTCGCATAAAAACGATTTTTGTCGGCGGCGCTCATGTTGCTTGGAAAGGTAATTAATCCGTTGTTGCAAGAGGAAGGCGTATTCCAGATTGCAACTGCATCCGCCATGTAATTTTCCAATTTCCAGCTTGGCTGGCCTGATGCTGCGGAATACAATATCTGACGACGTTCTGCATGCGCGGAGCCGCAAGTCAACGCCAGAAAAACAAACAATACATTAACTACCCGAGACACTGTGCGCATATCCATCTCCTATTTTTTTCTTATGATATCAAAAAATTAGAATGTAGAATAATAAAAATATATTTTTTAGTAGATTTTTTTGCTTGTAAACCAGCCAGGCTGGCAGCTATTTATTCAAGATGGTACCCTTCACCGTTTGCGCACCGTCCTGGCGCTGGCTCTGATAATTCGTGATATACCATTGCGCTTGGCCATCGACTTCCTCTCCTGGGAAATTGGTACTGCTCTCCTCATTGAGCGCATTGACAAAATGCACCAGTGCCTGGCTGTCCAGCGCTTCAAGGGCAATTTGTGTTTGACCGCCTGCCTGTTCATGTGACAACGATAAAACAGCAACTTCATTGGAGTCTGCCTGCTCAATTGTCGATAGCACTCTCGTCCATGGATAACGCAACGCGGCAATGATTTTTTCCTGTTCTTTTTGGCGGCGCAGTGTTTCCGGATCACTTTTGGCTTGCAACTTCAACGCGGCTAGACGCAGCTCCTTGAGCGTCTGCTCAAGTTGCACGGCGCGTTGTGCATCCTGCATCGCCACTTCGTGCAAGGCGAGCGACTCAGCCACCAGTACTGCTCCCCAGGCCAGGGCGCAGCTCATGCAAAAGAGTCCCAGCCAAGGAACGCGGCGGCGACGAATGAACTCAAGCTGCAGCATCATGGGATCACCTGCGCAGGAGACTGGAATAGCAGGTCACGGAAATCGGCATACAGGACGGGCTGCAGATAGTCATCCACCTTGAGCACTTTCTCGGCATGCAGCTGTGCCAGCGGCAGGAGTTCGCCCGCTACTGCCAGGCGGATATGCTGCTGTGCGTCCTCCCCCAGGGAATACGCCATGCGCCGCATCTCGCGGTTGATCATATCGAGCTCGCGACGGTGCGTCATGGCGCTCATCGCCTCCATTGCACCGTCCTTTTCAATCACGATCGTGAAAGCGTCACGTTCTATCATGATGACGGCCCTGTCGTGCGATAAGGTTGGGGCCGATGGTCCACGCCGCAATTGCATCGCATTCCATACGCCGGTCACATAGGGCCGCATAGACAGCAGGCGTAGGCCGTGCTCGCTCGCCAGCTGGCGCAACCGCGCGCCAATATCGGCGCGCAGCGCGCAGGCAACTACCTTTGCCCTCCCTGGTACATGGTCCAACGTGAATTCCCACTGCCCTGGGTTCAAGCCCAGCTGGTGTTGCATCTGGGCCTCTGCGGCGGCACGCTCCTCCTGTTCGCCCTGCAGCCCGGCCGGCAGTTCCAGCATCATGAATTTGCCTAGCGCAGATCCGACATGCACGGCCAAGGTCGCATACCGACGCTTGCGCAGTTCCAGCGCAGCAAAATTCAGGCTGGCTGGTATGCCAGCCTCCCACTGCCATCGCGCCACCTCTTCGACGCTGCGCCATCGCCCCCATCCGGTCTGGCGACGCAGCATTGCCTCGCTGCCGTTCAGGTAAATATGATATGCGTCAATCATGTGCCACCACGCGGTCAATTTCTTCCATTGTGGTGGCGCCGCTGGCCACCAGGTCCATTGCGCGCACGTTCAGCGGGCGCACGCCGAGTTCCAGCGCATAGCGCTTGATCTCGGTGACATCGGCGCGGTTCAATATCATCGTGCGTAGGGTGTCGTCAAATGGCAGTACTTCGGCCAGTGCGTGACGGCCCTTGTAGCCGGTACTACGGCAATGCTCACAGCCACGTCCGCGCGTCAACGTGATCTGGGCTTGCATTATGCCGGCCCCCTTTAATCGCTCCAGAATGTCCTCGCTGGCCAGCTCCGGCTCGCTGCAGACAGGACAATTCGAGCGGATCAGGCGCTGAGCCACTACGCCGTTCAAC
>NZ_NRDQ01000290.1 GCF_002878455.1 Janthinobacterium sp. AD80
AGGGCCAGCAGCGCCGCTGCCAGCAGCGGCGCGGTGCGGCGCGTGTTCACATTATTCATGCGGTGTGTGCGGCTCATGCGGCTTCTCCCAGCGCGACCGTGCGTGCGGCGGGCGCCGCGCGGCGCCTGCTCAGCAAGGTGAAAAACAACGGTGTAAACAACAGGCCCGACAAGGTCACGCCCAGCATGCCGGCAAAGACGGCCGTGCCCATCGACTGGCGCATTTCCGCGCCCGCGCCGGAAGACAGCATTAGCGGTATCGCGCCCAAGAGGAATGCCAGTGAGGTCATCAGGATGGGCCGCAGACGGGTGCGGGCGGCGGCGATGGCCGCTTCGCGCGCATCGGCGCCGGCCGCCATCGCCTGGCGCGCGAATTCCACGATCAGGATGGCATTCTTGGCCGCCAGGCCGATCAGCACCACGATGCTGATCTGCGTCAGCACGTTGTTGTCCATGCCGCGCCACGACACGCCGACCAGCGTGGCCAGCACGCAGCTGGGCACGATCAGCACGACGGACAGGGGCAGCAGCCAGCTTTCAAACAGGGCCGCCAGCAGCAGGTAGACAAGCAGCACGGCCAGGCCCAGCACCATGCCGGTGCTGCCGCCCGCGTGCTTTTCCTGCAGTGCCAGTTCCGTCCACTCGTAGTCGAAGCCGGCAGGCAGGCGGGCCTTGAGCAGCTCTTCCATCGCGGCGATGGTCTGCCCCGTCGAATAGCCAGGCTTGGTGCTGCCCTGGATTTCGGCGGCCGGATACAGGTTGTAGCGCGGCACGCGGAACGGCGCCGTGCCTTCGCTGAAGGTGGCCACGCTGCCCAGCGGCACCATGTCGCCGTTGGCGGCGCGCGTTTTCAGCGCGGCCAGGTCGGCCACGCTGCGCCGGTAGGGCGCGTCCGCCTGGGCTGTGACGCGCCACACCCTGCCCATCAGGTTCATGTCGTTGACGAAGACGGGCGCCATGTAGCTTTGCAGGGTCTCGTTGACGCGCAGCAGCGGCACGCCCAGGTATTCCGCCTTGGTGCGGTCCAGTTCCACCTTGACCTGCGGGCTCATGGCGTTGAACGGCGTGAAGGCACCCATTACCGAGGGCAGCTTGGATGCCTCTTCGACGATGCCGCGCGCGGCTGCCTGCAAGGCTTGCGGTCCCAGGCCGCCCGTGTCGCGCAGCATCAGCTTGAAGCCGCCGCCCGTGCCGATGCCGGGCACGGAGGGCGGCGGTATCACCATCACGCGCGCCGCGCTGATGGGCGCCAGCCTGGCGCGCATGGCGCCCAGCATGGCCGGGCCGTCCAGGCCATCGCTGGCGCGCGCGCCGAAGTCCTTGAACATGGTGAAGATGACGGCCGTATTCGGCGCCGACGTAAACGTGGCGCCGTCGGTGCCGACAAAGGCGGCCGTGTGGGCCACGCCGGGGTGGCTCATCAGGCGTGCCGTGGCGTCCTGCACCACTTCGCTGGTGCGCGCCAGGGTCGAGCCGGCCGGCAGCTGGATCGAGACGATGGCGTAGCCGCGGTCCAGCTGCGGCACGAAACCGCGCGGCGTCACGTCCAGCCGCCACAGGGTCAGACCCGCCAGCAGCAGGTACACCGGCAGCATCAGCCAGCGCCGCGAGAGGATGCGCCCCGTCAGCCGCACGTAGCCGCCCGTCAGGCGGGAAAAGCCGCGGTTGAAGATGGTCATCCAGCGTGCGCCCAGGCTGTTGGCATCGTGCTGCGGCTTGAGCAGCAGCGCGGCCAGGGCCGGCGACAGTGTCAGCGAGACCAGCGCCGAGATGACGGTGGAGGCGGCGATGGTGACGGCGAACTGGCGGTAGAACATGCCGGAGATGCCGTCGATGAAGGCCGTCGGCACGAACACGGCCACCAGCACCAGCGCGATGGCGATCAGGGCGAAGCCCACCTCGTTCATGCTGCGCTGCGCCGCGGCGACGGGGCTCATGCCTTCCTCCATATGGCGCTCGACGTTTTCCACCACCACGATGGCGTCATCGACGACGATGCCGATGGCCAGCACCAGGCCGAACAGCGACAGGGTATTCAGGGTGTAGCCCATCGCGGCGAGCACCGTGAAGGTGCCGACCAGGGACACGGGAATGGCCAGGATGGGAATGATGGCGGCGCGCCAGGAGCCGAGGAACAGCAGCATGGCCACGCAAACCAGCAGCGCGGCTTCGAAGATGGTGTCGCGCACCTTGTCGATCGAGAAGCGGATGAATTCGGTCGGATTGTAATACGCGTGGTAGGCCACGTCCTGTGGGAACTCGGCTTCCATTTTGGCCAGCTGCGCCAGCACGCGGTCGCCGGTAGCCAGCGCGTTCGAGCCGGGCAGCAGGCTGATGCCCAGCGCGATGGCCGTGCGGTTGTCGACGAAGCCGCTTTCCGTATAGTCCTGCGCGCCCATCTCGACGCGCGCCACGTCGCGCAGGCGCACCACGCCGCCGTCCGCATGGGCGGCCACGACGATCGCCTCGAATTCGGCCACATCGCGCAGGCGGCTTTGCGCCTGCACCTGCACCTGGTAGGCGCCGTCGCTGCCGCCCGGCGGCTGGTTCAGCACCCCGGCGGCGACCTGCGAGTTGGCTTGCCGCACGGCGGCGATGACTTCCGGCGCCGTCAGGCCCAGCGAGGCCACGCGTGCCGGGTCGAGCCAGATGCGCATCGAGAAGTCGCGCGCGCCGCGCGTGTAGATGTCGCCCACGCCTTCCACGCGGGCCAGCTTGTCCTTGACGGCGGTGCCGATGAAGTTGGAGATGTATTGCTGGTCGCGCGTGCCTTTGGGCGAGTCGAACAGCACCACCATCAGCAGGTCGGGCGAAGCCTTCTTGACGGCCAGCCCCAGGCGCCGCACGGCGTCGGGCAGGCGCGCTTCGGCCACCGCCACGCGGTTCTGCACCAGCGACTGCGCCTGTTCGACGTTGGTGCCCGGCTTGAACACCACGCTGATGGTCAGCTTGCCGTCGCCCACCGATTGCGATGACATGTAGAGCATGCCGTCGACGCCGTTGATTTCCTGTTCGATCGGCGCGGCGACGGTATCGGCGATTTCCTGCGCCGAGGCGCCAGGATAGTTGGCCTTCACCGTCACCGTGGGCGGCACGATTTCGGGGAACTCCGAGATTGGCAGGCGCATGGCCGACACCGCGCCCACCAGGGTGATGAGGATGGACAGCACGATGGCAAACACGGGCCGGCGGATGAAAAATTGGGAGAAACGCATGGCCTCTCCTTAAGCGCCGTTGGCGCGCGGAGCGGCCACCAGCACCTGGTCGCCCGGGCGCACCTTGGCCGCGCCGGAGACGATGACCTTGTCCTGCGGTCCGAGGCCGGACAGCACGATCTGCTTGTCGCCCCGCAGGCCGCCCAGTTCCAGCTTGCGCGGCGCCACCTTGCCCGCCGCGTCCACGACGAACACCATTTTTTTGTTCTGGTCGCTGAGGATGGCGGCGTCGGGCACCAGCAGGCGCTCCTGCGCCGCGCCGACGGGGATGCGCACGCGCGCAAAGCTGCCCGGCATGACGGCGCGGTCGGCATTGGCCAGGCTGGCGCGCAGGCGCACCGTGCCCGAGCGGGCGCTGATTTCGTTGTCGACAAAGTCGACGGTGGCATCCTGGGCGGGGCCGCCGCCATCGAGCGCCAGCTGCACCTTCGATGGCAGCTTGCTTTGCTGGCGCAGGCGCTGGAAATCCGCTTCCGACAGGTCGACCATGGCGCGCACGGGGCTGTGCGCAACGATGGTGGTCAGCACGCCGCTTTGCGCCGCGCCGCCGGCCACGTAGTTGCCGACATCCACGCGGCGGTCCGACACGGTGCCGGCGATGGGCGCGCGCATGGTGGTGAAGGACAGTTCCAGTTCGGCGCTGCGCAGCTCCGCCTGGCTCAGCATGACGGCCGCCTGCGCGCCTTCCAGTTCGCCGCGCGCCCGCTCCAGCTCCTCGGTGCTGGCCGCGCCCGTTTGCTGCAGCCGGCTGCTGCGCTCGAACTGGGCCGTGGCCAGCTTGCTGCGCGCGCTGGCCTGCGCCAGGCTGGCCTGGGCGCGGTCGCGCGCCGCCGCGAAGGGGCGCGGGTCGATGACGAACAGCGCATCGCCGGCCTTGACCTGCTGGCCATCGCGAAAGGCGATCTGCTGCAAATAGCCCGACACGCGCGAGCGCACTTCCACGCGCTGCGACGGCTCGATGCGGCCCGTGTAGTCGAGGGTCGCCTGCACCATCGATGTTTCAGGCAGGGCCACGGACACGGTGGCCTTGGGCGGCGGGCCGCCAGGCGCGGCCTGGGAACGGCCGCAGCCGGATAATGTGGCGCTGCAGGCCAGGGCCAGCAGTAGTAACAGCGGGACGGGCAGGGACGGAATCGGACGGGGGCGCATCATGCGGGGTCTCCAGAAGGCGTTGGGGGCTTGGCCAGGGCGCGGCCGAGCGCAAAAATGGCCAGCGCGGCGAGTATCAGCGCGCTGGCGACGGCAAAGGTGGCGTGCATGCCACGGATCATGGCGGCTGGCTGGGCGCTGGCGAGATCGCTGGCGCTGGCAAAAAAAGCGAAGATGGCGCCCATCACGGAAGCGCCCGTGACGAGGCCCAGATTGCGCGACAGATTGAGCATGCCGGAGATGAGGCCGCGCTGGTCGGGGACGATGTCGCCCATTACGGCCGTATTGTTGGCCGCCTGGAACAGCGCGTAGCTGGCCGTGAGCAGCATGATGGGCGCGACATAACCGGGGATGCCCAGGCTGGCGGGCAGCAGCGACAGCGCCAGGCAGGCGGCAGCCGCGCCGCACAGGCCCGCGCCGCCCAT
>NZ_NRDQ01000291.1 GCF_002878455.1 Janthinobacterium sp. AD80
TTCCCGGAACGCCGCCCTTGGCATTGATCTCGGCGATCGTCATCAAGGCCACGTCTTTCAGCGACGTTTCCGAAATGGCCATGGTGCCCGACAAGGAGTGCAGTCGGCGCACCTGAAGTACGGCGGCCCCGGACGCGCCGGCTGCGGCGAGCAGCTGGGCGGCCTGCGCGCCATCTCGCAATATTTGCAACGCTCGGCGCTGCAAGGCTCGCCCACCATGCTGACGGCCGTGACGGGCGAATACGTGCGCGGCGCCGCCGTGCGCGAAAGCGTGCAGCATCCGTTCCGCAAGCATTTCGACGAACTGGAAGTGGGCGAATCGCTGCTGACGCACCGGCGCACCGTCTGCGAGGCCGACATCGTCGGCTTTGGCGGCATCTCGGGCGATTATTTCTACATGCATTTCGACGAGATCGCCGCGCGCGATTCGCAGTTCGGCAGGCGCATCGCGCATGGCTATTTCGTGCTGGCCGCGGCCGCCGGCCTGTTCGTCTCGCCGGCGCCCGGTCCCGTGCTGGCCAATTACGGGCTCGACGACCTGCGCTTCGTCGCCCCGGTCGGCATCGGCGACACCATCCGCGCGCGCCTCACCTGCAAGCGCAAGGTTGACCGCCAGCGCCGCGACGACAAGGGCGTGGGCCAGGGCGTGGTGTCGTGGGACGTGCAGGTCACCAACCAGAACGACGAGCTGGTGGCCAGCTACGACATCCTGACCCTGGTGGCCAAGCGCGCCTGCCATTGAGCGCCAGCCCTCAGTTTTCCTGATGGGCCGTCTCAAGAAATACAAATAGCCAAGGTCGTCCGCCTCTTCCAGAATGGCGGCTGACGAGATGAAGCCAACCGGGTATTTCAGGGACCGGGAGCGGCGCGGCGCGCCACTTCCAGTCCCGGGACAGCGCTGCTGTAGCAGATTCGACTGACGCTGCGCAGGCCAGCACCTGCGCCCTCCCTACCCCCCGTGGCTTCCCTTCTGATAAAGACGACCTTCCCATGCGACATGCCGTACCCCTTGCCGTTCCACTGTTCCTGCTTGGCGCCAGCGCGCTGCCCATCGCCCCACTCGCTTTCGCCCAGCAAACGATGGACACGCGCGCCGAACTCGCCGAACCAGCCGCGCCGCTGGCGACCCTGCCCGAAGTCAAACTGATCGGCCAGTCCGCGCCGGACGCGCCGCTGCCCGGCATTACGCGCATTCCCCGCGAGACCCTGCAGCGCCAGCAGGCGATGGACGTGGCCGACATCTTCGCCAACGAGCCTGCCGTCAGCATCGGCGGCGGCGCCAGCAATGCGCAGCGCGTCTACCTGCGCGGCGTCGATGGCGCCAACCTGAACATCAGCATCGATGGCGCGCGCCAGGGACGCAGCCTGCACCAGCACCGGGGCGACCTGGGCGGCATCGACCCCGACCTGCTGAAACAGGTCGATATCCAGCCTGGGCCCAGCGCCGATGCGGGGCCGGGCGCGCTGGGCGGCAGCATCCGCTTTGACACGGTCGACGCGCAAGACTTGCTGGCGCCCGGCAAGCGCGCGGGGCGCCAGCGTGCGCGCACCGATGGCGATGTTCTGTTTCAGCGACAAATTCTTGTATTGCTGGACGAACTGGAATAACGGCGCTTCGCCGAGGCCGTCGAGAAAGACGGGCTCGTGATGAGACAACAC
>NZ_NRDQ01000292.1 GCF_002878455.1 Janthinobacterium sp. AD80
GTGTTCCCGGCCCAGGCGCCAGCCTGGCAGGAAGCGGCCTTGCCCGCTGCCGGCGGCACGGCGGAGCGCTTCAGCATGCAGGCGGAAAGGGGCGAGCGGTGAGTGCGGGCCATGTCAGTCATGGCGTCCAGGCCTGCCACGGTGGCGCGGCGCCCCTGCGCGTGGCCGTCTTCGGCAGTTTTTACCGGGGCTTTCATGTGCTCAGCGAACTGCTCAAGGGGCCGCTGGCCGCGCGCATCGAGGTGGTCGGCGTGGCCACGGATGACCCGCAGGCCAGCTTCGTCAGCCGCGAACGGCGCGTCTGGGCGTATCCGCACAGCGCCGAGGAAGAAACGATGGTGGCGCGCCTGGCGGCGGCGCACGGCTTGCCCGCCTATCGGGGGCGCGTGAAGAGCGAGGAGTTTTATCGCCTGTACGAGCGCGAATGGCGCCCCCAGCTGTGCATCGCCGCCACCTTCGGCCAGCAGTTCGACGCTCGCCTGCACCGCTTTCCCTGCCATGGTTTCTACAACCTGCACCCGTGCGTGGACGACGGCTGGCCCTCGGCGTATGCGGGGCCGAATCCGTTCCAGGCCCTGCTTGACGACGGCGCCGACCATGCCGTCATCGCCCTGCATGAAGTCGACGACGGCTTCGATACGGGGCGGCTGCTGGCGCTGTCCGAGAAAATTTACTTTCCGCCCACGGCCTCGGTGGTCGACCTGCACAAGAGTACCTCGCCGCTGGCGGCCAAGCTCCTGGCGCAGCACGTGGCCAGGCTGATCGAGGCGCCGCAGGCGCAGCATGCGGCCGCCTGATGATGGCGCCGTTTTACTTTCCCGCAAATCCCGCTTACTGGACTAGACACGCTCATGCACGCCATTCCTGATTTCCTCCTCAGTCCCGCCGAACAGCAGCGCCTCGATGCCTTGCTGGCGCCGATTTCCCCCGCGGCGCCGTGCGGCGAGGCGGCCCGCTACGATGCCGTTTTCATGGAAATCCGCCTGTTGCGCGAGGAAGACGACCCCAGCCTGCCGATGGGGCAGTGGGAGCGCCCGCTGCGGCGCGCCGACTGGCCGCTGATCGAGCAGCGCTGCGGCGAAACCCTGGCGACGCGCTCGAAGGACTTGCAGCTCGCCGCCTGGCTGCTCGAGGCGTGGCTGCGCCAGCGGGGCTTTGTCGGCCTGTTCCACGGCTTGCGCCTGGTCGATGCCCTGCTGCGCACCTACTGGCAGGAGCTGCATCCCGTCATCGAGGACGATGGCGACGCCGACGCGCGCCTGGCGCCGCTCGAATGGCTGAATGAATCGCTGAGTGCCAGCGTGCGCGTGCATGCGCCCTTGCTGGTCCTGGGCGGCAAGCTGCCGCCGCTGGCCCTGGCCGACTGGGAGCGCATGACGGCGCTGGACGTGACGCCCGGCCTTGGC
>NZ_NRDQ01000293.1 GCF_002878455.1 Janthinobacterium sp. AD80
GGCGCGGCGCCCCGCCCTGGACGGAAACGCCAGCACAGCGGCCCGCTGCGGCGCAGGGCCTGATCGCGCCAGCGCGGGATCGAGCGCCTGCCACACTTGCTGAAGTTCGCGCCAGGCGCGCGCGTGCGCGGGGCTGCGCGCGCACCAGGCGCGCAGGGCGTCCGCATCGGCGCGCGTGAAATCGGCCGAGCGCAGCCGCACCCACCAGGCGTCGGCTTGCTGGCCGATGGCGGCGTCGCTGTCGGCAGTGTCTGCGGGGTCGCGCGGGTCGCGCTGGGAACTGTTCATGTGCATCATCAATATTTACGCCGGCCCGCCACATCGCTGCGCTGAACCGCATCGGCGTTGACCATGCAGGTTTTACAGTGTTGCATGGCGGCCTGCAATTCTTTCTTTACCATCGCCACGGAAATGCCGAAGCGCTCGGCGATTTCCTCGTTGAGCAGGCCATCGACCCTGGCGCCCGTCAGGATGGCGCGGCGGCGTGGCGACAGGCTGGCCAGCGCCGCATCCAGCGCCTGCACGTCGAGCCGCGCCGAGACGATGCGCGCGGGGTCGGCGATGTCGTCGGCAAAGGCCTCGGCGTCGCCGAGGTGCATCAGCTCATCCCTTTCGCGCTCGGTGACGATGATCTGGTCGCGGCGGTAGGCATCGGTGGCGATATTGGCCGCCATGCGCAGCAGGTAGGCGTCGGGATTGTGCACCGTGGCCGGCTGCGCCATCGCTTCCAGGCGCAGCCAGGTTTCCTGCAGCGCATCGGCCGCATTGTGCTTGCAGCCGACCACGCGCTCCAAACGCCAGCGCAGCACTGCATAGCGCGCACTCAGGTGCCGTTTCAGCTTGGCGCGCAGGTCGGGCATGCTCATGGCGTGGTCCTGCCTGCTGCCTTGCGGGCGCAATCGACTTCGCTGCCCGGCCCTTCCGGCAGCAGCAGGATGGAGACGGGTTGCGGCATGACAGGCGACGGCGCCGCGCCCACCTGCATGCCCAGCAACAACTGGGCGATGGCCTTGTCGCGCGCGGGCAAGCCGGTCGTATCGAGCAGTTGCACGCGGTCCACGACACCGGCGCGGTTCAAATACAGCTGCAGCGCCAGGCGGTAGCTGCCAGGACGCGTCTGCGCCGCGCGGCACAGCAGCCCCAGCAGCACATGCTGCAGCCGGCTCACGTAGGCGGCCACCTCACCGCCCTGCTGCGCACCGGGAATATCGGCGGCGGCCACCACGGCCGCCTGCGGCAGCTCGGCCAC
>NZ_NRDQ01000294.1 GCF_002878455.1 Janthinobacterium sp. AD80
CTTGCTGGCGGACTACCGAACGGCCACCGGTGAACGCCGCAGCGTGCTGCTGCCCGACGCGAGCGTGCTGCATCTCAATACCCGCAGCGCCGTCGACCTCGCATTCGACAGCCGCCAGCGCGGGGTGATGCTGCGCAGCGGCGAGATCGCCATCGATACCAGCCACAGTGGCAACGAGGGCGGGCGTCCCTTCATCGTGCATACGCCAGACGGCAGCCTGCGCGCGCTGGGCACCAGCTTCATCGTGCGCCGCCTGGACGAGGGCGGCACGCGCCTGACGGTGACGCGCTTTGCGGTCGCCACCCGGCCGGCCAGCTGTTCCCCGCAGCCGCAGATAGCGTGTGCCCAGGAGCGCATCGTGCGCCAGGGTGAAACCGTGCGTCTGCACGACGGCGTGGTCGGCCTGCCCGCCCCTGCCGACGGCAATGCCGACGCCTGGAAGGACGGCATGCTGGTGGTGGAGAACCAGCCGCTGGGCGCCGTGGTGGAAGAAATCGCCCGCTATCACCACGGCTACCTGCAGGTGACGCCCGAAGCGGCGCGGCTGCGCGTGAGTGGCACCCTGCCGCTGGGCGACAGTCACGCTGCCCTGCTGGCACTGAGCGCGGCAGTGCCGGTCGAAGTGTCGACCACGGCCCGCTGGTGGAGCACGGTGCGCCTGCGGCGTGAACACAAATAAAAGTCACCTTGCCCCTCTCACTTTTGCGATCTGGCACGGCAAGGAAAGGAAGCAGCATCCTTTCCCCTTTTTTCTGGAGTCGCGCCGTGCCTTTGCCCTTCCCATTTCATCCCTTGTTTACCGCCGTCCTCCTTGCCAGCAGCGCTGCCGCGCTGGCGCCCCTGCCGGCCCTGGCCCAACACCGCGAGGCCGGCGCCATGCAGGACTACGATATCCCCGCCGGCACGCTGGCCGCCAGCCTGAATAAAATCGCGCGCCAGGCCGGCGTGGCGCTGACCATGGATGCCGCCCTGGCGGCCAACCGTAGCGCCGCACCCGTGCATGGCCGCTACGACGCGGCACAGGCAATGCGCCTGGCATTGTCCGGCAGTGGCCTGGAACTGCTGCGTACCGGGGCGGGCGGCTATACTCTCCGTGCCGCCCTGGCCACGCCAGCGGCTGCGCGCGACACCGTCATGCCGGAAGTAAGCGTCAGCGGCACGCAAGAAAACGCCCTGCCCGGCACCTATGCGGGTGGCCAGGTGGCACGCGGCAGCCAGCTGGGCCTGCTGGGCGCGCGCGACGTGATGGACACGCCGTTTGCCACCACCAGCTACACGGAAGAACTGCTGCGCAACCAGCAGGCGCGCAGCCTGGGCGACGTGCTGGCCAACGACCCGTCGATCGCCAGCGGCTGGCCGCGCGACAGCTATATCGACCAGCCACACGTGCGCGGCTTCAATGTGCTGGCCGAGGACATCAGCTACGGCGGCCTGTTCGGCGTGGCGCCTGCGACCAAGATCCCCATGGAAACGCTCGAAAGGGTGGAGGTGCTGAAAGGTACCTCGGCCTTCCTGGCCGGCATCGCCCCGGGCGGCAGCATCGGCGCCATCATCAACCTGGTGCCCAAGCGCGCGGGCGATGAACCGCTCACGCGCCTGACTGGCAGCTACGACTCGCGCGCGCAGTTCGGCGCCCACCTGGACGTGGGCCGCCGCTTCGGCGACAACAGACAGTTCGGCGTGCGCGCCAACGCCGTGTACCGCGACGGTGAAACGGCGCTGAAGGGCAGCGACAAGACCATGGGCACGGCCAGCCTGGGACTCGACTACCGGGGCGGTGCGCTGCGCGCTTCGCTCGATCTCGGCTACGACCACCTCGACATGCGCCGCGGTGGCTGGTGGTACTTCCTCGATTCGAACGGCTTCGACATCCCCAAGCCGCCCACGCGCAACACTACGCAACGATGGAACTACGCCAAATCGACCACCGAATTCGGCATGGCCAGGATCGAATACGATCTCGCGTCCGGGCTGACCGCCTATGCCGCGCTGGGTGCGCAGCATGCGCAGCAGGACAAGCTGTCACCCGAACCCATCATCAGCAACAGCGCTGGCGACTTTACCGAATATTTTTCATCGCGCCCTTCGCTGACCAAGTCGCGTTCCGGTGAAGCGGGCTTGCGCGGCATCGTCAAGACCGGCGCGCTGACGCATGAACTGCATGCGGGCGCCAGCGGCACCTGGCAGAAAATCTATAGCGCGCGCGAATACAACGGTGAAATCCAATCCAATCTGTATGCGCCCGTGTTCGTCGATGCACCGGTGTTCACCAGCCGCCTGGGCGCGCTGCCACTGACGTCGCAGAGCAATCTGACCAGCTTTGCCATCGCCGACACCATCACCATGCTGGACGGACGCCTTCAGCTGATGGGCGGTGCACGCCATCAGCGCGTTGACGTGGCCAGTTACCGCAACGGCGTGAAAACGGCCTACGACAAGAGCGCGCTGACGCCAGGCGTGGGCATCGTCTTCAAGCCCGCCGCCAACCTGTCGCTGTACGCGAACAGCATGCAGGCGCTGAACAAGGGGCCGGTGGCGCCCGACATGGCCAGGAACGCTGGCGAAATTTTTTCTCCCTATAAAAGCCGCCAATATGAGGCAGGCGTCAAGATTGACACCGGCAACTACCTGACCACCGTCAGCATTTTCCAGGTCAAACAGCCGAATGGCCAACTCGACACCGCCAGCATGGTGTACGGCCTGTTTGGCGAACAACGCAACCGGGGCCTGGAAGCGTCCATCGTCGGCGAACCCGTCAAGGGCTGGCGCGTGATGGCCGGCGCCATGCTCCTCGACGCCGTGCTGACGGCCACCCCGCAAGGCAAATATGACGGCGACAAGGCGCCCGGCATTTCCAGACTGAATGTCAATCTCGGCGCGGAATGGGATACGCCGTTCGCGCCCGGCATGACGGCGACGGGCCGAATCACACATGCCGGCTCGCAGTACGCCGGCTCGGGCAACCTGCAGCAAATCCCCGCCTGGACCATTCTGGACCTGGGCGCACGCTACACACTGCGGCTGCAGGACGTGCGTCCCGTGGTGCTGCGGGCCAATCTGGACAATGTGTTCGACCGCCGCTACTGGGCTTCGGCAGCGGGCGTGAGCGGCGGCTGGCTGAACGTGGGCAGCCCGCGCAGCGCGCGTTTCTCGGCGCAGGTGGATTTCTGAAGGGGCGATCCGGCGCTATAATCGGCGCATGAAACTCCCGGACCTGAACCTGCTCGTCGCCCTCGACATCCTGCTCGAGGAAGGCAGCGCCGTGGCCGCCGCGCGGCGCATGAACCTGAGCGCGCCGGCCATGAGCCGCACCCTGGCGCGCATCCGCGATGCCATCGGCGACCCTGTCTTCGTGCGCTCGGGGCGCGGCCTGGCCCCGACGCCGCGCGCGCTGGAATTGCGCGAGCAGGTGCGCGGCGTGGTGGAACAGGCGCACGCCATCTTCACATCGGGCCGCGAAGTGGACTTGCGCACCCTGCAACGCACTTTCAGCCTGTGCGCCAATGACGTGTTTGTCGGTGCCTACGGCGGCAAGCTGCGCGACCTGCTGGCCGTGCACGCGCCGCACACGGTGCTGCGCTTCGTGCCGGAAGGCGACGGCGCCACTGAAAACGACGCC
Organism: Janthinobacterium sp. AD80; assembly: GCF_002878455.1. Taxonomy (GTDB): domain Bacteria; phylum Pseudomonadota; class Gammaproteobacteria; order Burkholderiales; family Burkholderiaceae_D; genus Janthinobacterium. Next base: position 3,620 of record NZ_NRDQ01000294.1, read on the forward strand.
CTGCACGCTGGCCGCATCGATCTGTACATCAGCGCGCGGCGCGCTTTTGCGCCCGACATCAAGCTGCAGCAGCTATTTAGCAGCGGCTTTGTCGGCATCGCCCGCAGCGACCACCCTATTTTCGACCACCCCATCAACCTCGACAGCTTTACCGAATATGAACATATCAGCGTCTCGCGCCGCGGTCTGGCGCGCGGCCCGTTCGACACCATCCTGGCCGAGCGGGGCTACACGCGCCGCGTCTCGCTGATCAGCCCCAACTTCCAGTCCGCCATCTTCGCCGTCGCCGATTCGCGCCTGCTGCTGCCGCTGATGCCCACGCCGCTGCTGCCCATCGTCGAGCGGCTGGGGCTCAAACTGCGTACCTTCGAGCTGCCCATTCCCGTCGACAGCGTGGAAGTCTTCCAGGCCTGGCACCCGCGCCTCGACCACGACCATGCGCACCGCTGGCTGCGCCGCATGATCAAGGAGCTGTGCACGGGGTCAGACCCTTGCGGGTCTGACCCCGGCATTTGATTGGGGTAGATCTGAATTCACGCGCCAGACGCCAAAGCCAACGAAAAAGACCGGGGTCAGCCCCATAGGGTCCGACCCCAACAACCGTTGCGTCAGACGCAATTCATACTTCCTTAATTATCAATTTTCACAAGATTAAGGGCTGCCTATACTGCGTGGACTGATCCTCATCCACGGAGTTCCCTGTGTCCGCTGTACCGCTACCCGGCGCCGTCCCTGCGGCCGCGCCGCTTCCCTCCCCCACCATCTTCGGCCTGCGCCTGGCCACCGGCCTGACCGGCGTGCTGCTGGCCGTGATGCTGGCCGGCCTGAATGAAAACATCACCAAGATCGCGCTGGCCGACATCCGCGGCGCCATGGGCATTTCGCGCGACGACGCCAGCTGGCTGGTCGCCCTGTATGCGGCCGCCTCGGTGTCGGCCATGGCGTTTGCGCCATGGTGTTCCGTCACCTTCTCGCTGCGGCGCCTGACGGCCGCCGCCATCATCGTCTGCATGGCGGCAGGCCTGCTGTGCCCTTTCGCGCCAAATCTGCCCATGCTGATCATCCTGCGCGTGGTGCAGGGTGCGGCCGGCGGCGCCCTGCCACCCATGCTGATGACGGTGGCGCTGCGCTTCCTGCCACCCAACATCAAGCTGTATGGCCTGGGCGGCTATGCGCTGAGCGCCACTTTCGGCCCCAGCCTGGGCACGCCGCTGGCCGCCTTCTGGACCGAGTCCCTGGGCTGGCAGTGGGCCTTCTGGCAAGTCATCCCGGGCAGCATCGTCGCACTGCTGATGGTCTCCTGGGGCTTGCCGCAAGACCCGCTGCGCCTGGAGCGCTTGCGCCAGTTCGACTGGCGCGGCCTGTTGCTTGGCCTGCCCGCCATCAGCATGCTGGTGGTTGGCATGCTGCAGGGCGAGCGCCTGAACTGGTTCCATTCGCCGCTGATCTGCGTGCTGCTGGGCGGCGGCGCCGTGCTGCTGGTGCTGTTCCTCGTCAACGAGTGGTCGCACCCGCTGCCCTTCTTCAAGCTGCAGCTGCTGTCGCGGCGCAACCTGAGCCACGCCCTGCTGACCCTGGGCGGCGTGCTGTTCGTGCTGCTGGCGGTAATCTTGATTCCTTCATCCTACCTGGCGCAGGTGCATGGCTACCGTCCGCTGCAAACGGCACCCGTGATGCTGATGGTGGCACTGCCGCAATTGATCGCGCTGCCGCTGGTGGCCGCCCTGTGCAATATCCGCGCCGTCGACTGCCGCTGGGTGCTGGCCATCGGCCTGGGCATGCTGGCCGTGTCCTGCGTGCTGGGCGCGCGCATGTCGCCGGACTGGATCCGCACGCATTTCTACCTGCTGCAAGCCGTGCAGATCTTCGCCCAGCCCATGGCCGTGATTCCCTTGTTGCTGCTGGCCACCACGGGCCTGGCGCCGCAGGACGGTCCGTTTGCCTCGGCCTGGTTCAACACCATCAAGGGCATGTCGGCCGTCGTCGCCACCGGCGTGCTCGATGCGCTGATCACGCGCCGCAACCACTTTCATTCGACGGTGCTCAGCGAGCGCCTGGGCAACCTGCCGGCCGCCGTGGACGTGCCAGGTTTGGCGCAGCGCATGCATGCGCAAGTCGTCACCCTGACCTCGTCCGACCTGTATCTCACCGTGGCCGCCATCGCGCTGGCCATGATTGTGATCATTCCCATCCTGCCGACGCGCGTCTTTCCGCCGCGCGCCGCCTGACTTTTATTTAACGAAAGAGCTACACCATGCAAACACCCATACTGCGCTCACGCGCCTTTCTTCTCGGCCTGGCCCTGCTGGCCTGCGCCCTCGCCTTTTGCGCCTGGCAGCTGACGTTTTCCCGCAGCGACGAACAAAGCACCGACGACGCCTTCGTCAGCGCCGACTACACCGTGCTCTCGCCCAAGGTGGGCGGCATCGTGCGCGAAGTGCTGGTGGAAGACAACCAGGCTGTCGAGGCGGGCCAGCTGCTGGCGCGCATCGATGACCGCGACTACCAGGCCGCCGCCGCCTCGGCCCGCGCTGAAGTGGCCGGCGCCGAGGCGCAACTGGCCAATGCCCGCGCCACGGTGCAGCGCCAGCAATCGGTGATCGACCAGGCCACCACCCTGGTCGACGCCAACCAGGCGGAAGATAAACTGGCGCAACAGGAGCTGGCCCGTTCAACGCACCTGGCCGGCCAGGGCGCGGGCAGCGTGCAGAACGCCCAGCAGGCGCAATCGCGCTTTGACGTGAGCCGAGCGCGCCTGGCGCAAAACCGCGCCGCCCTCGTGGCCACGCGCAAGCAGACGGACATTTTGCAGGCGCAGCAAGGCGCGGCCGAAGCGGCCCTGCTGCGCGCGCAGGCCAGCCTGCAACGCGCCGAACTGGATCTGTCGCACACGCAGCTGCGCGCGCCCATCGACGGCATCGTCGGACGCCGCGCCGTGCGCGTCGGCGCCCTGGTGGCGCCCGGCGCCAGCCTGATGGCCGTGGTGCCCTTGAACCGCAGCTTCGTCGTCGCCAACCTGCAGGAAACCCAGCTGACGCACGTGCGCCAGGGCCAGCGCGCCAGCATCGCCGTCGATGCCTATCCGGGCGTGCTCCTGCGTGGCAAGGTGCACAGCATCGCGCCCGCCACGGGCGTGACGTTTGCCGCCATCGCGCCGGAAAACGCCACCGGCAATTTCACCAAGGTGGTGCAGCGCATCCCCGTCCGGATCGCGCTCGATCCCGGCCAGGATAACGACGTCGGCCTGCGCGTGGGCATGTCGGCCGAAGTGCGCATCGATACAGCTGCGCGCCGTCCAGCGTTGACACAGGTGAGCGCGCGATGAAAGCACTGATACTCGCCACGGCCCTGGGCCTGGCCGGCTGCGCCAGCGTCGGCAGCGATTTCCAGCGCCCGCACAACGCACTGGGACAAGAGTGGCGCCAGGCGCAAGACGCCCGCTTCACCGCAAGCGAGGATGCCGCCATCGAACAGCGCTGGTGGGACAGCTTCGGCGATGCCACTTTATCGTCTCTGGTGCGGCGTGCCGCCAGCGCCAACCTGGACCTGCTGGCGGCCGCCAGCCGCCTCGAACAAAGCCGTGCCGCGCGCGGCGTGGCTGGCGCCGCGCAAGGCCCGTCGCTGGGCGCGAATGGCAGCTATGGCCGCGCGCGCAACAGCGAACAGGGCTTGAGCGACCCGTCGCGCAACAACGGCGAGTCCGCCTACAACCTGTGGCAAAGCAACCTTGACGCGGCCTGGGAACTGGACTTGTGGGGGCGCGTGCGGCGCGAAGTGGAAGCGGCCGATGCGCGGGTCGACGTGGCGCTGGAAACGCAGCGCGGCGTGCTGCTGGCCGTGCTGGCCGAGACGGCGCGCGACTACATCGAATTGCGCGGCGCGCAGCAAACCCTGGCTATCACGCAGCAACTGCTCGACATCGCCCGCCACACCTTGTCGCTGACGCGCATCCGCCTGCAGGAAGGCGCGACGACGCAGCTCGACGTGGCCGAAGCGGCCGCCCACGTGGCCACCATCGAAGCGCGCCTGCCGCCGCTGCAGCAGCGCGTGGCGCGCCTGGGCAATGCCCTCGCCCTCTTGCTGGCGCTGCCGCCGCAAGGCTTGCGGGCGGAACTGGCGGCCAGCCAGGAGATTCCGGCCGTCGCCATGCAGGTGCAGCTGGGCGTGCCCAGCGGCCTGGCCGAACGGCGTCCCGACATCCGCCGCGCCGAAGCGCAACTGCACGCAGCCACGGCGAATGTCGGCGTGGCGCATGGCGACTTTTATCCGCGCATTACCCTGTCGGGCAGCGTCGGCCTGCAAGCCATGCAGCTGTCCGATATCGGCTGGGACGCCAAACGCTTCGCCTTCGGCCCCGGCTTCAGCGTGCCCCTGTTCGATGGCGGGCGCTTGCGCGGCAACCTCCAATTGCGCGAGGCGCAGCAGCAGGAAGCGGCCATCGCCTACCGCCAGACCGTGCTGGCCGCCTGGCACGAGGTGGAAGACGCGCTCTCGGGCTACCAGGCGAACCAGCGCCGCCAGGCCAGCCTCGATGAAGCCGTCAGGCAGGGACGGCGCGCGCTGGGCAGCGCGGAACTGCAGTACCGCCAGGGCGGCGCGGACCTGATCAACGTGCTGCACGTGCAAAACACTTTATTGAACAACGAGGCGGCGCTGGTCGACAGCCGCGCCACCGCGTCGCTGTCGCTGGTCCAGGTCTACAAGGCGCTGGGCGGCGGCTGGCAATCCCCTCATCCACCCTGGAAGGCACGACACCATGAAACCGAATCCCGCACACTTTTCCATCCACGACGTCAGCGACTTTCCCATCGTGCGCTTTCGCCCTGAAACGGCCGTCGAAGGCTATGCGCCCCTGTGGGAGAACGACATGGACGCCCTGCTGCGCCATGGCGCACCGTTCGTCATGCTGTTCGAAGAGAAACGCAGCGACGAGGCGCACGCCGACCGCAAGCGGCGCGGCCTGTGGCTCAAGCATCACAAGGTGGCGCTGGCCGCCATTTGCCGGGGTCTCGTCTCGATCGAACCGGACGGGGAAAAACGCGCGCAGCTGCAAGCCATGGCGGCCGGCGCCATGAAGGCCTTCGGCATCCTGCAGGAGGTGGCGGCCACGCGCGAACAGGCCGATGCGCTGATGGTGTGGCTGCTGGGCGGCGGCCAGATGGCGCGGCCGCGTGCGGCGGACGTCTGGTAATAATTCAGGCGGCCCGGCGCACGGCGCTTCTGGCAGGGATGACGCAGACATGGCCATCGCTGCTGGTGGCCGTCGTCAGGGCGATGCCATACAGCGCGGCCAGCGCCGGCACGGCGTCGGCGTTGGCGGGAATGTCGGCCGTCAGCTGGCCCGAGCGCACCAGCAGCAGCCGGTCGAAGCCCAGCAAGGCGTGATTGATGTCGTGCAGGATGGCGATGACGGCATGGCCGCGCGCGGCGCAAAACTGTTCCAGGCTGTCGAGCAGATCGAACTGCAGTCCCGGGTCGAGCGCGGCCAGCGGTTCGTCGACGAGTATCAAGCCCCCTTCCACATCCCACATCTGCGCGAAGATGCGCGCCAGCTGCACCCGCGCCTGTTCGCCGCCGGACATGCTGTCCAGGCGCCGGCCCAGCAAATGCGTGGCATGCGCCAGGGCCGCCGCCTCCTGCACGATGCGCTCCAGCTGCGGGTCGACCAGGCGCGCCACCCTTCCCAGGCCGATTACCAGGTCCGACAGCAGGCCGAATGCCACGTTCGAGCCTTGCGGCAGCAAGGCGCGGCGCAAGGCCAGCTCCGCCAGCGGCCACTGCGCCAGCGGCCGTCCGGCGAACAGCACCTTGCCCGCCTGCGGGCGCAATTCGCGCGCCATCAGTTTCAGCAGGGTCGACTTGCCCGCGCCGCTGGGGCCGAGGATGGCGATGCGCTCGCCCGCCGCCACCTGCAGATTAAAAGGGCCGAAATACTGCTGGCCCAGGCGGGTGGTGGCAAAACTCAGTTCAAGTAAAGGCGTCATGGTCGTCGCTGCTAGGCGGTGCTGTGGCGGAAGCGCCGCAGCAGCATCAGGAAAAATGGCCCGCCCAGCAGAGCCGTGAAGATGCCGACGGGGACTTCCGCCGGGATGGCGACCGTGCGCGCCAGGGTGTCGGCCAACAGCAGCAGCAAGCCGCCGGCCAGCATCCCCAGGGGCAGCACGCGGCGCTGGTCGGCGCCCAGCCAGGTGCGCACCAGGTGCGGCGCGATCAGGCCGATGAAGCCGATGCCGCCGCACCAGGCCACGGCGAAGCCCGTCAATGCGGCCACGAGCACGATAACTTGCGTGCGCAAGCGGCCCACGTCGACGCCCACGTGCAAGGCTTGCGCTTCGCCCAGGGCCAGCGCATTGAGTGATCGCATGAGGAAGCGCGTGGCCCACAGGGCGCCCGCCAGCACCAGCAGCAGGGCCGCCACCTGGCGCCAGCTGCCGGCCGACAAGGAACCCAAAGTCCAGAAAGTCAGGGTGCGCAACTGGTCGTCGCTGGCCATGTAGATGCACAGGCCCATGACGGCGACCGTGATGGCGTTCAGCGCCACGCCCGTCAGCAGCAGGCCGACGATGGAACCGGGGGTGGCCCAGCGGGCGACCCGGTCGAGCAGCACGCAAATGAGCATGGCGCCGGCAAAGGCGGCGGCGGGCAAGAGCCACACGCGCAGCCCGGGCGCCACCTGCAGGCTGGCCGCGAAAACGATGGTGGCG
>NZ_NRDQ01000295.1 GCF_002878455.1 Janthinobacterium sp. AD80
GGCGCGGGCGCGAAGGCCAGGTCGAAGCGGCGCGCACCTGCTGCGAGGACGCGCTGACGGGTTCACCCTCCTGCAGGGCGCTGGTGAAATAAAAGCCGCGGAACACGGGCTGGAACTGGAACGGGTTTTCCTCGAACAGGGTGGCAATAAAAGCGCGCAGGGCCGGCTTGATGGCGGCAAATTCCAGCGGAAAAGTGAATACCCCGGGCGCCATCGTCTTGCGCTGGCGGTGCGCCATGTTGGCCAGGCTCAGTTCCGTCAGGCCATCGTGCAGCTCGTCGAAGCACTGGTCGAAAAAACTCAGCAGGTCGGCCGTCGGCAGCTTGCGCTGGTAGGGCATGGTGGCGCCCCAGACACGCTCGCGCTCGCTGCGTTCCGCTTCCGCGAAAAACTCCGTGAAGCCGGCGATCAGGTCCGCCTTGGTGAACACGATGTACAGGGGTGCGAACACTTCCAGGCGCTCGATGACGTCCTGCACGCGCTTGCGCAGGCTGCGCGCCAGCTGCATGCCGACATCCGGATCGCCGCCCAGCTCGGCGATGCTGACGGCGATGAGGATGCCGTTGATGGGCGCCTTGCGCCGGTATTTTTTCAGCAGGTCGAGAAAGCCGAACCATTCGCCGCGGTGCTCGTCGACGACGGAGTAGCGGCCCGCCGTGTCGAGCACGATGCCGTCGGTGGTAAAGAACCAGTCGCAGTTGCGGGTGCCGCCCACGCCTTGCACGATCTTGCCGTCGGCGAAAGGAAATTGCAGGCCGGAATGCAGGATGGCGCTGCTCTTGCCGGCCGCCGGGTTGCCGATGATCATGTACCACGGCAATTCATACAGGGCGGCGGCGCCCGATTTGAGGCCCAGCTTGGACGTCTTGATGGTGTCGATGGCGTCCAGCATGCCCGTGCGCACGGCGTCGAGTTCGCCGTGCTGGGGCTGGGCGGCCGAGGCGGCTTCGGCAGCGGCGATCTCGGCCTGGTTGAGGATGGCCTGGCCCAGCGCCTGCGCATCGCGGCGCGCGCGGCGCCGCCGCCACAGCCACATGCCCAGCCAGGTCAGCAAGGCCAGCAGCAGCAAGCCCAGGGCCCACACCAGCGCCACTTCCAGCACCTCGGCACCCAGGTACAGGAAGACGGCCAGCGCGACGAAGCCGAGGATGGTCAGATGGCGGCTGTCGGTAATGAAATGCCAGATTCGTCGCAGCATGATGAGCCCAGGGTGAGGTCGGCAAAGCAGGAATGGCGGCGCCGCCAGGGTGCGCGGATGCGGCCCATCGTGACAGCATTGACGGGGGACTTTGTTGACATTGGACAAGTATCAAACGGCGGCGCATGGCGGGGAACGGCACGCCGTTGATGCGGCGCAAGCATGAGCCTGCCAGTGAAAAAAGCGCGCGCCGGCGGCGCTAGAATGGCTCGCGTGTTCCCTGCCTGCGCTTACTTTCCCAGCACATGGCGCTGGGGCAATTCCGTGTGGCCGAAATCCATCATGGTCCAGCGCCCGCCCCAGCGCAGGCCCACCGATTCGGCCGTCACGCCATATAAACGATAGCCGCGCATGGCCCAGGCGTTTTTTTCAGAAATGATGAGTTTTCCGTCCAGCATGAATGCACAATCGGCTGCCAGGCCGTACTGGTGATAACTTTGAAACGCCCGGGCATTCGTCACGTTCGGGCCGGCCGCCGCCAGCTGGTTCTGGCGCTCCGGGCTGCGGTAGCCTTCCAGCAAGACCATGTCGTAGCCATGCACGTCTTTCATGATCTTAAATACCAGCAGCAAGCGTTGCGCGTAGTCGTGGTCGAGCAATTGCCAGTTGCGGCTGGCGCCGCCCAGCAGCGGACGCAGCTGCGTCACTTCCGCCGTGGAGAACAGCAGTGGCGGCAAGGTGGGCGGCGGCACCAGCTGCTCGCCCTTGAGCAAATCGCTGACCTGGTCGTTGATGGCATGTTGCCGGTCCGCATAACCGCGCAAGGCGATGCGGTCGCTGGAGAGCCAGGCCAGCACGGGCGGCACGGTGACCAGCAGCATGCCGGCCAGCGACAGCCAGCGGTGGCGCAGCAGCAACTGCCAGCCGCGCGCCAGGCCGGAACCCGTGTGCCGCTGCAGGCGCTGCCATTGCGCGCCGCCGCCCTGGTTCAGGCGCTGCGCCCGCCGCTGCAAACGCCAGCCCAGGTTGACCATGGTGTGCAGCAAGATGGCGCGGCCGCCGGGAAACAGCAGCAGCCAGCAGGCGAAACAGGCAAGCAGGAAATACATCAGGACCAGGGCGACGAACATGGGGCGCTCCGTGACGGGAATGGGCGGGGCCGGAAAGCTTGCACGGCGGTACCGCCCATCGTAGGCGCCCGCGCATCGCATGAGCGCGGTTTACATCAAGTTCGACTCAGTTCGGAGGTGATATTTTGTCTTTACTAAACACCGGCAATGGCCAGCCGCGCGGACCAAACCTGCTGGCCAGCGCCGCCCCAGCCACGGCGACGGCCCCGGCCGAAGGCAACCGCATCCTCTCACAGCTTGAACATGGCGCTGCCGCGCCCGCCATATCGGCGGCGCGCTGGCGCCCTGGCTGGTGGCGCTGGGCAGCTGGTGGCGCCTGCCTGGCGGCGCTGGGCGTGGCCGTTTTG
>NZ_NRDQ01000296.1 GCF_002878455.1 Janthinobacterium sp. AD80
CAGGGCCAGGCCCATGCCCAGCCGGGCGCGCCAGTGCATGCTGCCGGGGCCGCTGTCGCGCATGCGGGCCACGCGCTCGAGCATGCTGTTTGGCTGGCCGCCAAACGCCAGGCCGGCAGGAAAGCGCGTCTGCAAGCCCAGCTGGCGCACCAGCGCGGCCGCATAGTCGCGCCGCTGCTGCTGGGGCCGGCCAGCCAGCACGTGGCTGTCGCAGCCCAGTTCCTGCGCCCAGGCCAGTTTGCCTGCCAGCCAGCCGGCCGCCGGGTTGAACCACAGCAGCAGCTGTACGCCGCTGGCCAGCAGCTGCAGCACGGGATCACGGCGGCGCGCATGCGTCAGCTCGTGTTCGATGACCAGTTGCTGCTGCCCGGGCGTGAAGTGGCGCAGATGTGCAGGCAGCAGCAAACGGGGCCGCCACACGCCGAGCAGCATGGCCGATATCGGCGCGTCGATTTCCAGCACGGCGATGCGCTGGGCTTGCAACTGGCACAGCTGCGCCGGGGCAAACGCGCCATGCGCGGCCAGGTCCGCCGTCGCCAGCGGCCGCGCCGCCTGCAGCAAGGCGCGCAAGGTGTGGCGGCCGCGCCAGCGGCGCCACGCCAGCATGGCCAGGCCCAGCAGATATATGCCCAGCCAGACGGTGGCCAGCATGCCCAGCCAGGCCGCGGCCGATGGCGCTTCCACCGGCGGCGCAGGCATCAGCTCAGGGATGGCTGCAGTGAGGGACGCGGACGCGGCCAGCGGCAATATTGCGTCGGCTGCGGCCGGCACAGCGGCGGCCAGGCTGATCTCGGGCACCACACTGATCTGCTGGCCGTGCGGCAAGAGCGGCAGCAGGAACACGGCGGCCAGCACCAGCAGGGGCGCCAGCCACGCGCTGCGCTGGGCCGACAGCGCGGGCCAGCGGCGTTGCGCCAGCGGCAGCAAACAGCGCAGCAACAAGCTGGCAAACAGACAGGCCACTGTTGCCTGCAACACGGTCAGGGCGAACAGGGTCATCGCTTATTCCTTCGCGTCGGCGGGCCAGTCGTGCAGCAGCTGCTCCAGCGCCGCCAGTTCCTGCTGGTCCACCAGCTTGCTGCCCGTAAACATAGTGACCGGCAAGGGACTGTCGATTTCCATCACGCGGCGGCCAAAGTCGTGGGCGAACGCGGCCAAGGTCGCCACCTTGTCCACATGGGCTTCATACACGAGCACGCCGTGTACGCTGCGCTGCAGCAGCATGCCCTTGTCCAGCATGCGCTCGACGGTCTTGCGCGTGGAGGAAAACGACCAGCCCAGCTCTTCCTCCACGCGGGCATGCAGCTCGCGCGCGGACAGCGGCTGCTCCTTCCACAAGGCTTTCAACAAGCTCAATTCGGTGACGGACGGCGTGCTCATGGCGACTCCCTTAATGACTGTTGACACAATTATGCGACAACAGTCACATACATGCAAGTCGTATTTGCGACAGCTGTCGCAGGCCTAAAACTCTTCCCATTCATCCTCGCCCGCGCGCTGTTTGCCGGCCGGCGCTGCTGGCGGCACGTGGCGCGCCACCGCCTTGACGGGCAA
>NZ_NRDQ01000297.1 GCF_002878455.1 Janthinobacterium sp. AD80
GCCCAGGCGCTGGCCCGGCGCCTGGGCGTGGGCCACCTGGAATACCGCTGGCGCACGCCGCAGCCGCTGTGCCTGTCCGACAGCGGCCAGGCGGCGGACGGCTGGCTGCAGCGTCCGCTGTATGCGACCTTTCGCCGCCCGCTGCACGCCGATGCCGAGCAGAATCTGCTGGCGATCCCCCGCAAGCAGCGCGCCGTCGTGCGCAAGGGCATCGCCAACGGCTTGCACAGCGCCGTCGATTACGACTTGCAGCGCTTCTACCCGCTGTATGCGGGCAGCGTGCACCGGCTGGGCACGCCCGTCTTCGCGCGCCGCCATTTCGCGCTGCTGCGCTCGGTGTTTGACGGCGACTGCGACATTCTCAGCATCTATCACGGCCAGCAGGCGCAAGCCAGCGTCTTCACGTTCTATTTCCGCGATGAAGTACTGCCGTACTACGGCGGCGGCAGCGTGCTGGCGCGCAGCACGGGCGCCAACGATTTCATGTACTGGGAAGTGATGCGCCGCGCCTGCGCGCGCGGCTACCGCCTGTTCGATTTCGGCCGCAGCAAGCTGGGCACGGGCGCCTGGGACTTCAAGAAGAACTGGGGTTTCACGCCCCAGCCATTGCCGTATGCATACAAGCTGGTGCGCGCCAAGGCCTTGCCGGAGATCAATCCGCTGAATCCGAAGTACGGCTTGTCCATCCGCGCCTGGCGCCGCCTGCCGCTGCCGCTGGCCAACCTGCTGGGGCCGCACATCGTGCGGCAATTGGGCTAAGGGTAACGGGACACCCCATGCGCGAACTCCTCTTCCTCACGCACCGCCTGCCGTATCCGCCCGACAAGGGCGACAAGATACGCTCCTGGCACATGCTGCAATACCTGAGCCGGCATTTCCGCGTGCACCTGGGCTGCTTCATCGACGATGACGACGACTGGCAGCACACCAGGGCCGTGGCCGCCCTGTGCGCCAGCACGCGCTTCGTCGACCTGCGGCGCGGCGCGGCCCGCTGGCGCGCCGTGCAGGCGCTGCTGTCGCGGCAATCGATGAGCGTGCAATATTACCGCGATGCGCGCCTGCTGCAATGGGTCGCCAGCGTGCTGTCGGGCGGCAAGGTGCGCCATGCGCTCGCGTATTCCGGGTCCATGGCGCAGTATCTCGATGGCAGCACGGGCCGCCACCTGCACCGCGTAATCGATTTCGTCGATGTCGATTCCGACAAATGGCGCCAGTACGGCGACAGCAAGCCCTGGCCCCTGTCGCAGCTGTACCGGCGCGAAGCGCAGCTGCTGCTGCAGTACGAGCGCCATATCGCCCAGCAGTTCACGGCGTCCGCCTTTGTCTCGTCCGCCGAAGCGGCCCTGTTCCGCCAGTGCGCCCCCATGGCGCGCCGCAAGACGGGCCATTTCAATAATGGCGTCGACGCGGCATATTTTTCTCCCGCGATGGCGCACGCGCCGTCCGGCCCGTATGCGCCGGGCGCGCAGGTGCTGGTATTTACGGGCGCCATGGATTACTGGCCGAACGCCGATGCCGTGCAATGGTTCGTCGCCAGCGTCTGGCCCGCCCTGCGGCGCCAGTTTCCCCAGCTGCAGTTCTACATCGTCGGCAGCAAGCCGACGCCCGGCGTGAAGGCGCTGGGACGCGTGGCCGGCGTGACGGTGACGGGCAAGGTGCCCGATATCCGCCCCTACCTGGCGGGCGCGGCGCTGGCCGTGGCGCCGCTGCGCATCGCGCGCGGCGTGCAGAACAAGGTGCTTGAAGCGATGGCGATGGGCAAGATCGTCCTGGCCACGCCGCAGGCGCTGGAAGGCATCGCCGCCCAGCCCGGACTGGAACTGCTGCTGGCGCGCGACGACGTGGAATTCATCCACCACGCGGCCCGCGTGCTGCGCCACGGCCAGGGCGACGGTACGGCCATGGGCCTGGCCGCGCGCCAGTTGGTGCTGCAAGACTATGACTGGGAGCGCAACCTGCGCGCGCTGGGCGCCATGCTGGGCGTGCCGGCGGATGCGGGCGCGCAGGCCGGCACGGCTGCCGCCGCCGTCATGCCGCCGCCCGCGCGGGAACCATCCACATGAGTGTGCAACTCGACAGCATCGCGCGCGCGCCGC
>NZ_NRDQ01000298.1 GCF_002878455.1 Janthinobacterium sp. AD80
GTCGCAGCGCTTGCGGGTCGATGGCGGCGTCGGCCGCCTTGCGCAAGGCGCGCCGCGCACGGAGACGAAGCTGGGACAGAAGCCGTTGGCGCAGGAATAATCCTTGTTGCACGACGACTGGTCGATGGCGCGCTTGCGGCCATAGCTGGTCTCCAGCGGCACGATGGACAGGCAGTTCGACTGCGCGCCGCAGTCGCCGCAGCCTTCGCACACGGCGCTGTTGATGACCATGCGGCGCGGCGGATCGGCCAATTCCTTTTTCTTGCGGCGCCGGCGCAGTTCGGCCGCGCAGGTCTGGTCGTAAATCAGCACGGTGACGCCCTTGACGTCGCGCAGGCGGCGCTGCACCTGGTCGAGGTCCTCGCGTCCGTGGAAGGTGGCGGGCGGCGGGAAGCGGCCGTGCAGGCCCGCGTATTTTTCCGGCGCGTCGCTGACCACGGCGATGGCCTTGGCGCCTTCTGCATGCACTTGCCAGGCGATGGCGTCAACCGTCAGGCTGCCGTCGATGGGCTGGCCGCCCGTCATGGCCACCGCGTCGTTGTATAGAATCTTGTAGGTGATGTTGGCGCGCCCGGCGATGGCCTGGCGGATGGCCAGGAAGCCCGAGTGGAAGTACGTGCCGTCGCCCAGGTTCTGGAATACGTGCGGGGTGGCGCTGAACATGGAGTGGGCCACCCAGTCGACGCCTTCGCCGCCCATCTGTATCAGGCCCGTGGTGTCGCGGTCCATCCACGACGCCATGAAATGGCAGCCGATGCCGGCTTGCGCGCGCGAGCCCTGCGGCACCTTGGTGGAACTGTTGTGCGGGCAGCCGGAACAAAAGTAGGGCAGGCGCCGCACGCCGTCGGCCGCATTCGCCAGCAGCGCGGCAGGCGCGAAGCCGGGCAGCAGGCTGCGGCGGTCGAGCGCCGGCTTGT
>NZ_NRDQ01000299.1 GCF_002878455.1 Janthinobacterium sp. AD80
GGCGCATTTGCAGGACCAGGCTGCCGCGCCATTCGCGCCGGCGCCCTTGCTGCTGCGCTGGCTGGCCGATGGCGTGCTGATACGGACAGGCGAAGGCGGGCGGGCGTGCTGAAGCAAGGCGATTACAGGGGCCAGCCGCAGGTGCCCCAGCCGGTGGCGTCGAGCGGATAGGCGTCGGCCGGCGCGGAGGAGGTCCGCTCTTCGCCGCCGTCCTGCCCCTGTTCCCGCTCCTGTCCCTGCTCCTGTGACTGGTCCTGTTCCTGTTCCGTCTTTGGCTGCCGGACCTGCGCCGGGCTGTCCGGCGCGATGCAGCGCACGGCCCAGGAGAGCAGGCGCCTCAATTGGCGCTCCCTGGCGCCGCCGCGCGGCGCAGCCGGTGGCACCGTCAAGCTTGCGCGTGGCGCCGCAGCAGCAGGCCGGCCGTGTCGCCGCTGCCGCAGCGGCCCGCCTTGTCGATGTGGAAGGCCGCGCCCAGCAAGGCCTGCACCTTGTCCAGGCGGTAGAGCAGTTCGGCGTGCTGCGGCCCGCCGTGGCCATGCGCGAAGCTGTCCGCGTCATGCGCCAGCAGCAGGAAAGTGCCGCCGGGCGCCACGGCCCTGGCCGCGCGCGCCAGTATCGGCGTCAATTCCTGCTGCGGCAGGTGCAGATAGGCCAGCAGCACCAGCTCAAACTGGCTGGCGCCGATGGCATAGTGGCGCAGGTCGGCCAGCACGAAGTCGATGCGCGCCTCGACCTGGCGCGCATGCGCCAGTTGCCGGCCCTTGTCGAGTCCCGCCTTGGCGAAATCGACGGCCCGCACCTGCCAGCCTTGCTGCGCCAGCCAGACCGCGTGGCGTCCGGTGCCGCTGGCCAGGTCGATCGCGCTGCCAGGTGCGAGGCCGGCCACTTCGGCGGCCAGCAGCGCGCTGGCGTCGCACGGCGCGGCGGCATCCTCGCCGGCATGGCGGCGGTTCCAGTCGGCGCTGTCCATCGGCCGCAGCGGCATGCCTGGCAGCGCAAAACGCGGGCGCGCGGCAGGGCCGGCGGCAGGAGCATGAATGGCTTGCATGTCGTTGTCGATCGAAGTGGCGATGCGTCCATCGTAGCGCCGCGCCAGGCGCGCCGGAAGGCGTGCCGCGCGCAATGTATCCATGCGTCTGACGCCATGGGCCGAGTAAATCATGCTAAGGTAAGAAACTATGTCGATACCCGATCTGAACCTGTTAATCACCCTCGATGTGCTGCTGGCGGAAGGCAGCGTCACGCGCGCCGCGCGGCGCTTGCGCCTGAGTCCATCGGCAATGAGCCGCGCCCTGGCGCGCCTGCGCGAGACGACCGGCGACCCGCTCCTGGTGCGCGCCGGCCGTGAACTGGTGCCCACGCCGCGCGCGCTGGAATTGCGCGAGCGGGTGGGCCAGCTGGTGGGCGAGGCGCTGGCCGTGCTGGGTCCGGCGCAGCGGCTCGATCCGCGCCAGCTGGAGCAGACCTTCACGCTGCGTTCGAGCGATGGTTTCGTGGAAAATTTCGGTCCCGCGCTGCTCGCGCATATCGGCGCGCAGGCGCCCGGCGTGCGTTTGCGCTTCGTGCAAAAGGTCGACCGCGAAAGCGTGCAGCTGCGCGAGGGCAGCATCGACCTGGAGACGGGCGTGATCGGCAGTTTCACCAGCCCGGAAGTGCGCACGCGCAGGCTGTTCGGCGACCGTTTCGTCGGCGTGGTGCGCAGCGGCCATGCGCTGGCGCAGGGCGAGATCAGCGCCGAGCGCTACGCGGCCGGCCAGCACGTGCTTGTGGCGCGGCGCGACCAGGATACGGGGCCGATGGATGATGCGCTGGCCGCGCTGGGACTGCAGCGCAGCATCGCCAGCATCGTCGGCGGCTTTACGGCGGCGCTGGCGCTGGCCGATGGCTCCGACCTGATCGCCACCGTGCCGGAACGGCACACGGGCAATCTGCGCGCCGGCATGTTCAGCTTTGCGCTGCCCTTGCGCATGCCGGACCTGACCGTGTCCCTGATGTGGCATCCGCGCATGGATGCCGACCCCGCCCACCGCTGGCTGCGCGGCTGCGTGGTCGACGCCTGCGCCAGCCAGGTCGGCGCTGCCTGACGCCGCCGGCGTCTGTCTTCTAGCGCTGCACCGGCCCGTCAAAGCCGCCCGCCATGGCCGTGTAGCCATGGGCCGTGGCGATGGCCACGTCGCGGTGCGCCGTCACCAGCTGCTCCTGCGTGGCCAGGGCGATGCGTTCTGCTTCGAGCACGCCCAGCAGGCTTTCCGCGCCTTCCTGGTAGCGCACCCTGGCCAGGCGCGCGCTTTCCTGCGCCAGCTGGTGCGCCTCGCGCAGTTCCGCATGGCGGCTGCGCAGCTGCACCCATTGCGCGATGGCGCTGTCGGTTTCTTCCAATGCCAGCGCCAGCGCCTTGTCGAAGCCGGCCTGCGCGGCCAGCACCTCGGCACCGGCG
>NZ_NRDQ01000003.1 GCF_002878455.1 Janthinobacterium sp. AD80
GTATCTAATCCTGTTTGCTCCCCACGCTTTCGTGCATGAGCGTCAATCTTGACCCAGGGGGCTGCCTTCGCCATCGGTGTTCCTCCACATATCTACGCATTTCACTGCTACACGTGGAATTCTACCCCCCTCTGCCAGATTCTAGCCTTGCAGTCTCCAATGCAATTCCCAGGTTGAGCCCGGGGATTTCACATCAGACTTACAAAACCGCCTGCGCACGCTTTACGCCCAGTAATTCCGATTAACGCTTGCACCCTACGTATTACCGCGGCTGCTGGCACGTAGTTAGCCGGTGCTTATTCTTCAGGTACCGTCATTAGCAAGAGATATTAGCTCTCACCGTTTCTTCCCTGACAAAAGAGCTTTACAACCCGAAGGCCTTCTTCACTCACGCGGCATTGCTGGATCAGGCTTTCGCCCATTGTCCAAAATTCCCCACTGCTGCCTCCCGTAGGAGTCTGGACCGTGTCTCAGTTCCAGTGTGGCTGGTCGTCCTCTCAGACCAGCTACTGATCGATGCCTTGGTAGGCTTTTACCCTACCAACTAGCTAATCAGATATCGGCCGCTCCACGAGCATGAGGTCTTGCGATCCCCCACTTTCATCCTTAGATCGTATGCGGTATTAGCGTAACTTTCGCTACGTTATCCCCCACTCCAGGG